>CALHVU010000001.1 GCA_938036925.1 uncultured Atopobium sp.
ACAGAGAGCTCCGACGTTACCGCAGTTCCCGTACGTAGAAGTGACGAGAAGGACAAGCGCTGCTGCGAGCCAAAGTCCATAGCCTTGGGGTCCGTATACAGACCATCTAGTTTCACTTTTGATGCTGTTGCGGATGCAGAAATTTCGTCAAAGGCACGCTGACAGTCATCAAAGAGCGAGCGTGGCTCCGCAAGAACAACCAGCGTCTTTGAAGAGATGTGCTCAAGAGGGCTGGCAGTGCCTCCGTACAACACGGGAAGATAGCGCTCAAGTGCAGGCGCCTGAGCTCCGCGCTGAATAAGCTCCAGGTCAGCAGCGAGTGCAGAGTTTTCTTGCGCGCGCGTGTAGAGCGCTTCTTCTGCGCGGCGGATTGTTTCTTTGGTAAACGCAAGCTCTCTAGCTGGGGCAACAGTCACCTCATCGATGGCACCGATAGTCTGTCCGGTTGCTGCCACCATGCGCCTGATGCGGTCAATCTCGTCTCCGAAGAACTCAATGCGTACAGGACTTGTAGCTTGAGCTGGGAAGATATCAACCGTATCGCCGTGAATGTGGAAGGTGCCTGGCGCATCTACCTCGCCTGCATCGGCGTATCCCATGCCGACGAGCAGCGAGGCCACATCCTCAAAGGGGACGTCGTCGCCAACGGTGAACGTCGCTGGAAGAAAATAGCCCGAACCAACAGGGGGAACTCTGCGCATCAGCGCGTGAGCACTTGCAACTACAATGACCTTCTCGCCAGCGGAAAGCTTGGCGATGGCGCGACACCTGGCTCCAATAAGGGCGTCGTCAGGCGTGGTATCCGACCAGGGACGATCCTTGCGGTTGGGATAACGCAGCACGGCGTCGTTTCCCAGCCACGCAGCAAGCGAGCGCGCCGTGCGGTCCGCGGCGTCCTCTCCCGCAACGACCAGCAGGCACGGACGGGGATTCTGCGCCCAAAGCGCAGCCAGCATTAGCGGGCGAGCGCTTTGCGAGAGGGACAGCGTGGCGTCTGATCCGCGCGAAAGCTCTCGTTTCAGCTTCTCTAGCTCGGGCGCGCTCAGTAGTTGAGCTGCAACTCTATTGATAAACACACAGTCTCCCGCCATGCCGCTAAACCCACATGCAAACGCATGCGGGTTACACCAAACCTTGCCGGGCGCGCGCTGGCACCGCGACGTCCGGCGCGAAGCCGGCGACGCCAGACGCACTTGCCGCAGCGCTCGGCGACGTCCAGCCGCGTCCGGCGCGCAGGTTTGATAACTTTTCAATTGGGCTGTTATTGTAGCTGTTATGCAGCTATTTTGCTATTCTCGCCTCACGTGATAACGTAACTACATACTGGGTACACATAGAAGGAATTGAGGAGAGGTTATGCCCAGAGAATCAAAGAAAGTCAAGGTAGAACGCAGCATTGAGCTGTGCCGACGCATGCACGAGCTCTATCCAAGCGTCCAGAGCGCGCTGGATTATCACGACGCGTTTACCCTGCTCATCAGCGTTATGCTTTCGGCGCAAACTACTGACGCCGCGGTAAATAAGGTCACACCCGAGCTGTTTCGCCGCTGGCCCGACGCGCCATCCATGGCGGCCGCCAATGCTGTCGAGGTTGGAGAGGTCATCCAGACCATCGGCTTCTGGCGCGCGAAGGCCAAGCACTGCGTAGAGACGGCGCAAATTCTGCTGACGGAGTACGGCGGAGAAGTTCCGGGCACCATGGAAGACCTGGTCACGCTCCCGGGCGTTGGTCGAAAGACCGCAAACATCGTGCTCAACAAGATGTTTGACGTGGTCGATGGCATCGCGGTGGACACACACGTGTACAGGATCTCCAAGCGCATGCGCCTGAGCTCGGCTTCCACGCCGCTGGCTGCCGAGAAAGACCTGCTCACCCTTCTCCCCCACGAGCTCTGGAAAGACGTCAACGAAGAGTGGATTCACTTTGGGCGAGAAACCTGCACCGCTCGCAACCCCAAGTGCGTCGGCTGTCCCATGAGCGACATCTGCCCTTCCTACGAGCAGCCCAATCGCTGGTTCAAGGGGTAAGCGCGGGCGCGAGCGCGAGCTGGAAGTTCCACATAACATGCAGGTCAGACCGGTGTTCACGCAGGTGGACACCGGTTTTTTGTACGGCGACAGCGTCGTGTGCGGACAAACTTACAGGTCGGACGCGCGAAGCGCCGTTGCGAGTGCACGGGGTTTCTCGGCACACGGGCTTCTCGCTTAGTGCACCATGCGAGCCTGAAAAGCGCATGAAGTCTGAGTAAATTTACTCAGACATGATGAGATAAACCGGCAAAACCACACAGACATGGTGCACTTTTCCGGCAAATCATTCAGACATGGCTATAAAATCAGGCTCTATCGAAGGACACCTTGAGCATGCCTCAAAGCCCGCCTAAAAAGTGCAAAGAATCTGTGTTTGGGACACAGATTCTTTGATGGTTTTAGGCAAAATCCACAGATTCTTTGCAGAAATCAGGCGCGCGGCGGTCGCGCGGTGGGCGCGCCGCGCGTCTGGCGAGAAACCCCGTCCACTCCCAGCGCTTTCGCACAAGAAAGCCCGGTACCCACACGAAGTGAATACCGGGCGGAAAGCACGTACGGGCCGCGACGTGTTACTCGTTGTCGCCAGCGGTTGCCTGAGTTGCGGAGATAGCCTGATCAGCATCGGAAGCGTCTGGCCAAGACCAGTCGGTGAATGCTGGGTGATCATAGCCCTTCTCGACAGCAAACTCGAAGGCCTCGGTGCGGAACTTCTCCCACTCGTCGATCTGATCTGCCCACTTCTGAGCGTCAATCATGCGGAGGGCGTCAGCAGCAAGTGCCCAACGGTCCATGTTGTTCAGGCGCAGCATATCGTAAGGAGTTGTGGTGGAACCCTGCTCCTCGTAGCCGTGAACGTTGAAGTTGTCGTGGTTTGGACGGTTCCAAATCAAACGACGGACGGAACCGGCGTAAGCGTGGAATGCGAAGAGAACTGGCTTGTCTGCGGAGAAGAGCTTGGTGAACTCCTCGTCGGAGAGAGCCTCGTTGTTCTCGGAAGCGTTCTGAATCTTGAGCAGGTCAACAACGTTGACGAAGCGAGCCTTGATGCCCAGCTTGCCAAGCATATCAAGAGCTGCCAGGAGCTCCTGTGTTGGTACGTCGCCGCAGGATGCAAGGACAATGTCCTCCTCGCCAGCCTCAGCGTTGGAAGCCCACTTCCACTCCTTAGCACCAGCTGCAAGCTCCTCGCGAGCCTCGTCGAAGGTTACCCACGTTGGAGCAGGCTGCTTACCAGCGAAGATTGCGTTGATGCAGTTTGTGGAGGTGTAGCACTTCTCGCCAACTGCAAGCAGGAGGTTAGCGTCTGCTGGGAAATAGATGTTGGTGATGTGGTCGTTGTTGAAGCTCTTGTTGAGCATGATGTCAACAAAACCAGGATCCTGGTGAGAGAATCCGTTGTGGTCCTGGCGCCAAACGTGGCTGGAAAGGACCAGGTTGAGAGCGGAGATAGGCTTGCGCCATGGAATGTGGCGGACGGTAGCCTCAAGCCACTTAGCGTGCTGGTTGATCATGGAGTCAACGATGTGAACGAATGACTCGTAGCTGGACCAGATGCCGTGGCGGCCGGTCAGGGTATAGCCCTCAAGCAGGCCCTCGCACTGGTGCTCGGAAAGCTGCTCGATAACGTTACCAACTGGGGAGATGTGCTCGTCGTTCTCGAAGTCGTCGTTGAAGCCGCCGAACCACTGCTTGTCGGTTACCTGGAAGGATGGCTGCAGACGGTTGGAAGCGGTCTCATCAGGTCCGAAGATACGGAACTCGGAGCGGTTGCTGTTGATGAGCTCAGCGGTGTACTCGCCAAGGACGCGCGTTGCCTCAGTAGCACCAAAGCCGTGGCCCTTCTCGGCAACTGGGATCTCGTACTTCTTTGCGTCAGGAAGGACGAGGTTGCGGCGGATTGCGCCACCGTTTGCGTTAGGGTTAGCGCCGAGGCGGAGGTCGCCCTTAGGCATGAAAGCGGTAACCTCTGGACGGATTGCGCCCTTCTCGGTGAAGAGAGTCTCTGGCTTGTAGGAGCCCATCCAGTCGCGAAGGACCTGGAAGTGAGCCTCGGTATCGCGAGCGGATGCCAGTGGAACCTGGTGTGCGCGCCAAGAGCCCTCGGTCTTCTTGCCGTCGATGTAAGGAGGGCAAGTCCAACCCTTAGGGGTGCGGAAGATGATCATTGGGTAGTAAGGACGGGATGCGTCACCTGCGGCTGCGCGAGTCTTGATAGCGCAGATCTCGTTGAAGACGGCCTCGAGAAGAGCTGCGAAACGACGGTGGATGGATGCGTGGTCCTCGTCGTCGAAGCCTGCAACAAAGTTGTATGGGTGGTAGCCCATGCCGCGGAAGAACTCGTCGCGCTCACCGTCGGAAATACGAGCAAGGATGGTTGGGTTAGCAATCTTGTAGCCGTTGAGGTGCAGGATTGGGAGAACAATACCATCGGTCAGTGGGTCCATGAACTTGTTGGTCTGCCAAGAAGTTGCAAGTGGGCCGGTCTCTGCCTCGCCGTCGCCGACAACAGCGACTGCCAGCAGGGATGGATTGTCCAGGACGGCGCCGTATGCGTGGGACAGGGTGTAGCCCAGCTCGCCGCCCTCGTGGATGGAGCCTGGAGTCTCAGGTGCGTAGTGGGAAGGAATTCCGCCTGGGTAAGAGAAGCGGCGGAAGAACTTCTGGAGGCCCTCTTCATCGTCGGTGATGAATGGGTAGGTCTCGCGATATGTGCCGTCGAGCAGGGACTGTGCGGTACCTGCAGGTCCACCGTGACCAGGGCCCATGAGGAAGATGGTGTTCTGGTTATGGTCGCGGATGAAGCGGTTGACGTGGCCGAACAGGAAGTTCAGGCCTGGGGTGGTTCCCCAGTGGCCAACCAGGCGATGCTTAACGTCCTCGCGAGAGAAACCGTCCTTCATAAGAGGGTTGCTGCGAAGATAAATCTGACCAACAGACAGGTAGTTAGCTGCGCGCCAATACCTATCGACGCCGGCAAGAGCCTCCTCAGATACAGGCCGATTCAGGGTCTGCCAAGGTGTACCGTACACGGGCTGAGCCATGTGCTCCTCCTTTTCTTGGGCTGCTATCTGCGCGTTTACGCAGGTTAGGCAACCTCGTTGCTTCCATCACCTGAGCGTTTGTTTTGTTCGCACTCGGCTGTGAGTGCATGCGCTGCGGCGCAGGTTATGAGCTGCGACGCAGCGCCTTGCGGGCGCGTTGAAGCGAGCAAAACAACACATACATAACAGTATGATGCTTCGGCTATGTTTCAAATACTACTCTAAGTGATAAAACGTTTTATCACTGTGAGATTTCTGGAAATTTCTTTCCGGGGAGGCTTTTAGGGCGTCTTTGAATCAGCAAAATACGCGCGAAAGCTGAATTTTGCTCTTAAGGGGCAGCAGAACAATGCTCAACGAGATCAAAACTGATCCCAAAAGTACCAAAGTGGTAAAAAATCCGTTTAGTTGGGGTTTTCATTTTTCTGCATACAGTGTTTGCCCAGATAAAAGTTTTTGGCGCGGTAAAAAATCGTCTTAGTTGGGGTTAAATCGGCCAATTTTAAATTTTCATCCCCAACTAAACGGGTTTTTTACCTTTTTCGGCACATAATTTTGAGGGCAAAAATTACGTATTCATAGAAATGCATTTTATTGCATGAATATACAGAAATCTGATTAGCGACCCAAAACACGCACGCTATTCTTCTCAATCATGCGCGGCTCAAGGATTATCTGGATTGAAGTGCTATCGTCCACCGGCCCATCTGCGTTTTCCAGGCCTATTCCGGTAATCTTTGCAGAGACAAGGTCTGTGCCGATATCCGCACCAGCGCTACTACCAGCAGCTGCGCCCTCACCCGCACTAGCAGCGACACCCATCTCGGCGCCAACGCCAATACCTGCGCTAACCTCCGCACCGCGCTCGCCCAGGCGACGGAACATAATCGAAAGCGCAGCATCAGAAAGCTCATCAACATTTTGCTCAATCGAAGTCAGCGCTGGCTCAAACAACGCATCTGAAATGCTGTTATCGTATCCGACAACGGAATAGTCGCGCGGAACATGCAGACCGCGCTCGTACAGATAGCGCAACAGCCCAAGCGCAATGTTGTCCGACGTCGCAACAACAGCCGTAGCGTTCACGCGAATCAGCTGCTGAGCTGCAAGATACGCATCAGGAATGTAATAATCACTGGTCAGCACAAGCGACTGATCAAGCTCCAGGCCCTTCTCGCCAAGTGCGCGAACGTAGCCGTTGAGGCGCGCGCAGCCGGTGTTGGAGGCGGTGTTGACCATACACGCGATGCGGCGATGACCGTGGTCTAGCAGGTATTTTGTGGCCAGATAGCCTCCGAGCTCGTTGTTGAACGTGACTTTGTCGCAGTCGAGCGCGTCGATGGTTCGGTCCACCATGACGTACGGCACGGGCAGCTGCTCCAGGTCGGCGATGAGCTGCTTTGAGGCTTCTACCTCGTCGGACGTGATGATAAAGATGCCGTCAGCTCCGCGATTGACCAGCAGACGCACAAGGTCTGCATCGTTTGACGTGCTGTTATCCGAGTTAGTGATGAACAACGCGTACCCGCGGCGGCGGCACTTCATCTCCAGCATTTTGGCAAACGACGAGAAAAACCGGCTCTCGATATTCGGCACGATCAGCCCCAGTGTCTGCGTGTGCTGTGTGACCAGGCTTCTTGCAATCTGGTTGGGAATGTAGTGCTCGCGACGGGCAACGTCGAGGATGCGACGGCGGTTCTCGTCGCTCACGCGCACCGGCCGGCCGTTCAGTACCAGCGAAACCGTGGCGGGCGACAGCCCCACCTCGCGCGCAATCGTTTTTAGGGTGACTTTTTCTGCCACGTTACCTCGCAACTTGCCCCGTTTATCGTTGTTGCTTAAGTATAATAGTCGAGAAACCCCTGCGGCTTGTCGTCCGCCAAAAGCCAGACGTTGTCTCCACACGACAACCGCACCTGGACCCGACACCGCACGCAAGCTGCACCTGCGCCCCGGCGCTCGCACGACAACCGCATTCCGAGAGGACGCGCATGAACATCACTCCACAGGAAATCGCCGAAACCCTCGCCATGGTCAGCGAGCAAAATCTTGACCTGCGCACCATTACGATGGGCATCTCGCTCAATAGCTGCGCAGACGAGGACCTGGACCGCATGTGCCAGAAGGTCTACGACCGCATCACGCGCCAGGCCGAGCACCTGGTGGCCGTGGCCGAGGACCTGGAGCGAGAGTACGGCATTCCTATTGCCAACAAGCGCGTTTCCGTCACGCCAATCGCACAGATTGCGGCATGTACCTCGGCGCAAGACCTGACGCCGCTGGCCCACACACTGGACCGCGCAGCCGAGACGTTGGGCATCGACTTCCTTGGTGGCTTCTCGGCACTGGTCCACAAGGGCCTTGGTGACGCCGACCGCCGACTCATCGCATCCATCCCCGAGGCGCTGGCCACCACGTCGCGCGTCTGTTCCTCGGTAAACGTCGCGTCTACGCGCGCGGGCATCAACATGGACGCCGTCCTGCTCATGGCCCAGACCGTGCTCGAGGCCGCTCGTCGCACCACCGACATCCAGTGCTACGGTGCCGCTAAGCTGGTCGTTTTTGCCAACATGGTGGAGGACTCCCCCTTCATGGCCGGCGCGGTTCACGGCGGCGGAGAGGCCGATGCCGTCATTAACGTGGGCGTTTCCGGCCCTGGCGTCATGGCTGCGGCCCTCGCTGAGCTCCCCGACTCCGCAAATCTCATGGACGTTGCCGAGAAAATCAAGCAGACCGCATTCAAGATTACCCGCGCAGGCGAGCTGATGAGCCGCGAGGCTTCAAGGCGCCTGGGTGTCGAGAAGGGCATCGTAGACCTCAGTCTTGCGCCTACCCCAGCAGCTGGCGATTCCGTCGCTAAGATTCTGGAGCTCATCGGCGTCGGCGAATGCGGTGGCCCCGGAACTACCTGCGCGCTTGCCCTGCTCAACGACGCTGTCAAGAAGGGCGGCGTCATGGCGTCGTCCAGCGTCGGCGGCCTGTCCGGCGCGTTCATCCCGGTTTCCGAGGATGCGGGCATGATCCGCGCAGCTCAAGACGGTGCGCTTTCTCTCGAGAAACTCGAGGCAATGACGTCAGTCTGCTCCGTTGGTCTGGACATGATTGCTATTCCTGGTGATTCTTCCGTGGAAACCATTGCGGGCATCATCGCAGATGAGATGGCCATTGGCGTCATCAACACCAAGACCACGGCGGTCCGCGTTATCCCAGCTATCGGCTATAACGAGGGAGACGTCCTGGAGTTTGGCGGTCTCTTTGGTTCCGCGCCCATCATGCCGGTCAATCAATTTGCGGGCTCCGTGCTTGCCCACCGAGGAGGTCGCTTCCCCGCTCCACTCAATTCGCTCAAGAACTAGCAAAAGAGCCTCCACATCTGAACTGCCTCCCATTTCTTATGTCCAAGAAATGGGAGGCAGTTCATATGCGGGT
>CALHVU010000002.1 GCA_938036925.1 uncultured Atopobium sp.
CGCTAACACGCTGCAGAATCATAATCACCCGCATATGAACTGCCTCCCATTTCTTATGTCCAAGAAATGGGAGGCAGTTCAGACTGGCGAGAAGGACCTTTTACTTTTAGATGTGCCTTTGGATTTACTATGACATCTCTCGAGGTAAAACGATGGTAAAGCGTGTTCCTACACCCTCACGAGAGAGCACCTCAATAGAGCCGTCATGATTATCGACAATCCATTTTGCGATGGATAGTCCAAGTCCAGAACCCTCGTTGCTTTCAATACGAGCGTTGTCGGCTCTCCAGAATCTCTCAAAAATATGAGCGGCTGCTGTCTCGGATATGCCCATACCTTCATCTTCGATTGAAACTTGAACGGTTTTCTCGTCATACGCGACATTAAAAGAAATGGTGGTTTGAGCAGCAGAATATCGAGCAGCATTTTGTACGATGATACGGATAGACTGCTTAATCATTGCGGTGTCAGCAAGCACCTGATAGCAATCGTCTGTTGGTGTACTCTGATCAAATTTCAGCACATAGTGATGATCTGGATCAATCATTTCCGACTCTTCACAGACCTCAGAAGTTATCCGTGCAAGATTGAGCTTAGTCTTTGTGAGAGTATTTCTTCCTGCGTCTCCGCGTGCTAAGAAGAGGAGCTGCTCAACAAGGTCATGCATGTGTTCGCTCTCTGATTTCAGGGCAGCAATAGACTCATTAAGTACGGCTTCATCTGTCTTACCCCAGCGATCAAGCATGTCGGTATAACCTCGGATAACAGCTATAGGAGTGCGAAGCTCGTGGCTGGCATCATTAACAAAGCGCATCTGTTGTAATTTTGCTTCTTGCATGCGTTGAAGTAGTTTATTCAGGGCAATCTCAATACTTGCCAGGTCTTGGTCACCCGTTTGAATCTTTGGCGCATTGATATTGGCTTCTTCAATTGCCTGTTCAAGACTCTTGATTTTCTCGCCTTTTACCAGGGTTTCGTTTGTTATGGAATCAGTGGTAAGCGCATCAACGTTCACTAGTTGATCTGCTTTAAGTGCAAGTGTATTGAGGGGCTGAAGAGCTCTTCTGACACGACGCATATCACCGAAGAATGACAACAGATCAATGATTTCCCAGATAAGAATTGCAATATACATGGGCCAGAAGCGTGCTAACTCTACGCCTAAATCAAATATTTTTGCACCAAAAGTAGGGCCATGAACAATGTATTTTAGGCTTGAGAGTCCGTGTAAGAAAGTGAATCCAGTAAGAGAAATGGAGTGAGACTCAGTAGGAAAAAACCCGAGGTAAAAAGTACCTTGCGGAACATGCTGGTTATACATATAAATAAAAATCAGAGCAATATTTACCAGTAAAAAGAGATCAAAGCCGACGTAATTCATCAGCTTACGCCACCAAAATCCCCAGGTAATTACTCCAGCTGTCGACGAATCAGAAGGAGTAAAGAAAGGCTTTTTATGCTCTTGTATAGTGGAACGATTATGCTTCTCTGATGACATATCCGACTCCACGAACAGTAGTAATTAGCTTGATGTTATAGTGGTCGTCAATTTTTGCACGTAGATGAGCAATATGTACATCTACGTTGTTTGTTTCTCCAGCAAACTCATATCCTAGGGCTTCAGATGCAATACGCTCACGGCTCATAACAACACCAGCGTGTTCCATAAGCATACGAAGCACTTCAAATTCCTTAGTGGTGAGTTCAATCGTATCGTTTTTGACACAGACTTCTCTGCGGTCAACATCAAGTGCGACACCCTTAATTGTAAAGGTGCCTGTAGCAGCTGTTTGAGGAATTGTCGGGGAGTTTAAACTGTCTGCCTCATGATGCTTAAGGGCCACTCGAATGCGGGCGAGAAGTTCCTCTATCGCAAAAGGTTTGGTGAGGTAGTCATCTGCACCCGCATCGAGACCAGCTACTTTATCCATAACCGAATCACGAGCAGTAAGCATGATGGTGGGCGTGTTTTTCTCGCGACGAATCCTTCTGAGAACTTCTAGACCGTTCAGCTGGGGGAGAAGTACATCAAGCAAGATAAGGTCGTAGTCATTTGACAGTGCTTTTTCAGCACCGGTTCTTCCGTCAAGAGCTTTGTCTACTTCATAGCCCTCATGTTTAAGCTCGAGTTCTATAAAGCGTGCAATTTTTTCTTCGTCTTCAACGATAAGAACCTTAATCATTTTCTCGCCTAAATATCGAAGTTTTCTATTTTAGGTTTGGAACCAATTTCATTTTATTTTTTGTCGATAACATCTTTTTTGATGGAACCCGCTGCATCTGCAGCCTTATCCATTGCCTCATTTACATCAACAACAATAGGATAAGCTCCCTGGATGTGATAGCGCATTTCAAAGAAGAGACCAATGATGAGCAGCCAGAATGTAGCACCCCAGAGGAATAGACCAACAATTGGAATAATTACTGGCATGGCCATGAACTGCTCGCCACGACGAGTAACAATGAATTTTGCTTCTACACTCTTATGGAAGAGTTCCTTGCACTTTTCCCAAAGAGAAGACATATTCTCTGAGAAATCAGACTTCCTGCTTGATTCTTGGTAGGCAATTTGAGCTGCTTCCATTTCTGGAGAAACGTCTGACTGTGCAGCTGACTCAGTAGTATAGTTTGCAGTCTGTTTAGTGGACTTGCCCTGCTTCTCGAGCCAAATAATTGCATCAAGAACATTATCATCACAAGCGTCAAGTGCTGCCTTTGCGTCCTCGTAGCTTACGCCGCACTTCTCGCGAATTACTTCAACCTTTTCTAGCTTTTCCATGATCAGCTTCCTTTCGAGATGTTAAAGACGCCTCTCGTCTTCGTGATACATGGTCTCTTATAAAGATTAACCAATTATTGAGGTTAGATTAAGCTTTCATAAGTAATTTAATGGAATTGTTTACACGTCTTAATTACAGGCAGCGTGCTTACCATTTACCGATTATTTAGAAAATAATCTTGTTTTAGCAGTTGAGCAGTTTGAAACTAATAAGTAGTTATCTATGACTAACTTTTGGCAGTTAAGTTTTCTGTCAAAGCCAGCCTGAATAACAGACACTACATTGTGAGTTTGTGGCAGGAGGCGGTGTGGGTATGGCAAATCGTCAGAACAAAAGTGTTCAAGCTACTGAGCCCAACCAAAATACAAAACAGGATCCTCAGCAATCTGAGGTAAATCCTGTTGCAGTATTGCTCGAGTGGTCAGACAGAAAAAGTATGTACGCGCTCTCTGTCATCCTTGCTATTATTGGCGTTTTGGGAGGAATGGTTCCCTACGTTGCCGCAGGCAACATGGTGGTTGGTATCTTTAATGGAATTCAAGAATGGTCGTTTTACCTGTATTGGGGACTTATAGCGGGTCTTAGCTATTTAGTAAAAATAGTTTTTCACCATCTTTCAACTATCGTTTCTCATAAGGCAACGTTTGCGACAATTGCAAACATGCGCACCCGAGTGGCAAAGAAGCTGACAACTATCCCCATGGGATATGTGCTTGATACGCCATCCGGCTCTCTTAAGCGCTTGTTAGTCGAGAAGATCGATAGTATTGAAACCACACTTGCTCATGCAGTTCCTGAATTAACTTCAAACCTTACAGCTGCTTTTGCGGTTTTTGTGTACCTCATTGTTTTAGACTGGCGTCTTGCTCTTGCTGCATTGCTGACCATAATTGTGGGACTTGCCTGTTTATCAGGCATGATGAAAGACTACGAGTATTGGTATCAAAATACTATCGTAACTGGTAAAGAGATGAATAATGCTTCAGTTGAGTACGTGTCTGGAATTGAGGTAATTAAGGCTTTTGGGCAGTCCGCTAGCTCTTACGAGAAGTTCTCAAAGGCTGTTTATGCTTCCGCCCATGCTTTTATTGATTGGATGAAGCACTGCCAAATCTGGCAGGATGCCATGTTGTCAATTGGTCCTGCAACGTTAGTAACGGTATTGCCCCTTGGATGCTTGTTCGTGCTTCAGGGAACTCTTTCTCCTTCTACGTTTGTTATGTGTGCCGTGCTTTCTTTAGGTATTTTTCAGCCGCTCTTTGAAGCAATGAGCTTTATGGATTCTCTTGCGCAGGTAGGTTCTGTTGTTAAAGAAATCTCTGAGGTATTAAACTATCCAGATCAGGTTAGGGCCGAGGTCCCTTGTACGCTTGAGGGCACTGAAATTAAACTGAGTGATGTTCGTTTCTCGTACGGAAGCAATGAAGTAATCCATGGGATTACTTTAGATATTGAGCCAGGACAAGTTACGGCACTTGTTGGTCCAAGTGGATCAGGTAAGTCTACTGTTGCACGGCTTATCGCAGGTTTCTGGGATCCAAATGAAGGATTTGTTTCTATTGGAGGACAAGATATTCGCTCCTGCACTCCATCTCAACTCGCGGACCTTGTAGCTTATGTTGATCAAGATAGTTACCTTTTTGACGAGACCATTATGGAAAACATCAGGATGGGCAAAAAAGACGCTACTGATGAAGAGGTAATTGCTTGCGCAAAAGCTTCTGGCTGCCATAACTTTATCCAATCGCTTCCTCATGGCTATCAAACGGTTGTGGGAGGCTCGGGAGGACATCTTTCTGGTGGCGAGCGTCAGCGCGTGGCAATTGCTCGAGCTATGCTCAAAAATGCACCTATTATCATGCTCGATGAAGCAACAGCTTACGCGGATCCAGAATCAGAAGCAGAGGTTGAATCTGCAGTTGCAAAGCTGGTGGCTGGTAAAACGCTAGTGGTTATCGCGCATCGTCTTTCTACCGTACAAAATGCCGACAAAATTGTTGTCGTTAATGATGGATCCATTGAAGCTGAGGGTACTCACGAGCAGCTTATGGAGACATGTCCGCTTTATGCAACCATGTATCGCGCCCATATCGGCGCACTTGATGAGGCTTAAGGAGGGGAGTAGCAATGTTATCTGTCTTAAAAATGTACTTTCAGTTTGGAAGTTCTTATCGCCAGAAACTCTATAAGGGCCTTTTCTTTACCATTCTTGGCTGCCTTTTTGAAGGCGTACAAATAACGGCGCTTTGGATTGTTTTTACTGCTCTTACTACGGATACACTCTCAACTCAGACGATATTTTCTGCGCTGGGAGTTATGCTTCTGAGCATTATAGGAGCGTTCATTTGCGCTCATTTTAAGAGCGAGAATTTCTGTGATGCCAATTTTAGTATGGCTGGTACCAAGCGCGCGGAAATTGGAGATACACTGCGCCGCCTTCCTATGGGTTATTTTAACGAGAATAGCCTTGGAGGAGTAACAGCTGTTATGACCAATCAGATGGATGTAATGCAAAATCTTGGTGGCCTACTTTATATGATGGTTGTTGGTGGATTAGCTTTAACCGCAATTATTGTTGTGTTCTTGTTTGTGTTTTGTTGGCAACTAGGCCTTATAACTGCGGCTACGTTTGTTCTTTTCTGCATTACTATGGAGCTGCTCCAGGCCTACGTGCGCAATGTATCAGATAAGTATGTAGCTGCTAATACCACCTTAATCAGCTCTGTTCTTGAATATGTCCGCGGCATCAGTGTAGTAAGGGCATTTTCTCTTATTGATGATGCTGAAGGAAAGTTTGCCAAGGCAGTTGACGATTGTCGCGTTCAAGCGCTTAACCTTGAGTTTAAGGCGCTTCGTTTCTCAGTTTTGCAAATGGTTATCTCCAAAGCTACCAGCATTATCATGTGCCTGGTGTCAGTTGGTTTATGGCTATCTGGAACATTGGATACAGCTGCTTGTTTAACCGTAGTAGTTATGTCATTTATGTTGTTTAGTCGCCTAGAATCTGCTGGTCGTTTTTCAACTATTCTGCGTAATCTTGAAATTGCAATGGAACAAACAAACGCTATTCTCGCCACCCCCGCAATGGAGGAGGGAGAGGGTCTTGAGAAGGCGGCATCTTGCGACATTAAACTTTCTCATGTTTCG
The DNA here is from genome assembly GCA_938036925.1 of uncultured Atopobium sp. Lineage (GTDB taxonomy): Bacteria > Actinomycetota > Coriobacteriia > Coriobacteriales > Atopobiaceae > Lancefieldella. The sequence continues at coordinate 5,928 of CALHVU010000002.1, forward strand.
TTTGGCTACGATGACAGGCAAATTCTTGAAGATATCAGCCTTTCTATTCCTGCAGGCACCTCCTGTGCCATTGTAGGCCCCAGCGGATCAGGTAAGACAACGCTTGTCCGCTTGATTGAACGTTTCTGGGATGTGAATTCAGGCAAGGTTATGCTTGGCGGACGCGATGTGCGTGACTATAAAGTTGATGCACTTCTACAAAATTTCTCTACCGTTTTCCAGGGCGTATTCCTTTTTGATGACACTATCGAGAACAACATCAAGTTTGGTAATCCAAGCGCAACTCATGAGCAAGTAGTTGACGCAGCTAAGCGTGCCTGCTGTGAAGAGTTTATCCAGGCGTTGCCTGACGGATATGAAACACGTTTAGGAGAAGGCGGCTCAATGCTTTCTGGCGGTGAGCGCCAACGTCTTTCTATTGCGCGCGCTATCTTAAAAGATGCGCCAATCGTAGCGCTTGATGAGGCTACGGCCAATGTTGATCCAGAAAACGAGCTTGAACTTCAGCGCGCAATTACTGAGCTTACAAAGTCAAAAACCGTCATTATGATTGCTCATCGTTTAAAAACGGTGCGCAATGCAAATCAGATACTTGTCCTGGACAGGGGACGCATTGTTCAGCGGGGAACCCATGAATCTCTCATGAAAGAAGGTGGTATCTACGCTGATTTTGTTAACATGCGCGAGAAAACCGTCGGCTGGAAAATTGCGTAACTACTGGCAAGTTGCTGAGAAATATCACACGTAAAAAATATGCACCCAAGCAAGCGCTTGGGTGCATATAACGTTAAAGCTGAAATGTGGTTTACTGAACCTGGCAGATCATAGCAACATTAGTTGAAGTGGTGTAGTCACCAAGACGTGGGCTGGTATGAGGATCGCCAGCAGTCAGAACAACAATGTCGCCGGTCTCAACGACGCCAACTTCCTTTGCAACGTTCAGAGCGTTGTACATGGTGTTAGAAAGCGTGCCCTGCTCAGAGGTCTTGAATGCATAGACACCCCAATAGAAGCAGGTACGACGAACTGCCTCATCAGATGGAGACATTGCATACAGAGGACGCTTTGGACGGAAGTTAGAAACCAAACGAGCAGTGCGGCCAGAGTGTGTTGGGCAGATGATGCACTTAGCGTCAACACGGATTGCCATATCAACTGCAGCAAAGCCAGTAGCGCCGTTGACGTTCTTAAGGCCCTCACGCTGGTGATAGACATCCTTGACTGGCAGGTACTTCTCGGTCTCCTTGCAGATGGAAGCCATGGTCTTTACTGCCTCAACAGGGTACTTACCAGCTGCAGACTCACCAGAAAGCATGACGCAGTCAGTGCCGTCGTAGATTGCGTTAGCAACGTCCGTAACCTCTGCACGGGTTGGGCGAGGGTTGCGAATCATAGAGTCAAGCATCTGAGTTGCGGTGATGACAGGCTTGTAAGCATCGTTACACTTCTTGATAACAGTCTTCTGGATGTGAGGAACCTCAGCTGCAGGAACCTCAACGCCAAGGTCACCACGGGCGACCATGATGCCGTTAGAAGCTGCAAGGATCTCGTCAAAGTTCTTTACGCCAAGAGCAGACTCAATCTTAGGGAAGATCTGTACGTTAGGAGTACCCATCTCGCGGCAGATGTTACGAATCTCCTCAACTGCAGCGCCATCACGAATGAAGGAGGCAGCAATTGCGTCAATACCAAGCTCGCAACCAAACATGATGTCTGCGCGGTCCTGCTCAGTGACGGAAGGAAGGCCAATGTTGACGTTAGGAACGTTTACGCCCTTCTTCTCGCCAAGCTCACCACCGTTGATAATCTTGCAGTGCATGTCAGTGCCCTCAACGTGATCAACCTCGAGGCCAATGAGACCGTCATCAATAAGGATGATGGAGCCCTTCTTGACCTCTTTTGGAAGATTCTTGTAGTCAAGTGAGAAGCGCTGAGCATTGCCGATGACGTCATCATCAGTGGTGACAATAACGGAATCACCAGTAGTAAGGGTGACCTTCTTGCCATCCTCTAGAAGACCGGTGCGGACCTCAGGACCCTTTGTATCAAGCATGATAGCAATAGGAATACCAAGCTCATCAGAGATAGAACGAACGCGACCAATCATAGTGCGGTGATACTCATGGCTACCGTGCGAGAAGTTAAAACGTGCGACGTTCATACCAGCAAGAATGAGCTCACGGAGAACCTCATCACTTTCTGTAGCAGGACCCATAGTACAAACAATCTTGGTCTTTTTGCGAGCCATATCTCTCCTTTTCATAGGAATTGAAATCACATTCGGTTATCAATAGTAACCGTTTTCAGAGCGTTTGTTTCTCTGGTGCTTAGCAAACCACACTTTTATCAACATAGTCAGTACCTTCAGCAAAAGCAGTTGCGTTATCTAGCGTAACCTGAGCAATCTGAGAAAGTGCCTCATGAGTAAAGAATGCCTGGTGACTTGTCATGACAACGTTAGGGAAAGAGCAAAGCGTAGAGGTAACTGAATCAAAGACCTCAGCGCCGCGGTCCTTATAGACGTTTGGATTTTCCTCTTCATAAACGTCAAGGCCACAAGCACCAATTTTTCCAGAAAGAATGCCACGAATAAGAGCATTGGTATCAATAAGTCCACCGCGACCAGTATTAACGAGGATGACGCCATCTTTCATTTTTCCGATGGTCTTATCGTTAATCATGTGATAGCTCTCGTCATTCAAGAAAGCGTGAAGTGAAATGAAGTCCGAACGCTCCCAGAGCTCATCGTAGCTTACATACTCATCAACAACGTGCTCGTCATTGACAAGGCTCATATTTGGATACAGGTCTGCACCAAGGACGTGCATACCAAAGCCCTTGCAAATGCGGCAGAGTGCAGCACCAATACGACCAGTACCAACAATGCCAGCAGTTTTACCGTGAAGAGTATCGCCAACAAGACCAACAAGTGAGAAGTTATTCTCGCGAATTCTGATGTAGCCACGGTGAATACGACGGTTAGCAGCAAGCGCAAGACCCATAGCGTGCTCTGCGATTGCTTCAGGGGAGTAAGCAGGTACGCGCGTAACCGTAATACCAAGGTCTTTAGCAGCGTTAACATCAACAGCATCAAAGCCAGCGCAGCGCATAAGTAGAAGCTTAACGTCAAAGCCGGCAAGAATCTCAAGAGTCAGAATTGAAGCATCAGCGTTTACAAAGGCACAAACGGCATCATATCCCTTTGCATAGCCCGCAGTCATAGGCGTGAGATTGGAATCAATGTAGTCAATTGAGATGTCTGGATACTTTGGAAGCTCAAGGTTGAAAGAATCCTTGTCATAACTTTGAGCACCATAAAACAGGATTTTCATAACTGCCTCCTTGCCAAAACTAACGTTTGGCTTATGTTGTTATGTACTGCGCTTATTGTACCCCTTGGATAACAATTTTTGGCACATAACAGGAGTTTTAAGAAATATTTATGAGGTTTGAAAAAAGAAAGAATACGGTAAAATGATAGAGCATTGTAAGGTCCTATGATAGGACGCTATAAGGTCCTGACACGGCAACCTTGGTGAGCCCTTGCCCCTCTCCTGGGGAATTATGATCGGGCATCAATCTGTCAGGTAGAAACCCAGGAGGAACTTTGAAAGAGTATCTTTCAAGTGCGGCTGATGTAATCAGCGCACAAAAAACTGATGCTGAAGCTGGACTGTCTGATGTAGAAGCAGCTTCTCGTCTTGAGGCCCACGGTCTTAATAAGCTTAAAGAGGCTCCAAAAGAATCAATTATTAAGAGGTTCTTTGCACAGATGGCCGACCCTATGGTCATCATGCTTCTTGTTGCTGCTGTTATTTCTGCTGCTGAAGGAATTTATACCGGAGAAGGCGGAATTGCAGATGTTGTCATTATTCTGTTTGTTGTTGTCATCAACTCTGTGCTTGGCGTGGTCCAGGAAGGCAAGGCTGAGGAAGCTCTTGCTGCTCTGCAAGAGATGAGTGCAGCTCAGAGCAAGGTTATCAGAGACGGTCGTCTTGAGACTATTGCTTCAACCGAGCTTGTTGTAGGCGATATTATTCTGCTTGAGGCAGGTGACTCCGTCCCAGCTGATTGCCGCATTCTTGAAAGCGCCTCCATGAAGGTAGAGGAGTCGGCGCTCACGGGTGAATCAGTTCCTGTCGAGAAACACGCTGAGACCCTCAGTCTTGCTGAAGACACCGATGACATTCCTTTGGGTGACCGAAAGAATATGTGCTACTCCGGATCTATTGTGGTCTATGGACGCGGTCGTGCAGTTGTTGTTGCAACAGGCATGGACACCGAGATGGGTAAGATTGCAGACGCAATTTCCCAGGCAGAAGAGGGACAGACTCCACTTCAGATTGCCCTTGATAAGCTTTCTCACACACTTACCATTCTTGTTGTTGTCATCTCACTGCTTGTTTTTGCAACAGGCTTTATCAAGCACGGTGCCGAGATGCTTGGCAACTTTGACCTTATCCTAAGCACGTTTATGGTTGCAGTGTCTCTTGCAGTAGCTGCAATTCCAGAGGGTCTTGTTGCTGTTGTTACTATCGTTCTTTCTATGGGCGTTACCAGAATGAGCGAGCGTCACGCAATTGTCCGCCGTCTTACCGCAGTTGAAACTCTTGGTTGTACTCAGGTTATCTGCTCTGATAAGACCGGCACTTTGACTCAGAACAAGATGACTGTTGTTCGTCATGAGACAGAAAACCTTGATGCACACGTGCGTACCATGGCGCTGTGCTCTGATGCTACCTGGGATGATATTGAGCAGGTAGCAAAGGGTGAGCCAACCGAGGCTGCTCTTGTTGCAGACGCTGCAAAACTTGGATACACCACAAGTGATCTTGCTTCTTCTCGCCCTCGTATTGGCGAGGCGCCCTTTGATTCTTCTCGTAAGATGATGTCTGTTGTGGTGCGTACCCGCTCTGGCAAGGTTGTACAGCACACCAAAGGTGCACCTGATGAGGTGCTTGCTCGCTGCAACAAGATTATGACAAGCGATGGCATTATTGACCTTACCGATGAGGCTCGCTCTGAGATTTTGGCTCAGAACAAGTCTATGGCTGACCAGGCTCTTCGTGTTATGGCATCTGCTCGTCGCGATTGGGGAACAGAAGCTCCTTTGAGCTATGACCCAGCTAACCTTGAGCACGACATGGTCTTTGTGGGACTTTCTGGCATGATTGACCCAGTTCGTCCTGAGGTTAAGGGTGCTGTTGCAGAGGCGCATAGCGCTGGTATGCGTACCGTTATGATTACAGGTGACCATATTGATACAGCCGTTGCTATTGCAATTGAGCTGGGCATTATTACTGATCGCTCTCAGGCAATTACCGGTGCACAGCTTGATAAGATTTCTGATGAAGAGTTTGAGCAGCGCATTGAGACAATTGGCGTTTATGCACGCGTTCAGCCTGAGCACAAGGTTCGCATTGTTGATACCTGGCGCAAGAAGGGCATGGTCACAGCCATGACGGGCGATGGTGTTAACGATGCACCTTCCATTAAGCGCGCTGATATTGGTATTGGTATGGGCATTACTGGTACCGACGTTACCAAGGGCGTTGCAGATATGGTTTTGGCTGACGATAACTTTGCCACCATTATTAGCGCCTGCGAAGAGGGAAGACGCATCTACGACAACATTCGTAAGTGCATCCAGTTCCTCTTGAGCTCCAACCTTGCTGAGGTCATTTCCGTCTTTATTGCATCCCTAGTTGGCTTTACCATTCTTCAGCCTACCCACCTTCTGTGGATTAACCTGATTACCGACTCTCTGCCTGCGCTTGCTATGGCTACCGAGAAGGCTGAACCAGGCATTATGAAGCGCAAGCCTCGCAATCCCAAGGATGGAATCTTTGCGGGTGGCGTTGGCTTTGACTGCCTTGTTCAGGGCTCTATCATTGCTCTTCTCACCCTTGCCAGCTATTTTATTGGCCACTACTTTGAGTATGGAACCTTTGATATCTCACAGGTTATTACTAACCCAGAGGCTGGCGTTGAGGGTATGACCATGGCATTCTTGACGCTTTCTATGGTTGAGATGTTCCACTCCTTTAATATGCGTTCTCTGCGTGGTTCTATCTTTAAGCTAACCAGCCAAAACATTTGGCTGTGGGGTTCTTTTGTTATGTCTTTGATTCTTACCTTTGTGGTAATTGAGACACCACTTTCTCAGGCATTTGGCTTTGCTGAGATTGGCTTTGAAGAGTACGCCATGGCAATGCTTTTAGCTGCATCGATTATTCCTCTGATGGAGCTTTATAAGGCTGTTATGCGTTCTGTTCAAAAGAACAAGGCATAAGGTAGAGGAGTACTCTTGTCCGCTAAGCGTACAAAAAGTTCCAAAAAACTAGGAGCCGGCAGGACTCAAGGGTCTCTGCCGGCCCTTTCTTCATTGCTGGACGTTCCGGCGTTTGAGCAGCTGACTCCATCGTCGGATCAGACGCAAGCTTATACAGACGTCGTATCTGAGCTTGAAGCTCAAGGGGTTTCTCGCCAGACGATGACCATGGCCTGCGTGGTCCGCTTGGATAGGGGATTTCCTGCGGTTGTTTCGGAGCAGGGAGTGTTTCGCGCCGAGTTTTCCGCGCGCGTGACTAAGGGCCAGAACTCCACGGTGGCTGTTGGCGACTGGGTATGTGCGCGTATTCCGGACTCGCACGATATGGGCATCATCGAGGCGGTTCTGCCGCGAGAGACCGATATTGCTCGCTGGAAGGGTGGAGCCCGTGGTCAAAAGCAGACTTTGGCCGCAAACGTTGATCTGGTGCTTGTAGTACAGGCCTTGGACGGCGAGGTTGTCTCGGTAGATCGTATTGTGCGCTCAGCAGTTATTTCTAAAGACTGCGGCGCTGCTTGCGCTGTGGTGCTTACTAAGTCAGATGTGGCAGGTCCGGAGCTTTTGGCTCAAGAGATTTCTTCTATCACCGCAGCTCTTGGCTCTACAGTAAAAATTGTTGCAACAGCTTCAAAGCTTGAGGGCGAGAAACCCGATGCACTTGTAGATCTTGCGCGGACCGCTCAAAAGCTTGGAGCTGCGTGGGGAATTGATGCAGTTCGTAGTCTTGTTCCTTACGGCTCCGTGGCCATTGTGCTAGGAGAATCAGGTGCTGGTAAATCAACGCTTCTGAATGCGCTTTTGGGACATGAGGCGCTTGAAACGGGAGAAGTCCGCGAGTCTGATAAGGCTGGTCGTCATACAACGGTTGCTCGTCGCATGGTAGCGCTTCCTGACGCTGGTGTTATTGTGGACGAGCCTGGCCTCAGAAGTCTGCCTATTGTGGGTCATGAGAGGGGATTGCAGAAGATATTCCCGCATATCTCTGAAGCTGCTCAGACGTGTAAGTTTAGGGATTGCACCCATACTCATGAGCCAGGATGTAGCGTTCAAGACGCCCTGCATGAGGGCAAGATTACAGAACCCCAGTTAAAAGCATATTTGTCTTTGGCAAAAGAAATGCGAGAAAGTCAGCAATCGCTTGACCCTGATGTTGTGCTTTAAGCTTTAACAGCGTAAATCCTCTAAGCACCCTGGCTTGTCTAGGGTGTTTTTCGCTAAACTAGCAGGAAATATGCTATATTGCGACTAACGAGGGTTGGTCCCGCCCAGTAATGGGGAGGGTCAGCCCTCGTTTTATATGTCAATGAAATCACTCAGAAAATCAATCATTACAATTTCTGAAAAATGTAGCAGCTATGATTTTCTAAAAATTTTTATATATCAAATTAGATAAAAATTTAAATTACCCATTTTTCTTCTCGTTGCTTCGGCCTTTGGGTTTATTACTTTGTGTCAGATTTGCGTCAGCTATCGGACATATTTGTGCAGGTAAATCTTTTGTTTTTGTATTTTCTCTCTCATGCCAAGTGCACAATCTATGTATCGCAAATGGAGGGAGGACAAACAGTGACTAAGAAAACAAGAATTTTAATTTCTGTGTTAAGCGCACTTTTGGCCAGTTTTTGTTTCTTTGCATACGTACAAAGCGTTCGCGCTGATGCAGAGAAGTCACGAGCAGAGGCAATACAAAAGTACGGCGGAGAACTCACTTCAATTTTGGTGGCCACAAAACAAATAGAGCCCGGAGAAACTCTCTCATCTTCTAATACCCAGGTAAAAAGCTGGATTTCTGATCTGATTCCCGAAGGCGCAATTACTAATCCAGAAAGTGTTATGGGTCGTACGGTTTCATCTGTTATTGGAGTTGGCATGCCTGTTGTTTCTCTTCATCTGCGATCTGTTGCCTCTCAGATTTCTATTCCAGAAAATCTTGTTGGTCTCACTATTTCTCATGGCGAGAAGTACGGATTAGCTGAGAGACTCAGCGCTGGTACAAAGCTTGCAGCGTATGAGGTCACCGATTCTCTTATTACCTGTATTGCCTCGGATATTGCAGTATTGTCAGATGATACCGAGGGAACTCTTTACACCTCTTCTTCTGTAACGCTTGGATTAACTCCTGAACAGGTTCCTACTGTGCTTTCTGCATATGCTCGAGGAACGCTCCGCTTTACTCTTCCAGGGTCAAAGATTAATGCTCAGGACTTACTACACAACAATTCTTACGTTGAAGAAGAAAACCCAAAAGATTTATCTGACACGACAAATCAATCAAGCCCATCATCCGCAAGTGAAGATGTGCAGCCTGAGAACCCTGCTTCTCCAACAACCGACCAAAACAGCAACAGTGCGTCACAAGCAGATTCGTCTACTAATCCAGGAGGTGAAGCGTGATGTTAGAAAAGTGGATCTCATATGTAGGTCTTGACGCACGCGTTGAGATTGGAGCCATTCTTACGTACTTAGGTATCAGTAATAGGTGTGAGTTTACAGATTCGGCAGCATCTCTTAGATCAATTGTTGCTCGTTCAACTCCTCAGGATTATTCAGTCTTAATTGGTAATACTGGCTCCGATGTTTCGGATATAAATCTTGCAGCTGCGATTGTTAAAGACGGAAATGCTCGCTGTGTAGTGTTAGTAAGGTCTGGCGCTTCTGGATCACTTCGTTCTAGAGCAGCTAAAGCAGGAGTTGATTTAGTTATTGACCCTATGGAATTGGGGGATCTGGTAAAGGTTGGAAGAGGGTATCAATCATACGGGGCTGACAGGCTTTCTCAGCCTTTACCAGAAGCTTCAGATTATGTTGCCAGTATCCAAGAGCTAAATACCTATCTACAATCTCTTATTCCTCTTGATAAGACTTTAAAAGCTCCGATTCTGACGTTCACTTCAGGAAGAGGAGGAGTGGGAAAGACCACACTTGTTTCTTCAATGGCACTGCTTGCTTCTTCTTGGGGCTTGAAGGTTGCGTTGGTTGATTTTGATCTGTCTTATGGAAATGCTTTTGAGAAGCTTGGAATTAGGCAGCCAAAAGACTTCTCTGATCTTGTCGCTGATGTACCTTCAGAAAAAGAGAGCCTTCTTGAAAAGGCAACTTGTGTCCATAGAAATTTGTATCTTTTTGGCCCTTGTGTAAAACCTGAAATGGCAGAGCTTCTATTTCCTTGCGTGAGTCATTTTCTTCAAGCTGTTTCTGGTTTGGTTGATTTGGTGCTCGTAGACACTACGACAGCATCAACGGATTGCTATGCTCAGGCAGCACAATGTGCAGATAGGCTGGTTATTGTTTCAGAGAACCCTCTTACGTGTATTAACTCTTTAGCAAAAGTAAGTGGACTTGCAGTGCGCCTTGGAGTGGCAAGGACTCGCATTATCCGACTTGAGAACAAAGCAAATCCAAGGGTTAAACAGGACTTCTCTGTTGGAAAAGCAGAGGTTGGTCTTGAAGCTGCAAAGATGTTTAGGATTTTTGAAGGCGGACCAGGGTTTCAAGAGCTTATTCAGCAAGGAAAGCTTTCTGTGCTGTTACAAGAGGAAACTTCATTTGCACAGTCGGTCTCTTTTGTACTTGCGCATTTTCTTAACGAGTTAGGCATTCTTCCACAACTGCGCGAGGCTCAAATTGCCCTGCAAGCAACTCCTGAGAAAAAGCCATTTAGCTTATTCAATAGGAGGAAGGAGGTGGGTTAATGCTTGTCTTTGAACGCGTTGCTAAGCAAATTGAGGCTCAAGATGAGAATGACTCACTACTCCAAAAAGAAGTATTTCAGAAGGCTAGAAAAAAGTTAAAAGAAAAACTTGTTTCTCGATTAGGACTTTCTACAGTTTCTTCTCTCATTACAGGCAGTGATATCGATCGTGTAAGAGACGAACTAAGAGTTACCTGTGAAGCAATTGTTAATGAAGAGAAGGACGAGCTTTTTAGTTCAGTTGACTATGAGGAAACAATCGAACAGGTAATCAATGAAGTATGTGGTCTTGGTCCAATTCAGCCACTGCTGAATGATAAAGATGTTACGGAAATCATGATTAATGGCTGCAACAATTTGTTTTACGAGAAAAACGGCGAGCTATTTGAATCAAAAACAGTCTTTGACTCTGAAGAGCAGATTTTGATTGTTATGGATCGTATCTTATCTCCATTAGGAAGAAGGCTGGATAGGGTAAGTCCTATTGTTGACGCACGACTTGAGAATGGAGACCGTGTCAATGCAGTTGCAAGCCCTGTTGCAGTGAACGGCACTTCAGTAACTATCCGAAGATTCACTGGAAAAATTACTTCTTTGGACCGGTTAGTGGAAATGAAATCGCTGCCTCAATGGCTTGCAAGATTTTTGTCTTGGGCTGTGAAGTGCAGACAGGGAATCGCGGTTGTTGGAGGAACAGGATCCGGTAAGACTACGCTTTTAAATGCACTTTCATGTGAAATTTCAAAGTCAGAAAGAATTGTCACTATTGAGGATTCAGCGGAGCTTAAGTTCGATTCGCATCCAAATGTTGTCAGGCTAGAGGCTCGGCCCGCCTCAATAGAAGGAACAGGAGAAATAACCATTAGATCATTGGTGAGAAACGCGCTCCGAATGAGGCCAGATCGCATTGTAGTAGGAGAGGTAAGAGGTGAAGAGTGCATTGATATGCTGCAGGCTATGAATACAGGTCACGACGGTTCTTTAACTACATTGCATGCCGGAACCGCTCAAGAGGCAATATTGCGCCTAGTGTTGATGGCTCGTTTTGGAATGGACTTACCTGCAGAAATCATAGAAAAGATGATTGCCACTGCACTTGATCTGATAGTTATGTCTCAAAGATTTCCTGATGGAAAACGATATGTGACCAGCGTTTCAGAAATCTCCTTGTCTTCGTCAGGATCAATTGAAGTGCAAGAGGTGGTGTCGTTTGACGCGCAGAAAAGAAGTTGGCTTTTTGTAAAAGTTCCTTCTTTTATCAATCGTGCAATACAAGAAGGAATACTCAATAAAAAGGAGGTTACTTCATGGATGTCTTTACTTCCTCAATCACAGGAGGTGTTTTTGGAGTAATTATTTATTTTCTTGTATGCAACGGTGAGGAAAAAACTGTTTCTCAAATAAATGCACGAGTAACAGGTTATGTAGTTCAGTTTTTTCAATTTGCACGCAATAGCACTTTTGTCCAGCGCTTGCTCAAATGGGAACCTTTTTCTTATACATCAATGCAGCTACGTAATCGTTTTCTTTACAAATATGGGATTACCTTAGTCACTGATGCTTTCGTACTGTTTTTTATTAGTGGCATAGCTGGATCCATCTTGCTTGGTGTTCTATTTGAGTCTGCAATAGGTACGCTTTGCGGTGTTTTCTCGTTATTTCTCGTTCCTTATTTTCTATATGAACATGCCAAGCATCAATCTGCTTTAGAAATCGCCCATATGATGCCTTCGATTTTTAGAACAATCGCCGTTGCTCTTGGATCAGGTCTCACACTTTCACAATCTATTGAATATGTCAGTAAACACACAGAAGGTGTCGTATCAGAAAATTTTTATATTGCTGACATGCAAATCAAGTGCGGTTTTCCTATCGAAGAAGCTATTGAGGACTTGGCAGAAAGGTTGGATGCTCCAGGTGTTAATTTGCTGGCTAGCGCCTTAGTAATTTCACATAGAACAGGGTCTCCGCTTAAGAGTCTTTTACAGAAAACTGCCGAGTTAGTTGAATTACAAGAGAAGAATCAAAGGCTCATAGCAACAAAGACTGCTCAAGTTAGATTATCTGCTCGAATTGTATGTCTTCTCCCAGTTGTTTTATTGATTGTCTTGTCGCTTCTATCGCCGGACTTTCAAAAGGGTTTATTTACGCCATCGGGCGTTATATGCACATCAATTGCAATGGTCATGGATTGCGTTGCTCTTTTGATTATTCGAAGCATTATGAAAGGAGTAATGAAGTGATGGATTTACTATGCTCCGTATTATTTGCAACATGCATAGGTATTCTCGCCCTAGTTGTTCCCGTCAATTTGAATCATTTTGATGTCCATAGCTATTATCAGCAAATTATTAGAGGTGTAAAAGGTCACAGGAGAGTGAGTCGTCGAGCAAAGTTAGAGTTTACAAGAAAGTCATGTCTACGCGAGATGCCAGAAATGATTGATATTTTGATTCTTGGACTGTCGTCAGGGCTATCTTTTGATTCGGCACTAGATTTGTATTGTTTACGAGAATCCGGCGAGCTATCAAAAGAGCTTTCAAATGCTCATATGACTTGGAAGCTTGGTGCTACTACTCGTGAAGAAGCTCTCAATCAGATGGCTGCCAGAGTGGGAGTTCCTTCACTTAAAAGCTTTGCGACTGTTGTGAATGAAGCGCTTACTTTTGGAACTCCTCTTGCAGAAATATTAGATAGGCAGGCTTCAGTTCTTCGAGATGAGCAACGTTCTTTACTGGAAACGGAAATCGAAAAAATTCCAATTAAAATGCTCATCCCTCTGGGAACGCTAATTGTTCCAGCAATGTTACTTGCAATTTTAGGTCCTTTGCTTGGGCCTGCATTTTCTTCTTAGGAGAAAGGAAAGACGATGATGTATTTATATCAATTTTTTAGGTATCTTCGAGACTTAAAAGAGGATGATTCCGGACAGGGAACTACTGAGTATGCAATTTTGGTTGGTGTACTTGTAGTTATTGCAATTGTCGCAATTATTGCTTTTAAGGGTAAAGTTTCTGAGCTTTGGGAAGCAATTACATCGGGAATTAATTCTCTATGAGCAGAAAGAGTACTGCTGCTTATTCTGTGTTTATTATTGTCACTGTATGTTTGCTATTTGCTGCACTTCTCGTATTACCAAGAAAACAGGACCATTCATCAAATACGAGCTCAGACTATGTGCAGACTCATGAAAATAGAGACGACAAAAAAGCCAATGAACAGCCGATCTCATATGCAGCAGCAGAAGATTTGTTTAAACAGAATTCCGTGCAAAGAGATAGTAAAGAAACTATTCAAAACGAAGCCCAGAGTATTTTAGAGGGCTATCAGCAAAGAGCTGATTGTGTGCTTGTTTATTCCGGATATTTAAATCTAGCTGGCAATGTATGGAGCTGTTTGGTTAATGGTGGAAATTGGTCGGAGCTTGTGACTATTTCTGATCAGGGAGAGATAAGGAGGGTCTCAACATGTCATATCTCTACTCAAGATGTAAAGAATCTATTAGAAGAATCAAACTAGGGGTTAAGAATACACAAGGACAAGCAACGCTTGAATATGCTCTAGTTCTATTCTCGTGCTTAATTGTTATTACCTCTCTTGGTGCGATTTATCACTTTGTGCAAAATGGAGCAGTTGTTCAATTGGCTACACAAGCTGCTTCACATACCATGCATGACTCTCTTTTAGATTTAGCTAAAGATGTTCTCTCGTTTTAAACAGAATGCTGGTCAAGCGTCAGTAGAAGCAGCACTTTTATTTCCAGTTATTCTGATGATTATTGCATTGCTTGTAGAGCCTATCTGCATTCTCTATACAAAGACAGTTATGGATGGAGCCTGTGCAGAAGGATTAAGAGTAGCAACAACGTCTTCTGACACTGAGTTAATAGAGTCCTATATCAAACGCAGACTTAAGGCTGTACCGGAGATACCTCTATTCCATAAGGGTGGAGATGAGGATTGGAATATCTCTATTGATAAAAAAGAAAAAGATGTCCTGATTGAAATTACGGGTCATGTGGCAGCAATGCCGCCAATAGGCTGGTGTTTATTCCTTGCAGGGCAGACGGATGATCAAGGAATTGTTTTGAGATCTAGTTTATCTGCTAGCACGTATCCAGATTGGATTGAGGGTTCTTATGCAGATTGGATTGCCTTTTGGAAAGGACAAACATAAGAAAATAAGGCTTGGACTTTCCATGTTTATAGACGATACAGGCGGTATTACGTCGATCGCTTTTGCAAGTGCTCTTTTGGTATGTCTAGCTCTTGTATTTGCGCTGGTATCAGTTGCATGGGTCTCATCGAGGGCATACAAAACTCAGTCAATAGCAGATGCCGCTTCTATGGCAGGAGAAAATGTCGTAGCTAAATACACAACTATTGCGCAGGTAATTGATGCGAGCATCTTAAGTCTTGGATTGTCGGGCCTGTTGTGTGTTGGTGCTGGATTGGTGGCTTCGTGTGTTCCAGGTTTAGCATCAGCGGGCTCCAAATTGTGTGATGCGGGTTTTAAGACACTTGAAGCGCGTAAAAAATTTGCTACTTCAGCTTGTGAAGGCTTAGAGGAAACTGAAAAAATGCTTCCAGTTTTTGCAGCAATGGCGGCGAGCTCTTGTATACAAAAGAACTCTACTGATGCGGGTAACTTCGTGGGATCAGCTCTTTTATTTCCCGCTCAGTCACAATCTGATTTTGGACATTTAAATAGCGACGTTTCGTCAGATGAATTAAAAGAACAGAGCGAGCTATTACAGCAGATAGCAAAAGAAATTGAAGAGTTACAAAGTAAAGCAGAGACATCTAAAAAGAGGGCGTGGGAGGCAGACTGCGGTGGAGGTCCGTATTCTATGCGTGAAAGAGCAGAGCATCTCGCTGGTCTTTCTGGGGATATAAATCCATCTATCCCGTCGCCAACTTCTTGGACGTTCGGTATCGCTTTAAAGCGAGCTAGAGCATATTACAGAGCTCGATATGATCAAGAAATTGTCAATGGAAGCACTGCAGAAGAATTACGTGATTCTGCTATACGAAAAGCGTTTTACAACTTTGCGTTTACGGAACTTTCTAAAGGATTTTATAAAGAAACAGCTGATGGTGAGGTTGAAATGAATTTGCCTCGATTACCACATAATTTAGAAGAGACAAAGAAAACAGACCTGTATCTAAAGCCTATTTGGCCTTGCACCTATGAAAATGGCGAGAAAACCATTCATGCTCATAGGTCTTGTCCAGGAGCAACAGGAGAAAACGCGGGCTTTGCATCGCTACAAGATTTAGATTCTGGAGCGGTTCATGAGTGTCAACATTGTCATTTTACGAGCAGCGATGTGGGAAGAGTGGCTTCTGCTTCGACAAATATTGATAACGGGTTTGAGTATTACTGGAAAATCGTAGTCGAAGAGTCTGAAGTTTATGAATCATCACGTCAGCAAATAAAAGATTTGCGAAAAAAGTTGTCTGAAGCTGCAGATAAATCAACTGGAATATTTCAAAAAGCACTTGATGCCCTAAAGGTTGCTAGGCCCAGATTATGTCCTCCAGGAGCTTGGGGATGTATTTCATTTGTGAGAAGAGGAGGTTCATCTCCAGAATTTCAAGGAAGTTTAGGAACACTTGAGCAGTCAGTTTTTCTCCCAGAAGGATATGCAATATCCGGAGCAACGCTTGCTCCAGACAGCTCTTCTACAAACAACGTTCTTTCAAGCTTTTTTGATCAGGTTGAAAGGAGGGGAGGGTTTATTGGACAGACCATAGATAAGGTAATGAGCTTGTGGGGATCTCTTTTAATCTCATATGGGGATGGTGTAACTTCTTGGTCTTCTAAGCTGTCGGAATTTCTTGATAACGTTGACGGAATTACAGGTGGAAGCATCGGCTCAAAATTACAGAGTGCTTTGAAACAAATAGTCATTGACGCCGGATTAGAGCCGAGCGATTTAAGACAAATGAAGCCTGTTCTTGTTAATACAGAAAGAATTTTGAAACAAACTGGCTTCGATAAAGAATCAACGATTCGTGAGCTAGTTCAGAAAATACCTAATACATCAGATCCAATTGCTTTAGCTCGTTCACTTGGTGCGTTTTCTCTCCAGTATTTGCCTGACAAAATCACAATTGCAAAGCTGACCATTCCTGTCATTGATATTGAGATCCCTTTAGAAATTGATGTTAAGAAAGTGTTTGGTGGCACATGAGAAAATTGAAATTTCTTTGTTGCCAGAAAGGGCAGATGTTTGTTGAGACTGCATTGGTTCTTCCGGTTGTATTAGTGGTTGCTCTAATTGCAATCAATTTATTTAAGTTTGCAGATATGTGCTCAAAGTTTGACCGTGTTGCGGCGGATCAAATTATTGCTCATGGAATTTCTTCTAGTCATTCCACAGATGGAGGAGCACTAGAAAACTTAACTCAGAAAATAAAAGCTGCTCTTAATTGCGATGACAATTGCGACATTGTTGTCTCATTGGAGGGAGAAAGCGAGGGGATTGGGAACATGGTCTCTATTTTTCCTAAATACCAAGTAACTCTTAAGTACAAGCCTTGGCCACATACCCTGCGTCTCCCTTTAGTGTCACTAGAGTCTCCTCTATGTCTTACCCATACAACCTCAATTGTTGTTAGTCCTTATAAGTCGGGAGTTGTGATTTGAAAATGAACGTACAAGTGTCGATAGAAGAAGTCCCTAATTCTGAACAGATTTTTGAATTGTTACAAGGGGGCTTCGAAAAGTTCGTTGGGCTTTTGGGTACCGAGATAACAGCTCCTCCAGTATTACTTCTGAGGTGTTCTTCAGTTCATACTTTTGGAATGACATATCCGATTGATATTGCATTTGCAGATGATCATGGAGAAATTCTAAAAATTCGGAGACGAGTACAGCCTAAACAAATTCATAGCTGCGCAGGCGCCTATTGCACATTTGAAAGACCATCAGTTGATGATTTCCCATGGTTTGAAGTGGGACAGAAAGTGCTCATTCAAGAAATAAGTACCGAGGAAAGCAATGTTGAAAGAAGGAGTCGCTATGGCTATAGAAAACTACTCCGTCAAAATTTGCCCCAGATGCGGAGAAAAGTTATTTCAGGACATGAGAATTTGTTACGGGTGCCTTCTAGACTTCAGCGGCCCAAGCTCGCTTGTATGCAATCTCGAAACATCAAGAAATAAAAGAATTGCTAACCTTCCTCTTATAGAAACTGATGAGTATTTGCTTTCTGAGGAAGTAGGAGAGGAGTGGGATAAAGGACTGCCACCTGCTTTGTTTGAATTGGATAACTCATATTCACCAGCAGATTAATTAGTACGTGGTATCCTTTTAGGAAGAGTTGCGAAAGTAACATAAAGGAGTTTTCATGTATAAAGTTTCGCTTCGCTCTTCTAAAAAGAGCCAGTTTGTAAGGATTGCGCTTTGCGTAATGCTTTTGGCTGTTGCGTTTCTAATTGCACCAGCAAAAGCATTTGCACGTGACCTTTCAGTTGATAGAGTAGATATTGATGCAACAGTTCAAAAAGATGGAACGATGCATGTTGTAGAAACTCGTACATTCTATTTCAGAGGAAGTTATCACGGTGTTTATTGGAATCTTCCCGTTGGAAAGAATAAA
The DNA here is from genome assembly GCA_938036925.1 of uncultured Atopobium sp. GTDB lineage: Bacteria > Actinomycetota > Coriobacteriia > Coriobacteriales > Atopobiaceae > Lancefieldella. Next base: position 23,556 of record CALHVU010000002.1, read on the forward strand.
TACAATGGGCAGGACGTTAAAATAAATATCACTTCAGTTACTGTTCAAGATAGTCAAGGAACGCGTCAGCTTTACAGTAAAGACTCAAATGGAAATGGTGCCAACTCAGATGAGTATTATGTTTCCTCTCAGTCAAGCGATATGTTGAATTTGAAGATCTATTCAGCACATGATGATGAATCTGCGCGTATAACTATTGAATATGACATTACTAATGTTGTAACAAGCTGGTCTGATACTGCGGAATTATATTGGAAGTTTGTATCTGATGGCTGGGATTCAGAGTCTCGCAATGTAACAGCTACTATTCATCTTCCTGTTCCTTCAGGACAGTCTATAGTTGCTGGCGATACTGTTCGCGCCTGGGGACATGGTCCGCTGGACGCAAATGTAGAAATTACTAACAATGCTGTTGTCTATAAGGTTCCTGGTGTAGGAACAGATGAGTTTGCGGAAGCTCGTATTACGTTCCCAACCGATTGGGTTTCTGGGCTAACTCCCATTCAGCAGAATAAACTGAGCAGCATTCTGTCTGAGGAACAAGCGTGGGCTGACGAGGCAAATCACAAGCGTGATGTTGCAAAAACTCAGGTGGCCTTTATACTTTATGCACCCTTAGTATTTGCAGCTATCACCGTTGTAGCAGCTATTCTGTTACGAATTAAATACAAAAAGGTCATGACTCCTCAATTCAATGACCTTTATTACAGAGATGTCCCATCTAATGATCACCCAGCAGTCCTTTCCATGCTTTATAACAGTGAGGAAATAAAGGGAGATGCTCTGACGGCAACTCTCATGCACCTTTCTGATTCAAAGTACATTAGCTTGAATAAGACGGTTAGTACAAACTTCCTTGGTATGGAGAAGTCTGATTATTGTCTTACAAAGGTTCAAGACCTTTCAGAAAGCCAGCAGCCTTTCTATCCTGGCAGTTCACTGTCAAATAAGATTGACAGTATGGCAATGAAGCTTATCTTTGATAAAGCCGGAGAATCTGGAGCGGTAAATACTACTGTTACCATGAAACAAATTGGTAAGTATGCTTCATCACATCCAGAAGATTTTAATAAGGCATATGAGTCTTGGGAGAGCCCCATCAAGCTTAGCTATGCTGCTAAGTATGGAACAAATAAGATTCCATTCCACGGTAAGGGAATTCTTGGTGCTCTGATTGCTGTCGATGTTCTTGTTGCCGCTGCTGCATTCATGATGGGTGTTATGGCTGATGTTTCATTTGCCAATCTATTACTACATCTGTGCATTCTTTTCGTTTCCGGCCTTATTGCAGTTGTCAACATTGGCTCTTTTGATTTAATGAACAGAGAAGGTGTTGAGACTCTCGCTAAGACTCGTGCGCTAAGAAAGTGGCTTACTGAGTTCACTAACCTGCACGAAGCAATTCCAACCGATGTCATTCTCTGGAATAGGCTTCTGGTTATGGCAGTTGCGCTTGGTGTTGCGGATAAGGTTATCGAGCAGCTGAAAGTTGCAATGCCAGAGATGCTCAAAGATCCTCAGTTTATGCCTATTTATAGCTGGTATTACTATGGAAATGGCATGCGAACCAATGCGATTGACAGCGTAACCAAGAGTGTTACAGCTGCTCACTCTGTCTCCACGGCAGCGCTTGCTTCTTCCAACTCAAGTTCTGGTGGCGGTTTTGGTGGCGGCTTCTCTGGCGGAGGAGGAGGCGGCTTCGGCGGTGGCGGTGGCGGTGGCGGTTTCTAACGCCATAAACGCTTCAATAAACACTGCAAGAAGCAACGTTTAAAGGTCTTAATTCTCCCCGTGAACTAGTCGGGGAGAATTTCTTTTTTAAGAAAATATGCGATTTTGGCATATTTGAGTTGATAGTTTTACGCTGCACTTATGGAGCAGATATCTAACAGATTAGTGGGCCAGTGCCTTCGCGATTTGCGAAAGAAGCAACGTCTTACCCAAGAGGCGGTTGCTGAGCATCTTGCTGGAGATCAAGCATTCATATCAAAGGTTGAATCAGGTGAGCGTGGCGTTAAGCTCGGAGAAGTTTTTTCTTTTGCCGAAGCCTTAGGTATAGAAGCTTCCGAACTTATCGAAGCGTTGCGTACGTATCGATAGCTTTAGATAGCTTTAGATTACTTTTATATATAAAGAAATCCTAAGTAGGACGTGCTTCTTAAAAGAGGCACGTCCTTTACTGTTTATTACTTGCCTCATCTACATCAAAAGATAAAAGAAAACGGCTCAGAGATTACTCTCTGAGCCGATTCAAGTCGTGGTGGCGGGGAAGGGAATCGAACCCCTGACACGGGGATTTTCAGTCCCCTGCTCTACCAACTGAGCTACCCAGCCATTGGTGCTTCGAAAAGCCTATTTACTATAACAGACTCAAGCGCTTCGTCAAGCGGGCAATTTATACAATCCAGAAATTTTTTCCGCCAGTGAGGTCAAATTCAACGGTCATGCCTTTTATTGCAAAAAACGCCTCAATTTGCTCCTTTGTTTTCTCAAGCTCTTGACCGTCGATTTTCTCGCGCTCATCGGTTTTCTCGTCAGAGGGGAGCTCTATCCAAAGAGATTGCTTGCCACATGCGTCACGCAGGTGAACTTTACTTAAAAGGCCCTGCTGAGCAAGCCTTTCATTGAGATGAATGAGGTCAAAGAAATTGACAACTTTTGGCATGCTAACTCGTTTCTCTAAACGCTTGCTCTTAAGCATACACGTTTGCAAATTGGTACAATAGATTGTCTAGCTTGAATTAGGTCAGCGGTCGTTGCTGCCTCCACTGAATAAACTATTCGAGGGGAAATTATGGCCTTTACGAGAAAAGAATTCTTGTCCCTTTCTGCCCTGGGAGCCGCTGGTACATTAGCAGCGTGTACTCCGCAGGCAAGGACCTCTGAGGATACGAATCAGCCTGCATCTAACGTGGACCTTGAAGAGTTCAAGTCACTTAAGCTGGACATGACCCAGTGGAGTTATGACGAGGATAACGACTGCTACTATCAGCTGGGCATTCAGTACTGCACTAAGCCTGCAAGCAAGTCGGTAAACACTCTCTCGGTTTTTGTGCCTGGTAAGTATTTCTCAGGAACCAAGAAGGGCTCTACCTACGAGTGCGAAGTAAGCGAGAAGGCCGTTGTGGGCAGCTTCACCGCACGTACCGCGCCAATCGTCATGCCTATTAACACAGCAACGCTGTTCCCTCAGAGCGCTCCTACAAGCTACGCATACGAAGGCCTCGCACCGTACCTTGAGGCTGGTTTTGTGTACGTATACGCAGGTTTCCGTGGTAGAAGTGCCGGTTACGATTCAACTACCGGCTCGGACGAGCTTTACGCAGGCGGTTCTCCTTGGCCAGCAGTAGACTTCAAGGCTGCCATCAGGTATTTGCGCTACAACCATGAGCAGCTCCCATGCAATACATCAAAGATTTTTGTGTTTGGCTTTGCAGCTGGCGGCGGCCTCAGCGCGGTGCTGGGAACCTCGGGAGACTCTCCGCTCTATACGCCATATCTTAAGGCTGTTGGCGCTGCTACACATAGCGAGAAGGGCGAGCAGCTTTCAGACTCTATTTACGGCAGCGCTTCATGGTGTTCTGCAACTTCATACGACCTTGCAGACGCAGCGTATGAGTGGTCAGCTGGTCAGTATGCAGATGCAACAGATTCTCGTGCTGAGGGTGTATGGACCCAGCCTCTCTCACAAGATCTTGCTGGCGCATATGCGTCATTTGTCAACAACATGGATCTTCTCGACAGCAATGATAGTAAGGTCAGTCTTGATGAAACTAACTCTGGCGTCTATACTGCGGGATCATATGCAGACCTTCTTGTAAATGAACTTGAGACTTCTGCAGACAACTTCATCAAGGATAATGCGTTTCCTTACACGTCCACGCCTCAGCGTCTAGAGGAGCCAACATTCCCAGGTGATCCAAACTTGGCAACGGTCCGTGGAACAGACAATGCAACTCCTGCTACACAGCAGGTTCAATCTACTATTTACGATACCGCTGAACATTATTTTGGTTCTTTGAATTCAGAGTCTATTTGGGTTGTATATAACCTTCGTCGTCAGAGCGTTGAGCTTGAGAATTTGAGGGGTTTCTCGCGAGCTTTAAGAGGCGCGTCGCTTCCAGTTGGAGCTTTTGATGCTCCTGATAGAAGCACCCGCGCTAACCAGCTTTTTGGTGTTGGCGAGCAAAGTACACTGCATTTTGATGAGCAGACTGCTGACCTCATTAAAAAGAACCTTGATACGTACATGAAGCTTGCCGATTGGAAGTCCAGCTACGCTAATGATTGGACCTCTGATCTGAATAAGGCTGATACGCTGGAGAATGACATTCCAACTCGTGTTGATATGTTCAATCCACTGTACTTTACCAGCGCATCTTACAAAGGCTATCAGACAGCATCGGTTGCTCCTTATTGGCGTATTAATGAGGGCGCTCAGAATACTGATACTTCAATTTGTACCTCGTTCAATTTGGGCCTGTCTCTAAAGCATTTCTCGGGCGTGAGCAGTGTTGATTACACGCTTGTTTGGGATAAGGGCCACGTTCTTGCCGAGAGAACAGGCAATGCAACTGCTAACTTGGTGTCTTGGATTGTTTCGTGCGCGTCTGCTTAAAGGGGAGGTCATAGCGTGTTTCAAACAAAGAATCGCCGACTGTATGGTGCTATAGTCATCGTTGTGTTTGCGGTAGGAGCAATATTCTTCTCTCTTATGAGGGGTGCTGATAAGTCTCAGCCTCAAGCAAACTCGCAATCGCAGCAATCCCAACAGACGCAGCAAACGCAACAGACGCAGTCTCAGAGCTCACAAAATAAGGGCTACATCGATTCCGTAGCAGCGGATGACCCGTATGCAAAGGGCATTCACCATGTTCGCATTGTGGTGAAGGATTACGGCACTATCGAGGCAACTCTTAACGCAAACGTTGCGCCTATTACGGTCTCCAACTTTGCTCATCTTGCCGAGTCAGGCTTCTATAATGGCCTTACGTTCCATCGCATTATTGACGGCTTCATGATTCAAGGTGGAGATCCTAAGGGCAATGGCTCGGGTGGATCCGAGAATAAAATCAAGGGCGAGTTCACCAAAAATGGTGTCGAGAATAACATCTCGCATACACGTGGAACTATTTCCATGGCACGCGCCCAAGATCCAAACTCTGCAAGCTCACAGTTCTTTATCATGCAGGCAGATAACTCAACTCTGAATGGAAATTACGCTGCATTTGGCACGGTAACAAGTGGAATGGACGTTGTCGATGCAATTTGTAAAGGCGTAACTCCAACCGATTCAAATGGGACCATCCCTGCCTCAGAGCAACCAGTCATTGAGTCCATCACAATGATTGATTAGATTCCTTATATAAAATATTGTTATGTTATTGAATGACCTGCGACCAGTTATAAAGTTGCAGGTCATTGGCTTAAAACACGCTTCTCATGGTATACTATTGTTATCCGAGAGGAGTGGTGTTATGCGGGCTGTTGGCGAGTTTTGCGTTCACCCAGGTCAGGGCGTATGTCTTGTTGAAAATGTAGTTTCGGAGCCTACTCCGGCCTACGTTTTGTCTCCTATTGGGCAAAAACATCCTGTTCAGATTGTATTTCCTCTTAATCAAGAATTCAGACTACGCGATCTTATGACGCACGACGAGGCCATGAATCTTGTTGATACCTATCCTCAAATTGAGCTTATTACGTTCCATATTCATAATGCGTCGCTTGAGGAATCTCATTTTAGACACGCTATTAGAGAAGGTTCTTGTAAAGACTCCATTAGTATTGCTAAAACATTTAGAGCTCGTATTGACAAGGCGCGTTCGCTCAACAAGAAACCACCTGTTTCTCATGAGAGAATTTTTAAGATGGCCAGTAATCGCGGTCTTTACGAGCTTATTACGGCACTTAATTGCACCGTTGACGAGATTCAAAAGGTGTTTAGTTCGCGCTATGGCGTAGAAATTGGAAAGGCGTAGCTTATAATTAACCCATCCGTTCAAGAGATGGGAAATTATGGCTTCAGAAACATCTGCAAATCGTGCTGTTGTCACTGTTTTGGGCAGCGACGCTCCTGGAATTGTTGCAGCAATTTCTACCACTTTGGCCGAGTCCAACGCTAATATTCTGGATATCGCTCAAACTATTCTGTCTGGTATTTTTACCATGACCATGCTGGTTGAACTTCAGGATGCTGAGTCTTTCTTGAGCCTCAAAGAGCGTCTTGATGCTGTTTCAGAAAAGCTTGGTGTACAAGTAAATATGCAGCGTGAAGAGGTTTTCACGTTTATGTATCGTCCATAAAGAGGTAGTGTTTTGTCAGAGCTTTCAACTGAAGAACTCATTGCTCAAAAGCAGTCTTGGCTCACTCAAGATGTATCAAATCTGAAAGTAGATATTGTCTTTTCCGATATGGATGAGACGTTTTTGCATACTGACAAATCTCCTGATGTCAAAAACATGGCAATGTTGGATCGCCTGGCTGAGCTAGGTATTCCCTTTGTTCCTTGTTCTGGACGCGCGTTTAACGTGCTTCCAAAAGAGGTTGTGAACCATCCTGCTTCTAAGTATGTGGTTTCTTGCGACGGTGCCGTTATCAGAGATCTTTCCACTCAGGCTGTTCTTCACGAGTCTACAGTGACAAAAGAGCAGGCACTTGAGTTGTATAAAAAGCTTAAGGACTATCCTGTGACTTTTGACATCTTTGCAGACGGAGGTGTCTATCTGGAACGCCCAAGGCATAATCTGATTACACAGCTTGGTATTCCTGCAGATCACGCAGCATTTATGCAGCGTTCTCGCACCCCCTTTGATCAAAGTGTTGAGGAGTTTATTGAAGGCGTTACTACCATTGAGCGTCTTGGTTCCTACTGGTCTGTTGCGGAAGGCGAGAAATACCAGGCACTTGTAGCAGATGCTGTAGCTTCGGTAAAGGGACTCAGTGGCACAGCTTCCATGAGTATGGGAATGGAAATCCTGGCCGACGGCACTTCAAAGGGTGCTGCACTTCAGTGGCTCTGCAACTATCTTGGCCTCTCTACAGAGAACGCCGCAGCTTTTGGCGATTCGCTCAATGATGTCGCCATGCTTTCTACGGCGGGAATGGGTACGGCAGTTGCCAACGCTCGTCGTGAAGATTTTGAGGCAGCAACCTATATCACACTCACTAACGATCAGGCGGGTTTCTCGCGATTCCTTACGTGGGCACTGGGGGAGTAGCACTTGGCGCTGGAAACGTAACGTTTCAGAGTTTTCGCTTTAAAGTTTTGCTCGAGGCATATGGTTTAAAGAAAAAACCGGCAGATACAATCTGTCGGCTTTTGTTGTGAGAAGTAAAACTGCTACGCGCTAGGCTTAGTGATTGATGTCTTGCTGCTCCTCAAAGACATCTTCATCAGCCTCTTCTTCGTCAAGTTTAAGAGGACGGAAGCTGGCGGTATCGCCACCAACGTAGTCTGCAACGGTAGCTGCGTTTTCAACGCGCTCCTTGTGCAGCGCTTCTGCAAAGATATCTTCGTCTTCCTCAATCTCTGCAATACGCTCTTTCATAGGAGCCTCAACAAGTGGCATAGAACCCGTCTGAGCTGCGTCATCAAGCGTGATACGAGTAAGCTTCTGACCGCGCTTAACCTTGGAGAACAGAGGAACGTACTCAAAGACAATGTTGGAGTTCTCAAGACCATACCAGCGAGCAGGAGATCCGCAGATGCGACGAATAAAGTACTTAAGCTCAAGGCAACGAGCGTCAAAACCGTTGATGTCAGTCTCTGGAGCTAGTACCTTACGCAGCAGACAGAATCTAAAGTCACCAATCTCGGAGTGCTCCTTGTAAATGGAATACTTGTGATTCTGTGGCGCAAGCTGATTGTTCTTAATCAGGTCACCAACAATCTGATACAGATAGGTGTTAATACGCTGGTTTACCCTAAAGCCAAGACGCAGGGTGATCTTGAACAGGAAGTCTGTACCAAAGTCGTTGACGATAAACTCACGGGTATTTGGATCGTCTGTCAGCGAGATGTTAATAAAGTAGTAGGCCTTAGCACGCTTTGGACGCTTATCCAAGATGGAATAGAGGATGTCTCGATCCAGCTTGTCAAATGAAGAGTCATTGGTCAAGAAGACCAGGTTGTCAGCGAGGGTTGTATAATCTGCATCGTGACTCAAGCTACGGAGCTGGTCAATGTATTTATCTACGGGGAGATAAACGCTCTGCGTCCTCTCAACAGCGGTACCGCGGCGCCAGACAAACATGACAACAAAGATTGCGGTAGCCATAAGAACGGTAAAGTAGCCGCCGTGGAAGAACTTGGTAAGGCTTGAGAAGAAGAACATAGCCTCGATAGCACCAAAGAAAAGAATGAATGGAATGGCCGCCCATAGGCGCTTTCTGATAACGGCCAGGTAGGTGTAGAGCAAGATTGAGGTCATGAGCATGGTAACGGTAATTGCAAGACCGTACGCTGCTTCCATGTGCTCAGAGCTCTGGAAGAGAAGTACAACGCCAATGCAGCCAACCCACATGATGTTGTTTACAAGTGGAATGTAAATCTGGCCCTTAGTTGTGGAAGGGTAGCTAATCTTAATGTGAGGCATAAGATCAAGTTTAATTGCCTCAGAGACAATGGAATAAGAGCCAGTAATCAGTGCCTGAGAGGCAATAATTGCAGCAAGAGCAGAGAGAATAACGGCAAATGGTCTAAGCTGACTAGGAAGCATTTCAAAGAAAGGATTGAGGTCTTTGATAGCGTTAAAGCTCTCGTTGGTGTGGTTAGTGATGATCCATGCGCCTTGTCCAAGGTAGTTCAGAATCAAGCAGACTTTAACAAAAGGCCAGCTTACGTAAATGTTGCTCTTGCCAACGTGACCCATGTCAGAATAAAGTGCCTCTGCACCAGTGGTACAAAGGAAGACACTGCCTAAAACCATGAGGCCAGCTGCATTGAGCTTGCCATCAAAGAGGAACAGAATGCCGCGGACTGGGTTAAGAGCTCGAACAACGCTAATGTCAGCAAACATGTTCATAACACCCATGGCACCCAAGAACAAGAACCAAAGCGTCATGACAGGGCCAAAGGCCTTACCAATGGTAGAAGTACCTGCCTTCTGTAAGGCAAAGAGGGTGCAGAGGATGATGATGGTAATCATGACAACAATGTGCTGATTATCACCAATAATAGCATGAGCTGCAGGAATAGTACGCAAACCCTCAATAGCGGTGGTTACCGTAACAGCTGGGGTCAAAATACCGTCAGCAAGAAGAGCTGCGCCACCAATCATGGCAGGAATAATCAGCCATTTGGCGCACTTTTTAACCAAACTGTAGAGCGCAAAGATTCCGCCCTCATTGTGGTTGTCTGCCTTCATTGCAACCATGACGTATTTAACGGTTGTAATGAGTGTCAGCGTCCAGATAATGAGGGACAGAGCACCCAAAACAACATCGGTGCTCATGGTAAGAAGTCCACCATTACCAGCGATAATTGCCTTCATGGTGTACATTGGAGAAGTGCCAATGTCACCGTAGACGATGCCAAGGGTAACAAGTACCATGCCAGCACTTAGAGGAATGCCAGTTGATTTCTTGGCTTTGTCCTTAGAGAAAAGCGCATGAAATGCAGCTTTACTTGTATTCATCCATTAATCCTCTCAATAGATGATCGGTTCAGTTCGTCATCATATGTTAGTCCATATACCTAGTTATAACTAGACGAATGTACAAACGTACTTATTTTGCCTGCAAGCGGAAAAATTTACTCATTTTCCCGCGGTTTTCTCGAGATTTTATATGCATGGTGGATCTTCTTATTTCTTGAGAAGTCCTCCGGAATAGTTTCACTTGTTATGTCTTCGATGATGACGCCAGCTCGCTGGATTTTCTCGACATCTGGCTTAAAGGTACGCAGGTTGCACGAGAAAATGGCAACGCCACCACGAGTCAGAAGGCGAGAAATGCCAATAATAAGCTCAGCGTGATCTCTCTGGACATCAAACGAGCTTTGCCTCATGCGCGATGAGTTAGAGAAGGTGGGGACGTCGCAGAAGATGACGTTCCAGCGGTTTTTGGTGTGACGCATCTCGGTAATCCAAGACAGGACGTCTGCCTGGACAAACTCGTGCTCCTCGCCGTCAAAACCGTTGCGTTTCATGTTGCGCTTGGCCCACTCAAGCGAAGGCTTGGAGAGGTCAACAGTTGTGGAGTAAAGCGCGCCACCATCTGCTGCGTAGCAGGTAGCGGTACCCGTATAGGCAAACAGGTTGAGGAAGCTCTTAGCAGGTCCAGCGCTTTTCATGAGCTCACGAATTTCTGCACGTGTATCGCGATGATCCAAGAAGATTCCACAGTCCAGTCTGGATGCAAAGTTGACCTCAAAGAGTAGGCCGCCCTCATCGATGAGCAGCATTTCTTTTCTTGAGTTGTCGGCTGCGCTGCCCTCGTCAGAGTACTGAGAGCCACCCTTTGCACGCGTTCTTGTTCGTAGATTTACGTTTGAGCTAGGTACGCCTAGAATGCGAGGAGCCAAAGCTAGGACGTCTAGGAGGCGGCGCTTTGCAACGTCTGGATCAATCTCCTTAGATGCAGCGTACTCAGAGATTTGCAGCCAGGTAGTTGGCTTTGTGGCGCCCTTGTAGATGTCAATGCTGACGGAATAATCGGGCAGATCAGCGTCATAGACGCGGTAGCACGAGACGTCGTTTTTACGAGCCCACTTAGCGCGTTGCTTGGCTACCTTAGCAAGGCGTGCAGCAAACTGATCAGACGCTGGCACCAGCACGCTTACCGGCTGGTTGTTGACCATAACGGTGGGGCCTGCAGGAACTGAGGAGGGCACGGAGTTGCTTGCAGGTGCATCAGCGGTTTTAGCTGCGCCTTCAATGGCCTCCTCTGCATTTGCAGCAGGGTAGGAGCGCATAGTGGCTATGGAGTTGCCCACGTAGACGGATAGTGTCTGCGAAGGTGTTGTCCTGAGTACCGTATCGGTATTTGTATCGCTGGTAAGAAGCGTACTTGCCTGACCAGCAAAAAGTCCAAGTGTGGCGTAAGCAGAGCCTTGAAGTGTAGGCTCTTCCTTGGTCCATGAGAGGTCGGCAACAACGCCCGTGAAGTGCTCCGCGTGCTCGAGGAGCTCAGATGCAGGTAAGAACTGCACGTCTGCCTTGAGACCACCTGCGCGAAGCGTATAGAGCACGGCCTCCTTAGCCTTTGGGCGAGGATCTGCTGCATAGAGCGTGACCTGGCGCTCCTGGCCCTTCTCGGCACGTTCATCTGCCTCGGCAAGCAAATCCTGCCAGGCATCGTCGTTGTGGCCAGCCCAACCCGTCATGCCCCAGCGAGCGCGCAAGATGCCCGGCGCCACGTCCAGCGCCATGCCCGCTGCCTCCTGCGCAAGCGCGCCTGCTCCCGGGAACAGCAGCGCCGGCAGTGGCGCGTCTGGCGAGAAACCCGATGCACTCGCAGCAGTTTGCACCTGCAGATACAGAAGGGCAGCGGCGTAATCCAGCCTGAGCGGCGCAAACTCACGTGCCGGCCCTCGACCGCCAGTCAAACTGCGCTTAAAGAGAGCCTCACCAGCAAGGTCAATGCCAACCGTGGCACGGTTGCGTGATACGCGCACGACAATAGTTACGTCAGGCGCAAGCGTGTTGACCATAGGACGGCTTCCGCGCTTTGCTGCAAGTCGGTCTACAATAGCGTCTTTTGTTCTGACAGCAATGAAGTTGGTGTTTCTGAGCTGGTCATTTGTGCCGTGAGCGCTGACTGCAATGGTGGCATGCGGACCAATATGGTCTTCCCAAGCAATGTGGGAGAGGCCTTCGTAGAGAGCGTCTGAAGTTGCAGCGCCAACGCGATCAAGCACCAAAATGACGCGAGACGTGAGACGAGACCATAAACAGACGCGGTAAGCATCGGCAAGTGAGCCGTAAAACGCAACCTGTCCGCCAAGAGGACGCACCTTTTTAATGCGTAAGCCGTCAAGCTCCTGTGCAAGAAGCTTCTCAAAGCCTTTTGGACACGTTGCAAAGAACTCAAGTTCTTGAGACATCGGGACACCTTTCGCCCGTAGGAATTGAATACATACTGACGTAACATTTTCCCATGTTTTTCTCGCTAAATGGTTGGGGAGAAGAAAATACATCAAGAACCCGTGGGTCGATCTCGGACAAGAACCCGTTGGTGCTCGGCCGCGCGAGCTCCCTTGAGCCCTCTCGGTCGTGCGTGGCTGTGAGCAGCGCGTCTGCAGCCCGCACCACCCTCCACTCACCGAAGAGCGGAAGTTCATACATAATGTCCCAAATCATCTGTTATTTTTCGCTTAAAATACGCGTAGTATCTTTTATAAGGAAATACAGAGAGCTGTTCGAGGTTTGGGAGTCATTATGGATGCAAAAGTTATGGAAGCATTTGAGTCCTGGCGTGCAAACGTCACCGAAGAAGACCTGGTAGAAGAGCTCGGTGAGCTTGCTAAACCAGAAGCAGAAGATAAGCTCTACGACGCATTTTATCGTTCGCTTGCTTTTGGTACCGCGGGCCTTCGTGGCACCATTGGTGTTGGCACTAATCGCATGAACGTCTATGTTGTTGCTCAGGCAACCCAGGGTCTTGCGGATTACCTCAACGCTCACTATCAAAATCCTACCGTGGCTCTTGCAAGGGATTCTCGCCTCAAGGGTGAGGACTTCCAGAAGGTTGCAGCTGGTGTTTTGGCAGCTAATGGCATCCGCGTATACGTCTATCCACGCATTGAGCCTGTTCCAACGCTCTCGTTTGCTGTTCGCTATCTCAAGACTTCCGCAGGTATCGTGCTTACCGCAAGTCACAACCCTGCACCTTACAACGGCTACAAGGTATACAACGATAACGGCGGCCAGATTACCGATGAGGCTGCAGCAGAGATTTCTGCAAATATCGCGCGCGTCAATCCTTTTGACGTCAAGCCTATGGACTTTGAAGAGGGCATGGAGAAGGGCCTGATTGTCTGGACGCCAGAAAAGGTTCTGGACAACTTCATTGAGGCTATCAAGCGCGTTTCTATTCCAGGATTTAAGGCTGCCGACGGCTACAAAGTTGTGTATACGCCGCTCAATGGTACAGGCATGGAGTGCGTCACGCGCATTCTTAAAGAGATTGGCGTCAATGACGTTGATGTTGTCCCAGAGCAGGCAGAGCCAGACGGAAACTTCCCAACCTGCTCCTATCCAAATCCAGAGTTCCGTGAGGCGCTTGAGCTGGGCCTCAAGCTTGCCGATAAGGTAAAGCCAAACCTTTTGGTTGCAACTGACCCTGACGCCGATCGTATGGGTACCGCAATCCCACACAACGGCGATTACGTGCTGCTTTCCGGCAACGAGATGGGCGTCCTGCTTATGGACTGGCTCCTTACCATGGCTGAAGAGCGTGGCGAGAAACCCCAGGATAAGGTAGCTGTTTCCACCATCGTATCTTCTGCTATGCCCGACGTCTTGGCACGTGCTCGCGGCTTTGAGATGCGCCGCGTTCTCACGGGCTTCAAGTACATTGGCGACCAAATTGACCAGCTCAAGGATGCTGGTGAGGAGGATCGCTTCCTCATGGGCTTTGAGGAGTCCTACGGCTATCTTGTTGGTACACATGCTCGCGATAAGGACGCTATTGTTGCCACCATGCTTTGCGTTGAGATGGCTTCTTGGTATGCGGCTCGTAACATGGACCTCTACGAGGCAATGGATGCCCTGTACCAGCGCTATGGTTACTACCTCAATGGCGTTGTCAACGCTGCCTATCCAGGTGCTGAGGGTGCTGCAAAGATGGCTCAGATTATGAGCAGCCTGCGTAAGAATCCACTGGAAATGGTGGGCAATTACAAGGTTGTTGGCGTAACAGACTATGCTGAGTGTGCAGAAATGCCTCGCGTCTCGGGCCTGCAGAAAGAAGCTCCTCAGACGCTTCCAGCATCTAACGTTATTGAGTATAGGCTTGAGGGAGACAACAAGGTCATCTTCCGCCCATCAGGTACCGAGCCTAAGGTCAAGGCCTATCTCTTTGCCAACGGCAAAACTCGCGAAGAGGCCGAGGCACGCATCGCCGAGCTTATCGAGGCTGCACAGAAGGTGCTTTCATAGTTCGCTTTTACCTTTAAAACGTTTTTCCACGCAATTCTTTGGCGAGAAACCCGTCCAGCCCAGCATTCACCTTTTGTGGATGCTGGGTTTTTACTCCGCGGCCTTTACCGTCACGGTGTACAGGGCATTTGCAGTGCTGGCAATAGTTTCTGCCGCCCATGGACGTGCGCTTACCTCAGGGGACAGAGGGTCGTGGACATTTACGGTGCCGTCATCGTTCTTGCTGGTTACCAAAATCCAGTGATCGCCATCAGAGCTCAGCTTATTGCCCTTAACCTCAACAAGCAGGAAGGTTTCAGCATCTAGAAGCGTGGTGATATTGTCGGCAGAAATGTTATAGCTATCAGCGGTAAGACCAAGGTTAGCTAAGTTCTTCTCGAGAAATGATCTGTTCATTCCAGAGTCGGTGTCCGTTGCCTTGGCTGTTTCAATGGCACCCGCAATATCTGCTGGAGTCCAGTTGTTCTTTCCGGTAAGTCCCATGTATGCCATAGAAAGGGCAGTTGGACCAGAACCCTTGGTGGCAATTACAGAGCCGTCATATGAGACGCCACCCCACCTGGAGTCCCAGGTATAAAGCTGAGGAGCTGTGCCTTTGGTGATTGAATCGTCGTAGGTCTTGGCTTTGCCGTCAGAATCGGGATAGTTTGCAACAAAATCAATAGCCTCGGGGTGGGCAAGTGCCAGCTCAATGAGGCTTTTATCGCTGTATTTATCAGCGTGTTCTGCAATCCACGCAAGATTTTTGTTCTGATCAAGCTTGGCTGCCAGGGCTTTAGTCAGCTCCTCTGAAGTTCCCACAGCAACACGAGAATCAACGGAGTTGGCCTCTACCTCTGGAGTAGATTCTTTAGCGCAACCGCGCACGCAGCTCGACACAATAAAGATCAGTAAAAGTGCTGCAATAACCGCTAGACCAATGACAATATAGGTTCTCGTACGAGAATCAATGCGATGTAGTAGAGACTGTCTCTTAAAAAGAATGGCCTGCGAACCAAGGGTATTTCTCTTGCGACGTCTTGCCTGCCTATCAGAAATACCGCCATCACGAGGAGGACGGCCATTTTGTGGAGGACGGCGACGCATTGCAGGATCTCCGTAGGAGCCTTGTCTTCTATCAGGTGAATCATTCAGGGGCATGGTGGCCTCCAAGCCGTAAAAATAGTTTCACTCATGATGAATCATACGGCGAGAAGTGTATAAATACTTTTAGAAAACGGTGAATGCAATATTCCGACCGACGAGCGGGTTATTTGCACCGTTTAGCGGTTTGGCATGCGCATAAGGGTTGATTAAGTATATTCTTTTATTCACTATCATTTGTTTTCAAAGTTAGCGAGTCGTATAAGGAAAGAAGGCGTCGTGAAGCATAGAAATGCTCGACAGGACGTGATTCGTGAGCTTGTTCGCAGCGAGTCCATTCGCACACAGCGCGATCTTGTTGATATGCTCAAAAATCGTGGCTTTGCCTGTACTCAAGCAACCGTTTCTCGTGATACTGCAGAAATGGATTTGCAAAAGCTTCCTGAGGGCGCCTATGTGCTTTCTGAAGATATGCATTTGCAGAAAATGCTCTCTGAGTTTGTAGTTGGGGCTACGGCAGCAGAGAATCTTATTGTGATTCGATGCCATCCAGGCACTGCATCAGCCGTTGCGTTTGCCCTTGACGACGTTGAGCTAGACCACGTTGTTGGCACCGTTGCCGGTGACGATACCGTTTTGATGATTGTGGATAAAACTGAGCACGCTGCAGACGTGGTGCGCATCATTACGCAGCTTGGCAACGTAGAGAGCGTTCTATAAAACACAAAGCTTTTGGCGAGAAACCCGTCAAAAGCACACCTCATTCAAAAAGAAAAAGGAGCCTGCTTAGTGCAGACTCCTTTTTGTTGTAGATAAATCAGAGGTTTATGGAGTTCCTGTTCCAGTTCCAGTTCCAGTGCCCGTTCCTGTTCCGGTGCCCGTTCCTGTTCCGGTGCCCGTACCAGTACCAGTACCAGGAGTGGCTGGAGTGGTAGGAGTGGTAGGAGTAGTAGGAGTAGTGGTTGAATCGTCCTCTTCCTCTTCCTCCTCTTCCTCTTCCTCTTCGTCGTCATCTTTCTTTTCTTGCTTGGCATTAGCAGAGCCACCAACAAACTTCCAGTAGCTATCAGGCTTGTAAGAGATAGTTTCAGTAGTTTTAGGGAACTCAGCACGAGCAACACCAGAAAGTGCTGCGTTCATGTAGTACGCCCAAACATACTGTGCGGTAACAAAGGTAGAAGACTCTCCACCGCCAATGATAACGGGGTCACGACTATCTGGATATCCACACCAAGCTACGGTTGCAAGCTGTGGGGTATAGGCGCAGAACCAAAGGTCCTCGGAGTTATCGGAAGTACCCGTCTTACCTGCAACTGGCTGGTTGAAGGTCTTCAGGTTGTAAGCATAGCGACCAGTACCGGAGGTAAGAACGCCGCTCAGAACATCGGTAGCTGCCGCAGCAACAGCAGGACTAATTGCCTGAACCGGATTGTCCTTGTGCTCGTAGATAACGTTGCCGTTACGGTCTTCGATGCGTGTAATTGCTACAGCATCACGACGAACACCGCCTGCAGCAAGCGTTGCAAATGCTGTGCACTGCTCAATAGGGGTTACGCCCTGAGAACCAAGAGTGGTAGACAGGTATGGCTGTAGCTGAGTGCGAATACCCATGGCATAGCACGTCTGAAGGATCTTATCGATACCAATAGCTTCAGCAACCTGTGCGTAAACAGTGTTGGACGAGTAAACCGTACCTTGACGCAGGGTAATTGCGCCGTAGCTGTAGTTGCCAGCGTTTTTAACCAACCAGGTTGGCGTAATTTGCATAGGGGAGTTGCCGTTAAGAACAATCTCTGGGTTCATACCCTCAGAAAGGGCTGCTACCAGCGTATACATCTTAAAACTGGAGCCCATCTGACGATTGCTACTGGTTGCAATGTTGTACTGACTCTTTGAGTAATCCTGTCCACCAACCATTGCTTTAATGTAGCCAGTTTGAGGATCAATGGAAACCAAAGCAGCGCCCAGGCGAGGGTTGCCAAGCTCAGCAATACGCCTTGTAGCAGCCTCATCAGCATCTTTCTGAAGGTCAGGATCAAGCGTAGTGTAAACGCGCAATCCACCCTGAAGAATAGTATCGCTATCAAAGTCTTCCTGAAGCAGGCTACGAATGTAGTCAGTCCAGTAAGGGAACTGGCCAATGTTGTCGGTCAAAGTACCAGGGTTAAGTACTAAGTCCTCAGCAACAGCTTCATCGTACTGCTCCTGTGTAATGTCTCCCGCACGAAGCATACGCTCAAGAACGGTATTGCGTCTTTCTCTTGCTGCCTCTGGATTAACAGTTGGGTCATAGGCAGAAGGAGCATTTGGAAGGCCAGCAAGCGTTGCAGCCTCAGCAAGAGTCAAATCACTTGCATGCTTGTTAAAGTAGATAATACTTGCAGCTTCAATACCGTAAGCACCATTACCGTAGTAAATGGTGTTGAGGTACATATTAAGAATCTGGTCCTTAGTAAACTTCTTCTCCATCTGAATAGAGATGTAAGCCTCGCGGACCTTACGCTTCAAAGAGCGCTCAAACTGCTCGTTAGAAAGAACAGTGTTACGAACAAGCTGCTGCGTAATAGTGGAAGCACCTTCGCCGCCACCAAACAGCGAGCCAACAGATGCGCGGACAATACCCCAGGGGTCAATACCGCTGTGGGAATAGAAGCGCTTATCCTCAGTATCAATGGTACCCTGAATAACATAAGGAGAAATCTGATCCAAGGTAACTGAGCGACGCTGCTGCAGATAGAAGTCAGCAATATCGTTACCCTTGGAGTCATAAACGCGGGTAGGCTCTGCTACCAGGTAGGCATCAGCAGAGTTGTAATCTGGCAGGTCCTCGAGCCATGAAGAAACAGCTGCACCCAAAGAAAGAGCAAGTGCAAGCGCGAGAAGAGCCATAAAGCCAAAGAATCCAGCAATGCCAAAACCTACGGCATGTGTATTTGCGTGTTTACGTGCACGACGGGTTCTAATACCCATTGAGCCTCCTTGTCATAGCTCCCACTATTATAGTCTGATATTTATGTTTCAGTGAATAAAGAGTTACAACTCTGTTGTATTCTGATAGATAACATTTTGAATTGATACTATTTGAAGCAGTAACTATATGGTTTAACAGGCTTGCGTTGAGAGGATACAGAGTGCTTTCAGTAGAAGAACAGCTCCGTGTTATTACTTCAGGAACTATGCAGATTGTTCCTTTGGACGGTTTAAAAGAGAAACTCAAAAAGGGCACTCCTCTTAACATTAAGCTCGGCGTTGATCCAACAAGTCCTGATTTGCACCTGGGTCATGCAGTTCCTCTGCGCAAGATGCGTCAGTTCCAAGACCTTGGCCATAATGTCACCTTGATTATTGGTAGCGGCACCGCGCTGATCGGAGACCCTTCCGGACGCGATTCTACCCGTCCTCCTCTCACTGCAGAGCAGGTGGATGCAAACGCAGAGACCTATGTTAACCAGGCTATGAAGATTCTTGATCCAGAAAGAACCACTGTTGTTCATAACGGTGACTGGATTAAGCCTATGAATCTTGAGACCATGCTTGGCCTTATGAGCAAGTTCACCATTGCTCGTATTCTTGAGCGAGAAGACTTCTCTAATCGCTATCATAATCAGCAGCCAATTGCGCTTCACGAGTTCATTTATCCAGTTCTTCAGGCATACGATTCTGTTGTTATCAAGGCAGATGTAGAGATGGGCGGAAACGACCAGATTTTCAACCTGCTTGCTGGTCGCGATCTTATGCGTGATATGGACATGGAGCCTCAGATTGCGCTTACTATGCCTTTGCTTGTAGGTACTGACGGCACTAAGAAGATGAGTAAGTCTTACGGCAACTACATTGGACTGACTGACGAGCCAAACGATATGTTTGGTAAGGTCATGTCTATTACTGACGAGATTATTCCAATGTATTACCGTCTTTGCTCCA
>CALHVU010000003.1 GCA_938036925.1 uncultured Atopobium sp.
CTGTGGTTTTAGCGATTTTGCTGCTGGCGCAAGATTGTTGAAGAGGAAGCTTGCTACCTGCTGAATGAATTGCTCGCCTACAGCGGCGTTATCAGGGGCAGGTTCCATGCCTATAGCATCCTGACCAGCAGCGCGCAAAAGCGCGGACAGCTGCTCGTAAGGTTCCGGAGCAATTGGCGATGCATCAAACTGGTCGTATGCCTCTTTGGTAACGACACCTGTTTCTGCTGGTAAAACAATAGCAAGCGGAGCGTCAACAGTAGATGTGTAGGTCTCTACCAACGTATCTCCTGCGCCCAACATAAGCGATGGTCGTGGATTCAAGAAGAACGCAACGTCTGCGCCTACAGCCTTGGCTACCTCAACTACCAGCGGATCTAGTGGATCAACACCCCAGCGCTGAGCAAGCAGATAGAGCGTTGCGGCAGCGTCGGCAGACGAACCGCCTAAACCGGCCTTCTCGGGAATATATACCTGTACATCAATGGAAACATCTGGGGAAATACCCAACTTATTGGCGAGAAGAACCGCGGCCTTCCAGGTTGTTGTGCGCTCGGGCAGCACGCAAAGCTGCGGCTCATGCGTAACCGTAAGTTCCGGCGCGTCATCGACAACAACTGTGTCGTACAGCGCAACGGGAACCATGAGTGAATCTACTTTATGGTATCCTCGCTGGTCTTTCTGAGTATGAATGCCCAGGTGAAGATTGACCTTGCAAGGAATCTGAATGATTTGGCGTCCAAAATTGGACAACGAGGCAGCCATGAATGTGAGCCTAGTCGAAGTAATGCGTGCGCTTCTAAACTACTCTTCAAACTCGAAGTCAAACAAACGCTCACCGGTCTCAAAATCAAAAAGCTCAACAGTGCCGGTCAGAACGTCAACGTACTGGTAGGACTGGCGGGCAGTGCGACCGCGGCGCTCGCCAACCTCAACGATGAAAAGAGATGGATGGGCCATAACCAGGGTACCTGTGCGCTCAACAATACGAGAACGTCCCATGTTAGCCTTGACCTTAAGTTTTTGACCCTGAAGTGCGCTAAGCTTCTCGTGAATCTCGTCTACACGATTAACTGGTGGAATCTCGTTTTCCATCAATCCTCCAAGTCAATCAGTACGTTTGCGATGCGACACGTTGATGTGTCGGAGATTTGTACCGGTCGACAAACAATAGTCAGAATTTCCGAAACTCCACTATACGTGGTAGAAAATGAAATCTCAAGGTTTTACGACAAATGTCACGGGAACAACATCAGTCGATTGTCAGATTCGCGTCAGATTCGCGAGAAGATAGCGTCAGATTCGCGAGAAAAACGCGTCAGATTTGCAACGCCAACGCGTCAGGCATGCGACAGATTTATCACAAAAAGATGCCCTCTGATAAAATAAGAAACTAACTCACAACACAAGGAGGCCCAATGACTGAGACTCTGGGATATGCCATCAGTAAGACCTGGTATATCGTGCTTATTTTTGTTGCTCTTGCTATCGGAATCGCATTCCTTTCCAAAAAGAAATCATCTAAAGCTCTTGTTGCTTTATCAGCGCTTTGCCTGGTATTTAGCGTAGGGTCGTTCGCATTTGGTGGATTGACTGTTTCTGAAGCACAGTCCAAAGGCGCTTCATCTGACCAGCTCAATTCCATGAACCTCATCGAGCTTGTTCAGGCAAACCAGGCCGCACCAGCTCAGACCTCTGTTAATGCCGTCAACGAACTCTACAACAAGATGGTTTATGTCTATCAGTACGGCTCGCCTATTGCGCAGTCGCTCGCGAGCGACAATCCCTTTGTTCATCATGATCTACCTTGGGTAGCAGCGACTCTTCCTGAACTGAAGAAGCTGCTCGACAAAAACGAAGTAGTCTATGTGTCAACAAACAGTCAGATTTTCAAACAGTTGCACATTAACCTTGGTGAAAACGCCGTCGAGCCTTTTATATTCTTTGTTACTTCGGTCAATCCAGCCGGTAGAGTTTTCCCACTTTCAACTGGTGATATGTCTCGTGCTGGCAAAAAAGATGGCGATAAAATCACGTTTGGTGACAATCTTGAGTTTACGCTTCGCACGGTTCATACCAATAACGGTGACTATGTACTTGCCCTTAACTACCAGACCCTTTTAGCTCTCAGTCGTTACTTCAGGGATTATAAGTAATTTTCAGAGCGTCGTTAAACACCCGCGTACAACGCTTACACATCATAAACTGCAAGAAAAAACTCCCATTCACCTGAATGGGAGTTTTGTTTTCTCGACAAATGCTTTTAAAGCTATTAAGAAGCCTTTTGGATGCTTTGGACAACCAGACTTTACTCAGCTGGGCAGAGCGAGAGGGCGGCCTCGTCAGCAATAACGGTGCAGTTAGTATGAAGCTGCAGGATAGAGGCTGGGCACTGAGGCGAAACGTTGCCGTAGCACATGTCGTAAACAGCCTTAGCCTTGTCCTCGCCGCTAGCCACAATCAGAATGCTGCGCGCAAACATGATGGTCTGCGTACCCATGGTGTAAGCCTGGCGAGGGACGTCCTCCATGCGCTCGAACAGTCGGCTATTTGCCTGAATAGTGCTCTCGGTGAGGTCAACGCAGTGCGTACCCTTGGAGAAATGGTCGTCAGGCTCATTGAAGCCAATGTGACCATTGTGGCCAATACCAAGAAGCTGCAGGTCAGGATAGCCGGCTTTAGCAACAAGCCTATCGTACTCGGCGCAAGCTGCCTCGACGTCAGGATTAGAGCCGTCGGGCACATGAGTGTTCTCAAGATCAATATTTACCAGGTCAAAGAGGTTTTTGCGCATGAAATAGTGATAGCTCTGAGGATCGTCGTGAGAAAGACCGCGGTACTCGTCAAGGTTGTACGTAGAAACCTGCGAGAAGTCCAAATCTCCCCTCTTGCACCAGTCAGCAAGCTGGGAATAAGTACCAATTGGTGTTGAACCAGTTGCCAGACCAAGGACGCAATTTGGCTTCAGAATAATTTGTGCAGAGATGACATTTGCAGCTTTTCTGCTCATGTCCTCGTAATCGCGGGTACGAACAATCCTCATGTCTACCTCCAAGACAGAAGTCACAGTTACATTTAGTTTAACATTTGAAGCAAGCAAAAAAGTAACCGGTCGGCGAGAAGAACAAATATCTCGCTGACCGGTTTTGACCTGTTATATGGGGTGTTTCTGTCGCTATTCTGTCGCAATTCTGACGTGAAATTGACGTGAAGCTGACACGAGCCTGACGCAAACCTGACCCAGCGGTAGTTTTCTGTCCGAAATCTGTCGCAAGCCTGACGAGAATCTGACAGAGTGGAGGTTATCTGTCCGGAAGCTGACGCAAACCTGACGAGAATCTGACGCGAAACTGACGCAGGGCCTCCGTTGTCTAGCTCAGAAGCTGCTTGGAAAGATCTTGCAGAGCGTGGAAGCGGTGAGAAATGGCGTTCTTCTCGTCAGGCTCAAGCTCTGCCATGGTTTTACCTGGAGCATCCTCTGGCCAGAAAAGTGGATCGTAGCCAAAGCCGTTCTGACCCTTTGGCTCGTGGCCAATAACGCCCTCGCAGTCACCCTCTCCTACCAGCACAGCTCCGTCTCTATAGACCAGAGCGACCGTGGAGTGGAAGCGAGCAGTGCGGTCCTCATCAGCAACATCGGCAAGCTCTGCCAAGAGCTTCTGATTGTTTGCAGCATCATTGCCATGCTCGCCAGCATAACGAGCAGAATAGATTCCAGGAGCTCCGTCCAGAGCGTCAACGCAAATGCCGGAGTCGTCTGCAATAGCCGCTACGCAATCTACCTCGTCAAGCGCGGCCATTGCCTTGATCAGAGCGTTATCGCGGAACGTTTGACCGTTCTCCTCTGGATCAGGAAAATCGCCCAGCTGGCCAAGAGCTACAAAGCTCATACCAGGCATTACCTTAGAGAGGATAGCCTCAATCTCAACAAGTTTGTGAGCGTTGCCTGTTGCAACTACCACGGTTGTATTTGGATCAAAGGTCACAGCGTTAGAACCCTGATTTTCACTGTTTTGACTCATGGTTACTCCCTAAATCCAGTCACTTGATTCTGCAGGTCAACAAGGTGAGCGATGCCAACTTGACCAAGTTCGAGCAGCTGGTTAAGTTGTTCTCGATCAAACGGACCTCCCTCGCCTGTTCCTTGTACTTCAATTATCTGTCCAGTTTCTGTTCCGACAAGATTCATGTCAATGTCAGCATGAGAATCCTCGGGATAGTCAAGGTCCAGCAGCGGCTTGCCATTCACATATCCCATAGAAATCGCAGCTACCTGTCCTGTAAGAGGAAGTCTGGGCAGAATGTCCTTCTCGACAAGTGAATAGAGTGCGTCGTGAAGTGCCACCCAAGCACCGGTGATACTTGCGGTTCTGGTGCCGCCGTCTGCCTGAAGAACGTCACAATCCAGCGTGATGGTGTACTCGCCCAGGCGGTTGAGGTCAACAACGGAGCGCAGCGAGCGGCCGATCAGGCGCTCAATCTCCATGGAGCGGCCCTTGCGATTAGCGCGCTCTCGCTTGGTGCGACGGTTAGTTGACGCAGGTAGCATGGCATATTCCGCCGTGACCCAACCCGCTCGAGAGCTGCGTCTCCAAGCGGGAACGCCTTCCTCGACGGTAGCGGTGCACATCACGCGCGTATCGCCAAAAGTGACAAGACACGATCCATCAGCGTTCTTCATAACGTTGCGCTCAAGGGTGACGGAACGCATCTGGTCCCACGCGCGGTTATACGAACGTAAAACTTGCAAAGAAGCGTTAGATTGCAGCGTAGAGTCAGATTTCATAGCGTTCCTTTTCACATCTGCATAGAAAAGCAGTTAGTTATTTTTGAAACGACTCTAGTATACCTGTCTGTACACCGCCCTCTGAAACACTTTATTGTTGCTCTTGTTGGTATTACTTTGTTGCTATTTATTGCTATTTGTTGCCACTGCCTTTAACGTAATGACTAAATATGCATTGATAATGCGTTCTTTTTAGCTCCGATATACGTAATAAAGAAATACACTACAAAACCAAAAAGTGTGAGTAATGCAACAGGCCAAATGCTTGGCTCGATGGCAGTTTGGAACATTTCTACGCTCATAAAACGAATAACATTAAGTCCAAAAATTGCATGAATCACGGTAAAAATACCCGGGAACAAAAAATTACACAGTACGCCAGTAAGCAAACTTTTTGAAAGTATTTCTCGAGAAGCCCCTAATTCATACAGCTTGTAATACCTCTCTTTATTGTCTGCAGCAAGCGAAAGCTGTTGAACTGCCAAAATGACGGAAGAAAATACAAGTAACACAACCGCATAAAAAGAACAGGTGAATACAATAACGCCAAAAGGTCCAGAAACATCCGAAGCACTCATATCCTGTGAAGAAATTACCTCAAAAATTTGAGTGCGAAGAACAACAGCAAAGACAAACATGCACATACCTACAGAAGATAGGGCTGCTGAACACGTCATGGCTTTGGAAGCGTTGCGTGCCACACCTTCAGCTTGACGCACAGAAAATGCGTTTAACCCTCGATACCATATACCTGGAATTTTCTTAAGAACGCGTGGAAGTAACACAAGTGTTGAACGGAACACAAAAAATGATCCAAAAATGGCACAGGCACCAAAAGGAATCATGAAACCAATAAAGGCAAACGGAACCTGAGCGCACACAACATAAACAATTGCCAGCAACAAAACACCTATACATGCATCAAAGATTGCTCGTAAAATTGAAAGTGGTTTTGATGAATCATTTTCTTTTTTTGCAGACATCATCTGCAATAACGTAGACTTCTTTAAAATGCGCTTACTACCCCAGGAGAGCACGAACATCGTTATAAAAAATATTATTGTTGTCACAATGGCACCCAATGGAGAAGCAACAACAACAAATTTCATTGGTAGGGCGTATGACCAGCTTACAATCATTTCTACAAACGGCGAAATAGCAATACCTACTACAATTCCACCAATAAGCGCACTTCCTGAAACCAGAATAGTTTCATATCGCAATATGCTAATGACATCTTTCTTTTCAAGACCCGCAAATTCATATAAAGCAAATTCGGGAAGACGTCGACGAATCAAAAATTTATTTGCGTATGACGTAACATTCAAAAACACCAAAAAAGGCAAAATACCAAATGCTAGGCTGTAATTTGCCTCCGAAACAAAAAGTGAACGGACCGATTCGTCATTCACTAAGGCAAATAAATAATCTCCAGATGCTGCATATGAATACATGAGGCAGGCACCCGTTGCCAATGCAGCAAAATAAACCCCAAAGTCGCTAAGATTACGGCGTACATTTCCAACTACAATTTTTATTAACAAATTCATAGTATATTGCCCTTACTCTATTGGCTTTAACAACATCGTCTTTATATTTATCTGCATTTTTATAATGCGCCACATACCTAATTGATACCATCGAACTAACTTACAAAAAGGTGACGATCTTATAAGAAAAAGAGCAGCCGATAAAAAACGCGACACCCGAGGGCGCCGCGTGAGGTTCCATGGTGGGCGATGAGAGATTTGAACTCCCGGCCTTGTGCGTGTAAAGCACCTGCGCTAGCCGCTGCGCCAATCGCCCGTGACTGTAGAAGTTTATCACAGCTTCTACAATTCTTAAACGGCAATTATGAATTCAACGGTTTCATTTGCTCAACTTCTGCACGCACTGCCACGCCATCCAGCTTGGCAAGTGGTGTTTCCGTCCGTTTTGCCAGAGCACATGCACTACCCATGGCGTCGCCCATATCGGTAACTGTTGGAATAATACGAACACTAGCCTGCATCAAAAATGTTGTAGAGATGCAACGTCCAATAACTCCCAGGTTATTGATGTGCTTGGTGACCATCGAGCGGAATGGAATCTCGTAATAATCACCCTGCTTGTAGGTGTTTTTGTGGAAAAGACCACCCTTATTGGAGTGAACGTCAATATACCAATCACCACGAACAAGGCCGTCATCAAACCGAGCCTGATTAACGTAATCTTCCTCGGTAAGCATTGTCTGACCTTCAACACGCCAGCTCTCACGAACACCCAAAAGTGAAGCCTGCTCCATAAGATAGCTTTGCTCAAATCCAGGCATCATACGCTGCAAAAACGTAACAAGACGGCGAATACGAGCGTGCGCCTCAACTGTTGCGTTAGAACGTGCGGCTCCTGAAGTATTTTTTTGCATGCTTGCAATGTGTGGACAATTTAGCGCCATGCAACCAGGCTTTCCAGGAAGCGAGAAGATCTGGTAATAGCGCAAGTCCTCTTCTTCAAGAATGCCTGCTTCAATTCCTTCACGGAACTTTGGCTCCAACTTAAAATTCTTCCCCGCAACCATTGCGGACTCAAAGAAATATCCCTCAACCAATGGCGAGAAGTGATCATCAAGTGAGAGTACATAGTCTCTATAGCGCTCCACATCAATGCCACCCATGGTAAAACGCAGACTGCAAACCTGATTGATGCCGTCCTCATCACCAGCCGCAACTGGCACACCGGAAGCTCTAGACAAAACAGCATCGCCTGAAGCATCAATCCATGTTTGAGCTGTTACTGCAATCAATCCTTCAGTTGAGGCAAGAATTGCGTGTGTAATGGTTTTCTCGTCATCTGCATCTGACAAAACAGCAGCTACAAGAGATGTATCGTAGAGGATTTGACCGCCCTTTGTAGTGTAGAGCTGCTCGTATACCTCTCCCAAACGCTCGGGAGCAAACCAAATCATCGTAGTGTAGTCATCGCGTGTTGCATCACCTGAGGCCAAAAGCTGCTGTTCAATGGTAGAAAGAACAGGTAGATGACGGACATACGACGGCATCATAGGGCATACAAGCGCTCGTGTAGCAGAGCCTCCAAGCAAATTTGATTTATCCACAATAAGCGTAGAGAGGCCCTCATTAACACAACGGATTCCGCAGGCAGAGCCAGAAACACCGCCTCCAATGATGACTACATCAAAACTTCCAACAACAGGAATCTGCAGGTTATTCCAGGTAATTTCTTTATGATTCATTGTTTCCTCCTGTGTCAGAAACGTTATGTAGTAAACCATAATAGGTGTTAGTAAATGCATGTGCTGCAATTTCAGACAGTGCGTGAATACCTGTTTTTCCCAGTTTAAAAGGGCCAATAGTAAACAGTGGAACAAGGTATTCTTTACTGGTTAGTCCAAGCTGTGTTGTCTCCAAAACATGAAAAAACTCGTGCATCAAAATAAGATTTTGGGCTTCATGAACCTCAAGTTGATTTTGCTTTGCCCACAGCGCACATGATTGCTCATAGAGTGTGATTTCTTTTGTACCAGAAACGTAATCACTAAAATAGCGCTGGTTTCCATATACGCAATCAATATCTTTTTTGATAATGGTCAGGCCTTCATCTTTGCAGATTTGAAAGAAGTCACTTTGACTATGTGACTCTTCAAATACCATGTGTGCAGCGCGCTCACCCTTTGACCAAGCCAAATCAATCACGCGCTCTTTATCCTCTTCAGGAATTCGAGCAGCAAAGCGATCCCACAAGAGCTCTTTACGAGCAAGCTCTTTAGTTGGAAACGGAAACCGTGAAGCAGAGTCAGAGATAAACTCCGCTTCAAGGTTCTCCGGTTTTCTCGCCAAAGTGTGTTCTGCGCTCTGCATATAAGTTTAGTCACCTAAACGAAGTGTAGCGGCAATGATAACGGGCTCGTCAGATGGATAACCGCCCAGCTCAACTGAGGCAAGGCTCAAAATCTGTTCAAGAGAAGTCATTCCAGACAGATCGATAATACGCTTGCCTACCACAACATAGACGTTTGGCAAATTTGCCCCACCGTCGTTATATACGGTCAAGTCTTCTACCAGGGCTGTTACGCCCTTGCGCCAAGAACTAATGGACTCTTGCAAAACCTCAGCATTTGGACGCTGAAGTCTAATAACACCCTCGGAATCAATAAGACGAAGAGCTGTGCGTTTCTTGGTGAGAAGACCAAAGAGCTTCTTTTCTGTTGTGGTTGCAGTATAAGCAAAGAGCTCAGAAGAGTGAGCAACCTCAGAAACGTTTTCTGCACCCTCTCCAAGATTTTCTACTACAAGCTTTTTAAGCTCGTCTGCGCTCAAGCGTGTAGCATTAACGTCTTTACTGCGCAGCTCAGTAGCACCAACAGCAATTGCACGAACAACGTGGCGCTGAGTATCCACCTCAACGGTAACCTCAACGGTTCCAGGAGCTGCACCCATCTTAATAGCACGAGCTTCCGCCTCGCGCCTAACGCTGACAATATCATCGTCGGTTGGGTTAGTAACACTACGCTCAACCATGTCACGGACCATAGCAAGAGCAACACCAATAGTTGAGATGACAGGTGCGTTCTTAGCAATGCGGAACGTATGACCCATGGTCTTTGCCAAGTGTGGTACTACCGTAGAAGCGCCACCGCCACCGCCAACGTACACGGTAGTACGAGGATCCATGCCGTAGTCTTTCATAAGCTGTTCCGCTACAGCGCCGTTTTTCTTTGCGGCAAACGCAAGAACCTGAGCTGCTGCTTCTTCAACACTTACGCCCATATTCTCTGCAAGAGGAGCCCAAGCCGCACGAGCAGCCTCAACAGAACCGTGAGCGTAATCACCCTCGGGAACAAAACCGGCAAGGTTTGCAGCGCCAGCCATGGTCAAGCAAACGCGAAGACCTCCATCACATTCAATAGCTGCGTATTCAGGGTCTCCATCCATAGGACGAACAGCAACCAAACGTGGATTTACAATATTTTCTGCATCGGTATAAACCTCATAATCCAGGTTAGCAATATGAGCAGAACGAGGTCCCACATCAACAGCCTTACCATCAGAGATTTGAACCATAGAACCGCCACCAATACCAACGGTTCTCACATCTAGTGACGAGAGGTACGTCTTGTGGCCACCGACTTCTGCGTATTTGACCATAACCTTGCCGTCTTTGACGCAAGAAATATCGGTAGAAGTGCCACCAACTTCAAAGAATAGGCCGTCGGTAAGCTTCTCATACATTAAAGCGCCAGCTACACCAGCTGCAGGACCAGAAAGAATGGTTAGGATTGGACGATGACGGACCTCATCAACAGTCATAACACCGCCGTCGCAGCGCATAACCATAAGCGGTGACTCAATGCCTGCCTCGCGAATACTCTTGTCAGTCATATTTGCAGCTTCAAGCATCTTTGGCATGATAGACGCATTAACAACTGCTGTACGAGTACGGATAGCCAGGCCATAAAGCTTAGAGATGTCATTTGTAGCCGTAGCAGGAACTTCTCTATCAGAGCATTCTGCAATTACGGCGTTCTCGTTAGTTGGATCGTCTACGCTAAATGCTTCGGCTGCAACATAAGAAGTTGAACCTTCCGAGAAGAGCTGTTCGATTGCGCTCTTAATACCAGCTTCTACATCGGAGGATGTGTCTACAAAAGCATTTTTGGTACGCAGGAATTTACCGGCAGCAAGTTCAATATCGCCAACGTTTGTGTCACTCTTGCTCTTGGCTCCCTGAAGACCACTACCAAGCGTTACGATACCAACCTGAGCAACATCACCCTCAAGCAGGGCGTTTGTTGCTTGAGTAGTACCGTGAGCAATAAAGACAACATCTTCAGGCTTAATGTTGTGCTGCTCCATAACACCATGAAGCACCTGCACAATACCTGCTGCGACACCCGCTTCAGCGGTGTGTGTGGTAGGTGTTTTAACCGTGCCGATAATTTCGTACGTATCATTGTCGATGGCAACAGCATCAGTAAATGTTCCGCCAACGTCGATTCCAATACGAACTTTCACGTTTCCTCCTCGATTTACAGCAATCTATCAGCTGCAAGAAAAAACGAGGCGAGAAGCCCACAACAAGAGGGTCTTCTCGCCCCAAGGTCAGAACTTAGAAGTACAGAACACCAGACAGAATTACACCAATGATGGAAACTGCCCAGAGGTAAGGAAGCATCTTACGAGTAACGGTGTTGACGTCAACCTCGCAGAAGTTTGCAGTCCAAACGTTCTGAGTGTTGGTTGGGTCGCCACCAGCCTGGATGCGCTCTGCAGACAGGAATGCACCCATGACAGCAAGAGGATTCAAGGTGTTCAGGCCAATGATAAGAGCTGCGATACCAGAACCAAGACCAAACATGTTCATAGGTCCACGATACAAAGCCAATGGCGAGAGAACCGCAAAGAAGATGATGTATGCAACAAGGTTCTGTGGCATGATGCCGAGCAGGAATGGGTTAAGGACTGCCTTAACCGTTGGGTTGGTAACTGCAAGGTAAAGGATACCAATGCCAACCATCAGGATGATTGCAGGACCAGCGTCGGTTACACCGTCATAGCAAGTCTTTGCAAGAAGATTCATTGCCTTGCTGAAGCTCTTAGAGGTGAACAGCAGGCACCACAGAATACCAACGGTAAATGCTGGAGTAACAGGAACCTTCAAGAAAGCAACAAGCACAATAGGAATGAGTGGAGTCAGCATTGCAAGACCACCAGCAACGCCGGTGAGCTGCTTGGAGTTGCTCTGCTCAGCAACTGGAGCGCTAAAGGCAAACTTAATGCCATTACGCTTGAACTCAACAACAATCATGATCAAAGTTGCAATACCAGTTGCAACAGCCAGATAAACCTCAAAACCCTGAACCTGAGCAATGTCTAGGTTGAAGAGCTTAGCGAAGGTTGTCCAGTTGGCAATATTGAGTGCCAGACCAGTGGTAAAGGACATCAAGAAGATACATGCTGCACTAGCTGCGGGAACACCAACAGAAATCAAAATTGGCAGAACGATTGAGCCAACCATGATGATAGATCCCAAGCCAGAAAGTGTCGTGAAGAGGACAGCCACTGCGATAGACATAATCAAGGTGATTACCAGGGGCTTATCGCCACCAAGCTCTGCGCTCTTCTTGATGATTGTCTCGGTAACACCAGTTTTGTTCATAAGCTGACCCAACCATGCACCAAAAATAACAGCCATGATTGCGGCGCCCATACGAACAGTACCAGCCTCAAATACTGATGTCAGCCAGCCAATTTCTTTTCCGTCACCATCTTTTCCAAACATTGGAACGCCTGCGATGACACAAATCAAAATGGCCATCAGTGGCAGGGCAAGCAGAGTTGGGATCTTCTTAGTCATCATCAATGCAGCTACAGCCACAAAGACCAAGAGGATCAAAATACCCTGAACCATGTTTCCTCCTTAGGAACACATTGTTTGATAGCAAGTGCAGCTATCTCTCCTTCAAACAACCTACACGTACTTCTATAGATGCCTGAGCACCATGTTGACGACTTTGATGAGCAGACAAAGTCGAGAAACACCTTTGTTCCAGCGCGGCACATAGCGTACTACTTCCCCACAAGCACCTTGCTTTTCTTACGCAAGCCTTACCGATTTCTTGCACATGACCTGCGAAAGTCTTACCAAATACCTACACTGAACTTACTGGATGCCAGCCAGAAACAAGCACTTGTTTCCAAAGCTGGACAGTTTCTGGACAAAGACAGGCAAATCTTAGGGCAGAAACAGCATCTCTCAGTAAGTTTCTTGAAGTCATTCTTGTTACGATCAGTTTTGGAAATTCCTCAAACTGAGCAAATTTTTGCACCAAAAGCGCAGGAGTAGACAGCGCCTTATTGAGCGCATCCGTCTTAAGCAAAGAGGCAGAACCATCTTCTTCAGGTACAGATACAACTACAGCATCAACAGAGAAAAGACTCTGAACGGCGCTTATAAGATTCATTAATGCATCAAGCTGCAGGCCCTCTGAGGTAACAAGCTGCTGAGTAATATCAGCATTTAGTCCCTCTTTCATTGGAAGAGGGACGTTATCGCAAACAACTTGAGCCACAACTCGTGATCCAAATGAAAGATGCAAGTACGAAGAAACGCCCTCAATGTTGTCCGTGCTCTCAACATGAGAAAGGGCAAAGTCACTCTGCTCAAACTGCTTCACCACTACCCTGAAGGTGGTCTTTAATGCTTGTACCAGAGAAATTGTTGCCGAATCATGGCCCGTTGAATACATGACGGAAAGCTCTGATTCCAGCACATCGCCTTCAAGCAAAACTCCAATTCCCTTAAGAATTGCGTCGTCAACAATAAGCCTTGTAAGAGCAGCTTCAATCCCCTCAAGAAGGGTTTTTCCCGAAGGAGCTTCTTCTGATAGCGTGATGCGAGCGTGCTCGTTAAGAGTCATGTCCACAAGTATAAGTTCCTGACTCTGGCGAGAAACTCTGACGAGTCCCAAGAGACCAAATTCTGGAGCAAGTTGCAGAAGAGTCTTTGATCTACCAGCGGTTACTACGCGCTCTGGACTTTCTTCAACCATTTTTGACTGAAGCAAGTCTTGGACAATAGTAGTAACGGTACTAGGAGAAAGAGATAATTCACGTGCCAATTCAACACGAGACAGAGCGTTTTTCTCGCACAGTGCTTGAATAACAGCGCGTTTATTGGAATATGCAATATCTTTAGTGCTGACAATTGACATACGTGTCCCCTCCTCTCCATTTCTGCCTGTACTACCTTATTTCGACTCTCGAAATAAGTCCATCAAACTGAGAAAGGAACGGGACTAACGGTATGAAATTATCGCCAAATGGTCATGCTGAACAATTTTGAAAACAGTGCCGATTCTTTACGCCAACTCTTCCAGAATACGACGCATTTCTTTCTGAACGCCCTGCTCGGTGTTAGGTGCAATGACCTTGGTGGCAATTGTCTTGAGCGCGTAGCGAGCGTTGTCCATAACGTACGCGGTGCCCGCATAACGCAGCATAGCGTAGTCGTTCATGGAGTCGCCAAAAACGGCAATCTGGTCGCGAGAAATGCCATAGTACCTGCGAATCTGCTCAAGTCCTGTGGCCTTGTTCACACCACGAGGCACCACGTCAATCCACGTCTCGCCGGAAGGCATGAACGAAAGCCTGTCGCCCATCTCGCGCTCAAGAATCATGGCCATGTCCATCGAGCGAGCCCTTGAATCACAGCAAATAGCAGCCTTGATGATGCTGACGTCAGGTGAAGGTGGATCAAACACGCGCTCAGCGTTAGGCAGGTCTTTATCCAGCTCGCGCACAAACGAGCTCTGGTCATCCAGCAAATACGTATGTGTGCGGTCATAAACTACCAGGTGAATACAGTCAAACTCGGACGTCAACTCAAACAGCTTACGAATAGAAGCTGACGAGAAAACCTCGCGGTCGACGACTTCGTTCTCTACATAGACCTGCGTGCCCAGGGAAGCCACGTAGTCAATCTTGTCTGCAACCGGCTCAAACAACCAGCGCAGCGTATCATAGCGACGACCAGAGCTTGCGACAAAGTGAACGCCACGCTTGTATAGCTCTTCGATCAGCTCAAATGTCTCTGGCGGAACCTCGGAATTCTGGTCCAGCAGCGTACCGTCCATGTCCGATGCAATGAGTTTAATCATGCTAGTTCTCCATCATAAAACGGGGTGTCTCCCCTGCTTTTGTTGCGCGCACCAGCTCTAGCAGGGCGTGCGCAACACCGTCATCTGCAGAGGCACCTACGTGATGCTTTGCTACCTGCTTGACCTCTGGAATTGCGTTTGCCACCGCCACCGAGTGCGGAACTTTACTTAAAATCTCAACGTCATTCTCGCCGTCTCCAAAAACAAGCACCTCTTCTGGAGAAATGCCTGTTCTTTCCAGGAGTGTTTCAAAGCCAGTCAGCTTGGACACACCCTTGGGCAGCACGTCAAACCACTGGGGAACAACCGACATGGTGTACACGTCTGGGCAGGCTGCGGCCACTTTCTGGCGACAGCGCTCCATGTCCTCTTCTGTTCCCGGACAAGCAATTGTTGCGGCGACAAAATCGACGTCATTGGGGACTTGATCAACAATGCCCGAAACAAACACCAACTTACGCTCGTAATCGGCGAGAATATCTTTGTCCAGCGGGCCGACAACATAGGCCGGGTTAAAAAGGTTAGTCTTCTCTGGATAGCAGACCAAGAACATGTTCTTCTCGTCAGCAAGAGCATCTGCGACGCCCTGCAACGTTTTGTGGTCAAAGATGGAGAGCGAGATAGTCTTGCCCTTGTACAGCACGCGCTTGCCCGTGGACATGACGCCCGTTTGCATGCACGCCTCATCAAGACTGAAGAGACGCATCAACTCAACGTAATCTCGGCCGGTACAGGGACCAAACGCGATGTCCGTTTCTTCCAGGAGCGTGTGAATAGCCTTGCGTGTGAAGTCCGACACGCGTCTGTTGCCAAAAGGCACCAGCGTGTTATCCATATCAGATAAAACAAGCTTAATCACAAACGTCCCCCGTTACTGCATGCTGCGTAGCTGGGCAAACGCGACGCGCGTCGCAGCCCAAGCGGACGCAGCTCTACGCCGAAGCAGCTTGAGCCGGAAAGCTCCAGGTCGGCACGACTCTAAGCTGCGGCGTTGCACTTCTACCTTGTTGAACTATGTGCCAAGACGTCAAAGCGATCAATCTTGAGCAACACTTGGTCTAGTCCAATCATACCCGAGAGACGCACCTTTGACGTGTCCGAAGTCCAAATTAGAAGATCTCTAAATCCAGAACCTCGACGGCCGCCGACCCACTCCATACGCTTAATATCCTGGTAATTGATGGTAATCTCGTGTCCAAGGAACGGGACCATGACCATCTCATCGTCAAACAGCGAGACTTTGTAGCGGCTCAAGATGTACCACGCCATAAACATAACAACCGAGAAGGACGCAAAAAACGCCATAACAATGTCTGGGTTTGGCGTGAACACGTTAACGTAGCAGAGCCAGCCGAGAATAACTGCGATGGCGCTGACAAACGCCATGTCGATAATGAGCGAACGCGTGAGCGATGCGGGAGTCACGTAGGTATCGTGGTGGCTATGGCGGCGCTCGGAGATTCCAACATTGCCCGAGTGCTCCAAAATCGCAGCTGTAACGGGTGCCGCAACGACAATTATTCCAAACAACACTGCGAGCATTGCGACCTCCCTTTCCCCACGAAAAAAAAGAACGATGACCCCTCTTAATTATGCTACGCTCCCGCCCGCCATTAATTGACAAGGGTGAACGGGAGCGTAGACGGTAGCAATCAAGCTATGAATGGCAAAATCGCACGTCAAACGGGTGCGGGCGACGGGCGGCGCGGGTCGCGCGGGTGCGAGCGCGGCGTGCGAGCTGCGACGGTCGGCGTGGCGCGGGCGGCGTGCGGTCGCGACGCGGGCGCTAGCCGCGAGCGGCGAACTTGGCGACGAGCTTCTCCAGAAGGTCAACGGTGACCTCAAGGCTTGGAACAGGGACAAACTCGCGCACGGAGTGAGCGTTGTATCCGCCGGTAGCAATGTTAGGGCAAGGCAGGCCGCGGAACGTGAGCTGAGCGCCGTCGGTACCACCACGAGCAGCAACAGGCTTAGGCTCAATGCCAACCTCGCGGTTTGCCTCAAGTGCATAATCAATCAGGAACTCGTAGCCGTCGAACTTCTCGGCCATGTTGCGATATTCCTGGTGAATCTCAACGCGGACGGTATTCTCGCCATAGCGCTTGTTCAAGAACGCAGCGATATCCTGCAGGACCTGCTGGCGGTTGGCAAAGATCTGGGCGTCGTGGTCGCGGACGATGTAGCTAAGCTTGACCTCGGACGCGGAGCCCTCGATGGCGATTGGGTGGTAGAAGCCCTCGTAGCCCTCGGTGTGCTCGGGGCGCTCGAAGGCGGGGACCATCTGCTGGAACTCGGAAGCCACGGTGATTGCGTTGATCATGACGTCCTTGGCGCTGCCGGGGTGGACCATGACGCCCTTGAAGTAGACGTCGGCGTGAGCTGCGTTGAAGCACTCGTAATTGAACTCGCCGAGGGCCTCGCCGTCGACAGTGTAGCCGTATGCTGCACCAAGTTTGTCCAGGTCAAGCAGGCTTGCACCGTGACCGATCTCCTCGTCAGGGACAAACGCAATCTTGAGTGTAGGATGAGCGAGCTCGGGGTTGTCGCCCAGGCGTTTGAGCAGGGCGCAGATCTCAGCCACACCGGCCTTATCGTCAGCGGAAAGCAGTGTGGAGCCGTCGGAACAAATGATGTCCATGCCCACAAAATCCTTGAGGTCAGGGACCTGCTCCTGGGTGGTAGCGATGGTCTTGCCGTTGACGACGCCGGCGACCAGGTCACCGCCCTCGTAGTGGACGACGTGCGGCTTGATGCCCGAGGCAGGCGCGTCGATGACCGAGTCCAGGTGCGAGCAAAGCATCAGCGCGGGAGCCGACTCGGCGCCCTTGGATGCGGCGAAGGTGCCGGTAACGTAGGCGTGCTCGTCGACGGTGACGTCGGTGCAGCCCAGCGCCTTGAGTTCTTCGCCCAGGTAGCGAGCCATCTCGTGCTGAGCAGGTGTGGAAGGCGTTACGGTGTCGTTGTCGGGGTTGGACTGGGAGTCAACCTGCACGTAGCGCATGAAGCGCTCGGCGACATCGGGGAGCCGGTTAGGCATGGTTTCAGGCATAAGTATCCTTTCTGGTTCAAGCAAGGCGACGTGGGTCGGACGCCGGCGGGCAGGTGCGGGCGTTAACCAGCCTTGCTGTGTGCGTTGAATGTTGTATGCATTTACTGTACCGCAACTCAAAAAGAATTAAACCTACCTGCACGAACTTTGCGCGCACATGCCATAATAATTGCAAGAAATGCGAAAGACGGAGCGCTATGACAAACGACTTTTGGATGCCACAATTTCATCTCTTCCCACCTCAGGGTTGGATGAATGATCCCAACGGACTTTGTCAGTTTAAGTCCGTCTACCACGCGTTTTACCAGTACACTCCCGAGTGGCCTGCCAACGAGCTGCGTTACTGGGGACATGCTGTGAGCAAGGATTTGCTCTCTTGGGAGACGCTACCTATTGCGATTTCTCCAGACGCAGCTTGCGATAAGGACGGTGTGTTTTCGGGTTCGGCCTGGATTGAGACACACGACGCAGCAGGCGGCTGTGGTCACGACAGTGTGGCGGCCGGCGACTGCGTTCACGGCGACGCGGCTGGTGAGGTCATGCGGCTCTTCTACACCGGAAACGTTATGGACGAAACGCACCCAGAGGCCGACGGCATTGACGTCGGTCGAGAGGCCTATGAGGTTATGGTGACCTCTGAAGATGGACTGGGTTTCTCGCCAAAGCGCGTTGTTTTGAAGCCGGCCGACTACCCCGATACCTGCACAAACCACGTGCGCGACCCGAAGGTTTGGGAGCAAGACGGGGTTCTGCGCATGCTGTTAGGTGCTCGCGAGAGGGACACTGCGGCTGGTCCCGCGAAATCCGCAGATGAACGCTGCGATTCGGGAGCGGTGTTGATTTACGACTCCAGTGATTGTGGCGAGTCGTGGACGCTCCACTCGGTTATACGCGGGGCTAACGACCTGGGTCATCGTGAGGCGTTTGGCTACATGTGGGAATGCCCTTTTTTGGTGCAGCTAGATGACCAGGAGTTTCTATCTGTGTGTCCGCAGGGGCTAAGAGAAGGCGCTGGTACGGGGCCAAGTGCTGGTACGGAGTCAAGCATCGGTGCGTCCAAGGGGTTGCGCTTGAGCGATCCCGTTAACTTGCAAGAGAATGCTTCAAGCGAGCCTCTCGACAAGTGGCAAAACATCTGGCAGTCGGGTTATTTTCCGCTTCCAGAGGGGCAGAAGCTTATCAATGTTGAAACTGTTTCTACCGAAAATTTTGTGCTCTGGGATCACGGTTTTGACTTCTACGCACCTCAAACGTTCGTCGACGATTCTGGTCGTACCATCTTGATTGGATGGATGGGCATCATTGATCCGATTTACCACAGTTATCCTGCGGGCATTGGTTTCTGCCACAACCTTACTCTGCCCCGAGAACTTTCGCTGTCTGATAACGGTGTTATTTTGCAACATCCAGTTAAAGAGCTTGAT
Source organism: uncultured Atopobium sp. (assembly GCA_938036925.1). GTDB lineage: Bacteria > Actinomycetota > Coriobacteriia > Coriobacteriales > Atopobiaceae > Lancefieldella. The sequence continues at coordinate 18,915 of CALHVU010000003.1, forward strand.
GCTAAGCGACACGAATACGCGGAATTCGACGCTGACGGCTTCGTCGAAATAGATCAACTATCTGCGGATATTGAGATCTCTGGCATCTCCGGAGATGGAACTCTTGTCCTCAACGACGCGCTTGTGCTTTCTTACTCCAAGGGCATTTTTATCTTGCAATTCATTGACGAGGACACCGCTGCAGGTAGAACTCAACGCTCTATTGAGTTAAAGCAGCTCTCTGACCTGCGTATTGTTGTCGACGGCTCTACCGTGGAGATTTACCTGAACGGTGGCCGCGTAGTTTTCTCGACGCGATGGTTCCCTGCGTCCGAGCATCTGACGTTGAACAGCACTTTTGTTGCTGCTAGCTCGCGAGTATACAGCCTAGTCGCGTAATTCAGTGGATTTGCTTGGCGTAGTCTGACTCTGACACCAAAGGAACACTGCTTGTAGCCATGGATTGACGCTGTTATTCATGAAATTGCATTTTTCATGCGTTTTATACGCAAAATTTTTCCTCAGCGCGAAAATTTGCCGTTTTTGAGAGCTAAAGCGGTAAAAAACCCGTTTAGTTGGGGATCGAAGAATTTAGTTCAATTTTTTATCTTTATGTTTTCCCAGGAAAGACGAAAAAGTTTTAACTATTTCTTTTACCAATTTAGTCAAAACAGCTCATTTTCAAAATGAATACACCAACTAAACGCATTTTTTACCTTTTTGGGCCCAAATTCATCAAAAATGAGCCTCAAACCAAAGTTTGGGGCTCATTAACGTGCAAACCTCAATTTTCGCAGCCGATTGCACGTGTGTTCGCCGAAGCGTTCGCGCTAACCGCGCCGCCCGCGCTACTCGGAGAGGTACTTGGAGAACGCGGCGACCATGCCTTCTGCAGTGGTCTGGCCAAAGACGTCGGCAGACTTTGCCTCGTCCATGAAGATGCCCATCAGGCTCTGGAGCATCTCTACCTGACCGCCGTCACGCATAATACCCAGGTTAACGACGAGTTTTGCTGGAACAGTGTCGCCGTCACCGCCCATTGGCTCAAAGTTGATTGGGCTGGATGGCTTCATGATTGCAATGTAAGGCTTCTCAAGGTTGACGGGATCGGTGTGTGGAATTGCAATCTCACCTGCAGGAAAAGCGAGTCCGGTTGGATAATTTTTCTCGCGAGTTGAAATAGCGTCTTTCCAGGTGTTCTTGATGTAGCCGAGGTTGCTCAGGCGAGTCTCGAGCTGGTCAAACAGCTCAAAGGCGTCCTTAGCCTCAATGTCAAAGAAAACGAGCTCAGGCTTTAGAAACTCAGCGTCGGTTGTAGCCATTGCTACTCCCCTTTCTGTTGCTGGCGGCGCGCTCGCACGCGCAGTCCGTTGGGATCTAGTTTTGCCTCGAGGTCAAGCAGCAGCTTGTAGACCTCTCGGGCGTCGTTGCCCTCGGCGTCGGTCATATCGCCGCAGGTCAGGTAGAAGCGACCCTGCAGCGGCGTGGCCTTGTTGATGCACACGTACGAGCGCAGTCCTTGCGGGGCCTCTCGCACGCGAATCTGCGTGATCTGGGACAACTTGTAGGTTGATTTGTGTTTACCCGTTACAAATGTGATTGAGTCTGGGGCGAGAATAACCTGCTCAGGATAGGCATGCGCGAGAAACGCGTTGAGGATCGAGTACAGGCAAACTACCACCAAAAAGAGCATCAACCAGCGGATAAACCCGAGCGCAAACAGCACGACTGCCGCGATAAGTACGATTATTGAGACGTAGTTGGGCAGCAGCACGTCGATAACGTAGCGGCGACGGTCGTACGTGTACGTGACCGTTTTGGCTGCGCTTGCGGCGTCGGCGCTGGTCACGGCTGCGACGTCAGCGCGGGCTACGACGTGGTCGTCGGCGCTGGTAGCAGCAGCATCGCGGGTCGCAGCGTCGATGCGGGCTGCGGCGCGGTCGTCGGCCGACGGGCGCTTGCTGGTTGAAGAGGACTTTGAACTGGACATGGTTTCTCGCCTTTGGGGTCAAGCGGTAAACAGAGAGGCTCGCCAAGTGGAACCTGGACGAGCCTCCTTGCGATTCTTTGTAGGCAACGAGGCCTGCTCGGGACGGGACTAAGCCTCCTGAGCCTCGTGCATTGCAGCAGCTTCCTTGAGGATGCGGCTACGGTTCCACACAGCAAGTGCGCAAGCGATTGCGCCGGTTACTACAACGCCAACGATTGGGTTGATGCTGGAGAACAGGACAAACAGGCCGGACAGTGGGCTGCCGCCGTCGGAAAGGACGGTGATCAGGGAAGAACCAGCAACGCCGGTGCTACCAACTGCAGCTGCGATGTCGAAGCCAGCCTGAGTTGCAGACTGTGTGATGAGCGGAGCAAGAGCGGTGGAGATCAGCAGGCCAATGATGACGGAAACAATGCCGATGATCAGGCCGCGGAAGCCGTTACCCTTGCAGACAGGAACTGCGACTGCAAGCATGTAGGTACCGGCAGCAAGGTCAACGAATGGCAGAGTCTGGTTGCCAACTGGTTGAAGCAGAAGTGCAAACAGAACCATCAGAGGAATGCAGATAAGAGCCAGAGACAGGGTTACTGGGTGGCCAACTGCAACTGCAGAGTCGAGGCCAATCCAGATGTTGCCGCGGTTCTTAACGCGCTGCTGGATAAAGTTAGAAGCTGCCTCGGAGATTGGCAGGAGGCCTTCCATCAGAAGAGCTGCCATACGAGGGATGAGGATCAAAACAGAACCAAGGGTGACGCCGATGGTCAGGATCTTGGTGATGGAGCCTGCAATGTCAGCAGCGTCGAAGTATGCAACGCAGCCGATGATGAGGCCAATGACGGTGCCGATGAACAGTGGCTCGCCGAAGACGCCAAAGCGCTTCTGCATGGACTCGACGTCGATATCAATGTCGCGAACGCCAGGGATCTTATCGATCAGCCAGTTCAGACCCATAGCAACTGGTGCGTAAGCAAGCGAGAAGCCCTGGGAGATAGAAACGCCTGGCATGTTGAGTGCCTTCTGGACATCCTTTGCGGTTGCGTCAGCAAGAACAAGCAGGATGACCTCGTCGATGATTGCTGCAGCGAAGCCAAGCATGATGTTGTTGGTGACGTTTGCAACAAGGGAGCCGACGAATGCGTAGTGCCAGTAGTTCCAAATGTCGACGTTGACAGTCTGGGTGAAGTTAACCAGGACAAGAAGCAGGTTAACGATGAGTGCCAAAGGAATGATAACCAGACCAATGGTGGTGCCGAGTGCAATTGCTGCACCTGCTGGCCAACCGACGTCGATGACGTTGAGGGTCAGGCCAAAGCGGTGAATCATCTCCTGAACTGCTGGTCCAATTGCGGTACCAAACAGCTGGTTGATGACGAGGTTAAGGCCGATAAAGCCAACGCCGACCATAAGGCCAGCCTTGAGGCTCTTACCAAAGCCTGCTCCCAGAGCGCAACCGATGATGGTCAGGATGATTGGCATCATGACTGCAACACCGAGGCCCTGAAGGAACGAGAAGAATGAAATTACTGCTTCCACACTTACCTTCTTTCGAACAAAAAACAAACACCCGCCGCCGTTGGCGGTCAGCCGTTGGCGAGCGGGTGTAAATTACCGAACTACTTACTTGAGGATGTCAAGAATCTGCTGCTCAGCAGCTGCCTTACCAATGGTGGTAAGGAAAGGAACGCCGCTGACATATGGGCAGGTAATGCTTGCAGGTGCCTCAGTAGTTGCAATGAGAATATCTGCATCTGCGCACTGGCCAACTGCCTCGCCAATGGAGCACTTAACAATGTTGTAAGTTCCAGCAAGGCCGTTGGAATCGAGAAGATCCTTGACCTTTGCCTCAACAGCAGTAGAGGTTGCGATACCGGAACCACAAGCTACGACTACCTTTTTCATGTCTTCTCCTTCGAGACAGGACGGGGTTTCTCGTCCTAATATGTGGTTGATGCGCAAGCAGTTGCGCGGGACTGCGTGCGGGGCGCGCGATTGCCGTGCTGGCGGCTGCGTGCGGCTGCCCAGCTGGTGACCGTGGACGGCTGCCCAGCTGGTGACCGTGGACAGCTGCCCAGCTGGTGGCTGCGTGCGGCTGCCAAGCTGGTGGCATCAACCGTTGTGCCGATGTTACCTGTTTATTGCCCGGTTTCTCGGCGTTTAAACACTTAACGTTGGTATTGTAAACAAATTAAACAAGATTGTCTATGTTGTTTTATCTATACAATTTTTATATAGTTGATGTATTAGTTTTATGGAGTACTTGCAGGTAAAACGTTTTTAACGTATTAGTTGAATTGTTTATTTTGACGTTTGAGGGGGACGCCATGACAAGGGTAAGCATCCGAGACGTAGCTGCGGAAACAGGCTACTCTCCTGCAACCGTCTCAAATGTCCTCAACGAAAAAGGCAACGTCGGCGCTAAGGCAACTAATATCATCCTGGAGGCCATCGCACGCCTCGGCTACAGTCGCTCGACTCAGATTTCACGCATCATTTTTGCAATTGCACGCGTCAACGGCCGCATTGTCGACGAAAGCACCTTCCAAACAGGTGTTTATACCGGCATCGAACGAGCTGCTCGCAGACTTGGGCTGCCGTCGGCGATGGTAACGTTAGACCTCCCCGACCCCGTTACCAGCAGAAAAAACATTGCAGAGCTGGAGCAAAACGAGGGAGCTGGCGTCGTTCTTCTCGCCACCGAGATTGTCTCCGACGATCAGTTTTCCTTGCTGGAAGAGTTCAGCCTGCCGCTGGTGATTGTGGACAGTTGGAGCGACAAACTGCCATTTGATTGCGTGGTTACCGCCAACGAAACCGCAGCGTATCGCGCGTGTACCCTGCTGGTTGAGCACGGCCACGAGGCCATCGGGTACGTCGGCCACGTGGAGCGCTGCAAGAACTATCCCCTGCGTGAGCACGGCATGCGTCGCGTGCTGGACGACATGCGATTCCCATTTGACGAGAACAACCGCGTGCTTGTCGACTCGGCGCCCGAGGAGGCCTATCGCCAACTAGTCGATTGGCTGGAACAGAAGCGTGACTCGCTGCCCACCGCGTTTTTCTGCGAGAGCGATAGCTTGGCAGCAACCGTTGTCCGCGCCCTACGTGAGCTGGGCATTGACGTTCCAGGTGATGTCTCGGTTGTGGGTTTTGACGACGACCGCATTTGCAAGCTGATCCAGCCATCGCTTACCTCCGTGCACGTTCCCAAGCACGAAATGGGAGAAATCGCAGTTAAACGCCTCATTGACCAGACGACTGACGCCCATTACGCGCCTTGTATTTCGCAGCTGCACACCACCGTAGTTTCGCGAAAGAGCGTCAAGCAGCTGTAGCGCGTGATGCGCAGGTAGATGACTTATCTCTATCCCGTGGCGACTGCAAGTACACACGGACCGCATGCTGCGGCGGGCGAGTCGCAGGCGCTGAAACGCGTGATACTTGGGGATATGCAATGCTGTCACCGTAGCGATACGTCTTTTTCGCGGCTAGAAACGTCATTATGCATGAAATTGCATATTCGTTACGCTATATACACAAAATATTTCGGTGACTTGAAAAATCACCTTTTTTGAGGCTCCAAGTGGTAAAAAATGCGTTTAGTTGGGAATGAAGAGATTTAGTTCAACTTTTTATATTAGCGTTTGCCCAGGATAAGCGAAAAAGTTTTAACTATTTCTTTTACTAATTGAGTCAAAACACCTCATTTTTAAAATGAATACACCAACTAAACGCATTTTTTACCTTTTTGGGCCCGAAATCGCCAAAAATGAGCCCCAAACCAAAGTTTGGGGCTCATTAACGTGCAAATTACAACTTTGTAGCTGGTCGCGCAGCAACTTCGCAGCCGATCACACTGGTTGCGCACCAACTTCGCAGCCAATTACGCGGGTTGCGCGGCTGGTCAGCGCGGGGTGCGCACTCGCAGCAGCCACGACTGGCCGCCGCCGCAGACGCGTCGACCGCGCTACTTGACGCCGGCTTTCTTCTTGGCGCGCTCGATAGCAGCCATCTGCTCCTCGGAAAGCCTGATGGAACCGTAATCTTTTCCGTGGTCAGGCGCGGTGCGACCAAGATCGCCCAGGTTAGCACCGGTTGCTTCCAGTGCAGACATGTGGTGCGAAGAGCAGGAGTGGCCGCCTTCGCGGACAACGGAATCCAGGCCAAACTTGTCGCGACCGGTATACGGCATGGTTGCGTCATTGGTAACTGGGTCGTCTGCGTTTTCTAGTTTGAACTCGCCATTTACGCCGTTCTTGTAGTTCTCCTTAGCCACCGAAATCATCAGCTTGATACGGTTGAGCTGGTTAACCTCGGACGCACCTGGGTCGTAGTCGACAGCAACAATGTTGGACTCAGGGTGCATCTGACGCAGGCGCTTGATAACCGCCTTACCAACAACGTGGTTAGGTAGGCATGCAAATGGCTGAGCGCAGACGATGTTTGGCGTACCCGTCTCAATGAGGTCGCACATCTCGGCGGTGAGCAGCCAACCCTCGCCCATCGTGTTGCAGAGCGAGAGGATCTGACCAGCCTTCTCGGCCAGCTCATCGATGTTGGGGTACGGCTCAAAGCGCTCGGACTTCTCCAGCATCTTGTTGATTGGCGCGCGCAGGCCCTGGACCATCTTGATGCCCGCGATGTGCGTCATGCGGCTCTTGAACGAAGTGCCCAGTTCCTTGTGCGTGTTAATCGCGTTGGAGAGACCAAACAGGAAGAAGTCGACCAGGCCCGGAACGTTGGCCTCGCAGCCTTCGGACTCGATGACCTTGACCAGCTCGTTGTTAGCCGTTGGGTGGAACTTAACCAGAATCTCGCCAACAACGCCGACGCGTGGTTTCTGGCGGTCGTTGACCACGGGCAGGCTGTCAAACAGCTCAATGGTGCGCTGACACTGCTTGTAAAATTCCTTGCGAGAAATTCCGTTGATCTTGGAGCGTGTATCGGCCATGAGCTGGTCATACAGCTCATTTGCGGAACCCTTGACGGCCTCGTATGGGCGCACGCGATACAGCAGCTGCATAATCAAGTCGCCGTATAGCAGCGCGTAAACTGCCTTGATGAGCAAATCGGGCTTGAACAGCTTGAATCCTGGGTTGTCCTCGTCAAGGCCGGAAGCGGCGGAGATAGAAATGACCGGAATCTCTGGATGACCTGCGTCTTTGAGCGCCTTACGAATCAGTGCAATGTAGTTGGTTGCACGACAGCCACCGCCAGTCTGCGAAATCAGAACCGCGGTCTTGGTCAGATCATACTTGCCCGAAAGCACTGCCTCCATAATCTGGCCCGTGACCAGGATGGATGGGTAGCAGATGTCGTTGTTAACGTAGCGAAGGCCCATGTCAACGGCGCCCTGGTCAACCGAAGGCAGCAGCACAACGTTGTAGCCCGCACCCTTCAGCAGCTCCTCTACCAGCTCAAAGTGGATTGGCGCCATCTGCGGAGCCAGGATGGTGTAGCCCGCCTCCTGCATCTCCTTGGTGTAGCGGACCTTCTCGTAAGCTGCGGATTCTGCCTCGCGATACACCGGTGCACGGCGAGAAGAACTTGCGCTCCTGGCCTTTTCCAGAGAGCCATCGGCCATGCGAACACCCTGTGGCACGGCCTCGGTAACCAGGCCGGCAGCTGAAAGTCGCTCGAGCTCTGCCTGCTGCTCGTTCAAGGCAGCCATCAGTGAACGGATACGAATTCGCGCAGCACCCAAGTTGGAGACCTGGTCAACCTTGAGCATGGTGTAGATCTTGCCCGAAGCCTCAAGAATCTCCTGGACCTGGTCGGTGGTCAGTGCGTCAAGGCCACAACCAAACGAGAAGAGCTGGATGAGGTCCAGGTCGTTTCGGGATGCAACAAAGCGAGCCGCACGATACAGACGTGAGTGGTACATCCACTGGTCAACGATGCGGATTGGGCGCTCAGGCATCATCTTATGAGCAACGGAATCCTCGGTGAGAACGGCAAAGCCAAAGGAAGAGACCAGCTCAGGGATGGCGTGGTTGATCTCTGGGTCGTTGTGATAGGGGCGACCTGCAAGAACAATACCGTGAGCGTCGTGCTCCTCAATCCAAGCAAGAGCCTCGTCACCTGCGCGGTGCATCTGGTCCTTGACGTTGATGTCTTCCTGCCATGCGGCCTCAACAGCGGCGTCAATTTCGGCGCGCGTAATGTGCTCGCCGCGGAAGCGACCCTTACCAGCCTGGGCGTCCTTCTCGCGCTGTTCACTGATAAGCTCGTACAAACGGCGCTTGAGCTCGTTCTTCTTGTCGTACGGAATGAACGGAGCCATATATTGGATGGACGGATCGGAGAGCTCGTCCACGTTGAGGCCTAGCGCCTGAGGGTAACTCATGACAATTGGGCAGTTGTAGTGGTTGGTTGCGGAGTCGTCCTCCTTGCGCTCCCAACGAATACACGGCATCCAAATAAAGTCTGGGTCCTTGGCCAGCAGGTTCATGATGTGGCCGTGGGAAAGCTTTGCAGGATAGCAGGCGGACTCGGAAGGCATGGACTCGATACCTGCGTCGTACGTCTTTGCAGTGGTCTGGTCGGACAAAATGACCGAGAAGCCCAGCTTGGTGAAAAACGTGTGCCAGAACGGATAGTTCTCGTACATGTTCAGCGAGCGAGGAATACCAACGGTGCCGCGTGGAGCCTCGTCAGCGGGAAGCGACTCACGGTCAAACAGCAGCTTGTTCTTGAACGCAAAGAGGTTTGGCGCCTCGTTCTTCTTGGCACCACGCTTCTTACCTGCGCCTTTCTCGCAACGGTTACCGGTGATAAACCTGTGGCCGCTGCCAAAGTCGTTGATGGTAAGCATGCAGCTGTTAGGGCAGATGCGGCAGTGCGTGTTGGTAAGCTTGACCTGCAGGTTGTCGATGGACTCGCGGTCTAGCAGGGTGGATACGCCGTCAATGCCCGCACGGTCGCGGGCGAGAAGAGCGGCGCCGTAGGCACCCATGACGCCAGCGATGTCTGGACGAATGACGTCCCTGCCGGTGAGCAGCTCAAATGCGCGGAGCGTTGCGTCGGACATGAAGGTGCCGCCCTGGACGATGCAGTGCTCGCCAATCTCGCTGAAGTCGCGGAGCTTGATGACCTTGAACAGGGCGTTCTTGATGACGGAGTACGAAAGGCCAGCAGCAACGTCGCCGATGGTTGCGCCCTCCTTCTGCGCCTGCTTGACGCGGGAGTTCATGAAGACGGTACAACGGGAGCCCAGGTCAACAGGGAGCTTTGCCTTAGTTGCAGCGGTTGCAAACTCGCGGACGTCCATCTTCATGGAGTCGGCAAAGGATGCAATAAAGGAGCCGCAGCCTGCAGAACATGCCTCGTTGAGCATGATGTGCTCAATGACACCGTCTTTGACCTGCAGGCACTTCATGTCCTGGCCGCCAATATCAAGAATGAAATCAACGTCTGGGACAAAAGCTTTAGCACCGCGCAGGTGAGCGACGGTCTCAATCTCGCCCGAGTCTGCGCGCAGAGCCTCGATCAGGATGCCCTCGCCATAACCGGTGGTTGTGACGTGGCCGATGATGCAGTCGGAAGGCATCTCGTCGTAGATGGAGTCCATGATCTTGCGAGCGGTGCCCAGGATATCGCCGTTGTTATTGTCGTACCAGGTGTAAAGCAGCTCGCCCTTCTCGCCAACAACAGCAGCCTTCATAGTGGTAGAACCTGCGTCGATGCCAATAAACACGCGGCCGTGGTAGTTGGCCAGCTGGCCCTTGGGGACCACCTCCTGGTCGTGACGAGCCTTGAAGTCGTCAAAGTCCTGCTGGGTAGCAAAGAGTGGGTCCAGACGAGCAACCTCGGAGCCCTGGATATCCTTGAGGTTGTCCAGCGCTTCCATGACCTGCGTAAAGGTGATTGATCGATCGGACTCGCCCGCCAGAGCAGCGCCCGTTGCAACAAAGAGGTGGGCGTTCTTTGGCAAGACGATGTGCTCGTCGTCCAAGTTAAGCGTGATGTAGAAGCGACGGCGCAGCTCAGAGAGGTACTGCAGCGGGCCGCCGAGAAACGCGACGTAGCCGCGGATAGGGTGACCACAAGCCAGGCCCGAGACGGTCTGGTTTGCAACGGCCTGGAAGATGGAAGCTGCAATGTCGGCAGGAGCGGCACCCTCGTTGAGCAGCGGCTGAACGTCGGACTTAGCAAAAACGCCGCAGCGAGATGCAATTGGGTAAATCTGCTTGACGTCTTTTGCCAGCTCGTTGAGGCCGGTTGCGTCGGTCTTGAGGAGAGACGCCATCTGGTCGATAAACGCACCGGTACCACCTGCGCAGGTACCGTTCATGCGCTGCTCAATGCCGTTGTCAAAGTAGATGATCTTTGCGTCCTCACCGCCCAGCTCAATGGCTACGTCGGTCTGAGGGATCAGTGTCTCAACAGCGCGCTTGGAAGCGATGACCTCCTGGACAAACTCCAGGTCAAGCCATTGCGCCAAGAGCATTCCGCCGGAACCGGTGATTGCGGCGTACATAGGTGTCTCGCCAATATGCTTCTGGGCTTTGACAAACAGGGAGCGCGCCGTTGCGCGAACGTCGGTGTGGTGACGCTCGTAGTTTGCGTAAACCAGCGTGCCGTCCTCGTCGATGACGGACAGCTTTACGGTTGTGGAACCGACGTCGATGCCCAGCATAAGGTGGGCCTGAGACAGGTCAAGTGGAACGTTTGGTGCAAGCTCTGCACCATTCTCTACCAGCTCAAACTTTGGACTAATCATTGTTTTCCTCTCCGAGAACAAGAGTTGCAAGCGCAAATCGTGGGACATCTAGCTTGATTGGCTTGCCGTACAGATCGCCAGGTGCAACAAACATAAGGCCGGTCATAAGGCCTGCCATCTGCTCGTCGCTCTCGCGCATACCGCCGATTAACCAGCGGATAAGGACGCCGACCTCGGCAGAAATTGCGAAGGTCAGATAGTAGTCAAAGAAGGGACCAAGTGCGCGCGGATCAAGATCGTGCAGGGCGCGCTGGGCGATAACCTCGTGTACCAGGTGCTTTAGCTTGTCCTGGAAGGCAGGGTCGCCGCCGTTACCCAGCAAAGGGCGCAGATAGAAGCCGTGCTTGCGAATGCTTCGGAGCATCTCCGTTGCGCCAGGGCATGGCTTGTAAGAGTCGATTGCCTCCTTGAGCTCGGCAAGGTTCACGCGAGCGAGCTGCTCAACAGCAGGTCGAAGCTCCGCCAGCGCTTCCTTTTCGATGTGAAGCACCAGGTCAGGTATGTCTTTGTAGTGGGAGTAAAAGGTTCGACGCGTAAGGCCGGCGCGCTCCGTTACACCCGTGACGGTCACGGAAGTAAGGTCGCCGGTAGCGTCTATCTCTTCTGCCAGGGCTTTTCTGAGCGCCGCGCGAGTTCTTGCGGTGCGTCGATCAAGCTTGCAAGCTGAAAAAACAGCAGGTACAGACAATGTCTCTGTCATACGTTTCTGAAGCCTCTCCTGGTTTGCAGGTACGTACTGGGTGCGCGGACGCGTGTGAGCGGTGCGGGCCGCGAACCGCAGGTGTTGCGGCAGCACAACAACACCGTAGCACCCGACTTATTGCACATACTGAGTATTATTGCACACCCTGTGCAATAACTGCAACCTCGAGAAGACCGATTTTCTCGCCAGACTTGCTTTAACCGCTAGGGTTCTATTTTGGCCTGTTAGCGCGCCTGATTTCTGCAAAGAATCGGTGAATTTTGCCTAAAAGCATCAAAGAGTCTGTGGATTTGCCTGATTTTGTTAAAGAATCGGTGGCCCAAATACAGATTCTTTGCACTTTTCAGGCGGGGTTTAAAGCGTGTCCGAGTTTGCCCTTTCATGGAGCCTGATTTTCTCGCCATGTCTGAACAATTTGCCGGAAAAGTGCACCATATCTGAGCTATTTGCCGGTTTTTCTCGCCAAGTCTGAGTAAATTTACTCAGACTTGATGCCCTTTTCAGGCTCAAAATTTAGGGCCACGTAGTCTATCTTTCACGCGCCTGATTTCATAAAAGATTCTGTAAATTTTGCCTAAAAAGGTAAAAGAAACTGTGGATTTGCCTGATTTTGTCAAAGAATCTGTATTCAAAATACAGATTCTTTGCACTTTTTAGGCGCGCATGCTGTTATGGCGCGCCTGGCGAGAAACCCCGTGCACTCCCCGCCGGCGCTTCGCGCGCTTGACCTGCAAGTTTGCCCGCACACGACGCTGTTACCACACAAAAAACCGGTGCCCACCTGCGTGAACACCGATCTAACCTGCATGTTATGTGGAGCTCCCAACTTGCACGCTCTCACCTGCATGTTATGTGGAGCTCGGAACCCCGCGCGCTCGCGGCTCGTATCCGCGACCCGCGCGCCGCAGCTGCGACCTGTACTTACGCGAAGCGCTCGACGCCGTCCTTGGAGACGCGCGCAAAGAATAGCGGTTCCAGCTCGGGAGCGCTCTCGCCAAAGACCAGAGCCTCACGGAAGATGCGCTCGCCCTCGTCAAGACGGCTTTCATCTCCGGTCAGAAGCGTTGCAATAACATCGCCCTTCTCGACATAATCGCCGGTCTTGCGCTCAAGGATAATACCAGCTGCTGGGTCAATCGGATCGCCTTTCTTCTCGCGACCGGCGCCCAAAGCAACAGAGGAAATGCCCACCAGCTCAGCGTTCATAGAAGTGATATATCCGCTGGTCTCGGCCACAATGTCGCGGCGGAATGGCGCAGCTTCAAACTTAGTGGTGTCAAAGATGACCTCGTCGGTGCCGCCCTGAGCCTTGACCATCTGTGCCAGTTTAGCCAGACCCTCGCCGTTTGCAATCTGCTGACGAGCCAGCTTGCGGCAGTCCTCAACACTTCCCTTACCTGCGAGGTTAAGCATGTTTGCAGCAAGTTCAACGCAGACATCGGTCAGATCCTCAGGACCCTCACCCTTGAGCGTGGACACTGCCTCAATAACCTCGAGGGAGTTGCCCACGTTTTTGCCAAGAGGTCGATCCATGCCAGTAATCAGCGCTGCGGTGGTGCGGCCGACGTGCTCGCCAATGGAAACCATGGCATCTGCCAGCTCAATTGCGGAGTCAACGTCCTTCATAAAGGCGCCGGAGCCGCACTTAACGTCCAGCAAAATACAGTCGGAGCCAGAAGCAATCTTCTTGCTCATGATGCTCGACGCAATCAGAGGCACCGAGTCGACGGTTGCGGTAACGTCGCGCAGCGCGTAGAGCTTCTTGTCCGCGGGGACAAGATTGCCCGTCTGACCTGCAACGGCAACGCCAATCTCGGAGACCTGCTTGAAGAAATCTGGCTCGGAAATCTCAATGGAAAGTCCTGGAATTGCCTCAAGTTTGTCCAGCGTACCGCCCGTGTGACCCAGGCCGCGGCCGCTCATCTTGGCAACCTTGACACCCAAAGACGCAACAAGTGGGCCAACAACCAGCGTGGTCTTATCGCCAACGCCGCCGGTAGAGTGTTTGTCAACCTTAATACCCGGGATTGCCGAGAGGTCCATCATGTCGCCGGACTCTGCCATTGCCATGGTCAGGTGAGCCGTCTCATGCGCGGTCATACCCTTGTAGAAGATGGCCATCGCCAGAGCGGAAGCCTGATAATCGGGAATATCCCCAGCTACATAGCCCGAGACAAAGTAATCAATCTCGGCGTCGGTAAGCTCGCCACCGTCGCGTTTCTTTTCAATCACGTCGTACATGCGCATAGTTGAACCTCTTTTCGCTGTTCGCGTTCGTTGCCGTTCGCGGCGCCGTCAGGCGCGTTCGTTGCCGTTCGCGTTAACTCTCTAGTAAAAGAGCCGGTAGCGAGAAACTCTACCGGCTCGCAATTTCATGTAACCTATCAGGTTATCTGCACCCGAAAGCGCAGGCTGCTTGACACCGCAGCTTACTGGTTGCCTCCGCCATGCTCGCCGCACCCGCAAGCGCAACCGTGGTCGCCCGCGCCGTGCTCGTGACCTGCGGCAACCTTCACAGCGTCGTCACCCGATGCGCCAGCAGGACTGAACCCACCCAGATCCTCGGGACCAAATCCCATAGGCAAGATATCCTGGAGCAGATACTCGCGAGGAGCCGCGTCTACCTTGCCCAGCACAATACGGAATGTTGCAGGATCGCACCACTCGCGAATAACCTGCCTGCATACACCACAAGGAGTGCACCAAGCTGTTGGGGCTTCTCCCTCAGGACCGCCGACAACCGCAATGGCCACAAAATCCCTGCGACCCTCAAACACCGCGCGGAAAAACGCCGTTCGCTCAGCACAGTTGGAAGGCGTGTACGCAGCGTTTTCTAGGTTTGCGCCACCGTACACCGTGCCGTCGGAGCACAAAAGCGCAGCTCCAACAGCATAGTGAGAGTACGGTACATAGGCGTGGTTACGCGCCTCAATAGCAAGCTGAATAAGAGCCTCGTTAGAAACGTGGCAAGAACCCTCTACCTTAGCCATTATGCACGACTTCCCTTGATGTATGGCACGCCGTCTGCCTTAGGCGCAACGGACTTACCAACAAAGAGGACCAGCGTAATGATGGTGATGAAGTAAGGAAGCATTGCAATAATCTGGCTTGGGATTGGAGTTGCGCCACCGCCAAGAAGAATTGCAAGTGCCTGAGTAAAGCCAAAGAGCAGGCAAGCTGCATAGGTGTTCAGAGGCTTCCACTTACCAAAGATAACCGCTGCCAGTGCAATAAAGCCCTGACCAGAAATAGCGGTCTGGGTGAACTGAGAAATAATTGCCAGCGTTACAGAAGCGCCGCCAAATCCTGCAAGAACACCAGAAACAATAACGCAAAGGTAGCGAGTCTTACGAACGCTAATGCCCAGCGTCTCGGATGCGTGTGGATGCTCGCCAACGGAGCGAATACGCAGGCCCCACTTGGTACGGTAAAGCACAAACCAGACGAGAAGAGCGGTCAAAAGTGCAAGTACCACGGTAATGTCAACGTTCAAGCTGGAATAAGGTGTGTCGTTAAAGGCGCCCTCACCAAAGAGCTTTGGGAGCTTGGTGACTGCTGGAGACATTGCAGCGCCATCAAACAAAAGACGGCAGGCAAACAGAGCAATGCCAGGTGCCAGCAGGTTAATTGCAACACCAGAAACTGTCTGGTCAGCGTTAAACGTAATAGATGCCATGGCGTGCAGAAGCGCAATAAGGCCGCCTGCAATACCTGCGCAAAGGAAGCCAATCCAAGGGTTTCCGGTGAGGTAGCTGCCTGCAACGCCTGCAAAGGCGCCAACGCCCATCATGCCCTCAATACCAATGTTGACGACACCGGAGCGCTCGGAGACAACGCCGCCCAGAGCACCAAAAATAAGAGGTGTCGAATACATGAGGGTAACGGAAACAAGAAGAATCAGGTTAGTGAGCATTGTTTGCCTCCTCCTGAGATGGGTCGGACGCATCACTCACTTGAGCAGCAAGCTTTGCCTCTTCTTCCTTAGCCTTCTGGGCACGCTTGTGATCAAGACGGTCGGCAAGCATTGGAATAACGCCACCCAGAGCCATGAAGAACACGATGGTACCAATAACAATGTTGATAATCTCGGAAGGTGCACCAACCGTCTGCTGAACCGTCTGGCCACCATAAAGAAGACCAGCAAACAGGAAGGATGCAGGAATACATGCTACAGGATTGCAGTTGGCGATAAACGCAACGGACAGACCGTTAAAGCCGTTATTCTCAAATGCTGCCAGCGTTGCAATGCTGTGAGGAGCAATGCCGGTGATAGTCAGAGCGCCTGCAAGACCGCAGAGTGCACCAGAAATAGCCATGCAAAGTGTGAGGTTCTTCTTAACGTTAATGCCGGTAAACTGTGCAGCGTCGCGGTTAAAACCAACAGCGCGCATCTCATAACCAACCTTGGTGCGCATAAGCAGCCAACCAATAAAGATAGCTGCGATAATAGCAACAAAAATACCAATGTTGACATCGGTACGCATAATAGCGTCGCCAATAACAGGAATATTGCGAATTGCCTCAGCACCGTCCTCGGAATTCTTCATGCCATAGAACAGTGTGGTGTAGCCAGACTCGTTAATGGAGTACGAAGAAGTTGAGTTTGGCTGGTGGAACTGTGGAAGAGAAACCACAAAGTTGCAGAGGTAGAGGCTGATCCAGTTAAACATAATGCTGGTAATAACCTCGTTGATGCCAAACTGAGCCTTCAGCCATCCAATAATGGCGCCAATACCTGCGCCGCCTGCGGTACCAACTAAAACAACTACAGGAATCTGCAGCACAGGAGGAAGATCAAGACTGTAGCCAACAATAACGGCGAGGATAGTACCTACAATGTACTGACCCTCAGCGCCAATGTTAAAGAGGCCAACGCGGAATGCAAAAGCAACAGCAATACCTGTAAAGAGCAAAGGTGTTGCCTTAATAATGACGTTAGAAATGTATTTTGGCTTACCTACCATGCCGCCAATAAGAGCCTCAAACGAGCTGATAGGGTCATAACCTGCAACAACCAAAATAATAGAAGCAACCAACAGGCCAACAAAAATAGCAACAATTGCTGACGTAATGGGTTTTCTCATTATCTTTGTAAGCGTACTCACTCGGCGTCACCTCCTGCCATCAGCAGGCCAGCCTGCTCTTCAGTGATAGTACCTTGGTCAAACTCGCCAACATTCTTGCCGGCGTAAATAATTGCCATCTTATCGGCAACGTCCATAATCTCGTCCAGCTCAAAGGAAATCAGCAAAATTGCTGCACCACGGTCCCTCTCGCGAATAAGCGCTTTGTGAACAAACTCAATAGCACCAACGTCAAGGCCACGAGTTGGCTGGATGGCAATAAGGACGTCTGGGTTGGAAGAGACCTCACGGGCAATAATAACCTTCTGCTGGTTACCGCCGGAAAGTCCCACCGCCTGATGATCTGCGCACTCAGCAGGACGAATATCAAATTCGTCAATCAGCTTCTGCGAGAATTCCTTTATCTTTGCCAGGTCAAGTGCAATGCCTTTACCAAAGGTCTCCTCGTTGTGGCGCTCAAGCACCATGTTCTCGGCAACCGTAAAGGGCAGAACCAGACCCCAACGATGGCGGTCTGAAGGAATAGTTGCAACTGCATGGTCAATGACCGTCTTAGGGGTTGTGCCTTGAATCTCTTCACCCTTCACGGTGATAGTTCCTGACTCAGGCTTGACCAGTGCATCTATGGCATCGGCAAGTTCTTTTTGGCCGTTGCCGTCAATACCTGCAAGACCAACAATCTCGCCGGCACGAATGTCCAAATTAAAGCCGTTTACCTGCTCAATACCGCGCTCATCCTTAACATGAAGGTCTTTAATAGAAAGAACAACCTCGCCAGGAGTTGCTGGCTTCTTTTCTACATGCAGGTTAACGTTTCTACCTACCATAAGTGTTGCAAGCTCAGTCTCGGATGTCTTGGAGACATCAACGGTGCTCATGTACTTACCGCGACGAATAATAGTGCACTCGTCAGCGGAAGACATAATCTCTTTAAGCTTGTGGGTAATGACAATGATGGTTTTACCTTTGCTTACCAGGTCATGCATGATCTGAATAAGCTTCTCAATCTCCTGCGGCGTAAGTACTGCCGTAGGCTCATCAAGAATCAGCGTATCAGCACCGCGATACAGGGCCTTTAAGATCTCAACGCGCTGCTGCATACCAACAGAAATGTCCTCAATCTTGGCGTCAGGATCTACGTCAAAGCCGTATTCCTCGACAATTTCAAGGACCTTCTCGCGAGCTCGCTTTGGATCAAGGACGCCACCGGCCTTGGTGACCTCGTTGCCCAAAACAATATTTTCTGTAACAGTAAAGTTCTCGACCAACATAAAGTGCTGGTGAACCATACCAATACCGTGAGCGATAGCATCGGTTGGGCCAGATATGGATACACGCTCTCCGTTGAGGTAAACCTCGCCCTCATCAGCAGAATACAGGCCATACAGTACGTTCATAAGCGTACTTTTACCTGCGCCGTTCTCTCCTAAAATGGCGTGGACAGTTTGCTTGCGCACGTTAAGGTCTACGGCGTCAAGAGCTTTAAACGATCCAAAAACTTTGGTAATGCCATGCATCTGAACAGCGTAATCCGAACTGACTTCCACGAGCCACCTCCTTTACACACTTGCGAACGGTGAGGAGTGCCAAAAAGCACCCCTCACCAGCAAATCCAAACTCATCAACCTTTTGGGCCTGTCAGAGGTCAAAAACCATCTGGCGAGAAACCCTAAGGCTTAGATACTAAGCCAGAACTTAGCTCAAAGACTTGACGTATTTGTCCAACTCATCCTTGTTTGTAGGAGGAACAACGGAACCAGCCTTGATCTTGTCAAGAAGACCCGTAGCAGCCTTGTAGGTGTCCTCACCCATGAGGTGGTGCTCCTCAGAAATTCCGACGGCGTCCTCGGAAGCGCCCAGAGAAATGGTGGTGCCACCCTTCTGGCCGTCCTTCAAGATCTTCTCGGAAATCTCAACGATAGCAACGTTGACGCGCTTAAGAGCGGAGGTCAGAACGTTCTCTGGAGCAAGATATGCCTGGTCACGGTCAACGCCAATTGCAAGCTTGTTTGCGTCCTTAGCTGCCTCAATAACGCCAGTTCCTACGCCACCAGCAGCGTGGAAGACAATGTCGCAACCATCGGAGTACATGGAGTTAGCAATTGCCTTGCCCTTTGCAGCATCGGAGAAGGACTCTGCGTACTGTGCAGAAATCTCAACGTTGGTGTTGTTCTCCTTATTTGCATAAGCAACGCCACCGCGGTAACCGTACTCAAACTGGTCGATAAGTGCGGAAGAAATGCCACCAACAAAGCCAACCTTACCAGTCTTTGTGGTACGAGCGGCAATGTAGCCAACAACAAAGGAAGGCTCCTGAGCACGGAACATAACGCCAGTGAAGTTAGAAACCTGAGAATCGTTGCCGTTGTCGATGATAGCAAACTGGGTGTTTGGATTGTCCTTAGCAGCCTTAAGAGTTGCATCAGCCATAGCAAAACCAACGCCCCAAACAAGGTCAGACTCAGCGTCAACAGCCTTATCAAGGTTAGTTGCGTAATCGGAATCCTGCTTGGACTCAAGGTAGCTGACATCCCAGCCGTTCTTGTCCTTGAGCTCGGTCATGCCCTCCCAAGCGGACTGGTTAAAGGACTGGTCGTTAACACCACCAGTATCGGTAACCATGGTGAGCTTCTTTTTCTTCTCACCTGATGCCTTCTGGCCGCCGTCGTCCTTCTTCTGGTTGCAGCCTGCAAGACCTGCAAGTGCTGCAAATGCGCCAGCGCCGGTTGCGCCGGTCACAAAACTACGACGAGAAACGTTCTTGTTCATTCCGTGCTCTCCTTACCTCATGTGACGGGAACGTCCAGCTTTAGCGCTGGATCTTTATGAGAAGTTGACCAAACTCCCCTAACTTAAGCGGAAAATCCGCATGGTTCCAAAACAAACAGCAATGGCAAGCTGCTAATCTGCAATGCTTTACGCAACAAGTGCCTTAAGCAACAACAGAAAGAGCAACCTCCATCATCTGCGTGAAACTAGTCTGACGCTCTTCAGCAGTAAGTGCTTCTCCTGTAAGAGGCAAATCAGAGATAGTTAGCAGCGTAAGCGCATGCTTATGAGCGTGCATGGCGTTGAGATACAGGGCTGCCGACTCCATCTCAACGGCAAGAACATCCATGCTTGCCCATTTTTGAAGCGAGTTGTCTACGGTATAGAACACGTCGCTTGCCAGGATATTACCAACGCGAACGGGATAACCCAGCTTTTCTGCACCAGCAACTGCCTTGCTCAACAAGCCAAAGTCTGCGGTAGGTGCAATGGTTCCAGGCATTCCGTACTGTGATGGATAATTAGAATCAGTGCTGGAAGACATGCCAATAACAATGTCTCTAAGCTTTACCTCAGGAGCAAGGCCGCCAGCGCTACCAATGCGGAGAATGTTGTCAACTCCGTAGAAATTAAAGAGCTCGTAAGAATAAATACCAATGGAAGGCATACCCATACCAGAACCCATAACGGAGACTGGCTGTCCCTTGTAGGTGCCGGTGTAGCCAAACATATTGCGAACGGTGTTGAACTGCTCAACGTTCTCCAGGTACGTGTCTGCAAGAAGCTTAGCGCGCAGAGGATCGCCTGGCATGAGGACGGTCTTAGCAATCTGGCCCTCAACAGCAGCGTTATGGGGAGTTGGGGTAGTAGCCATTAGTTCTCCTTAAGAATCTCTGACAGGTGAGAAGTTCCAACACCAAGTTGCTCAACACCAAAATAATCAAGGATTGTCTCGGCCATATCGGCAAATGTGGTGGTTGTACCAAGGTTAGTGTTTGGCTTGACCTTTGGACCCGTGATAAGCAGTGGCACGTACTCACGAGAGTGATCAGTAGATGGTGTTACCGGGTCACAGCCATGATCTGCGGTAATAATGAACAGGTCGTCCTCACGAAGACCCTCAATAATCTGAGGAACGCGCTCGTCAAAATAAGAAAGAGCGTTGGAGTATCCCACAGGATCGTTACGGTGACCGTAAATCATGTCAGTATCAACGAGGTTGGTGAAGCACAGACCGTTGAAGTCTTTGCTGGTAGCCTCAATAGTCTTCTGAATTCCGTCTGCATTGCAGGTAGTAAACTCAAACTCAGTCATGCCACGGTGAGCAAAGATGTCATAAATCTTGCCAATAGAAAGAACGTCAAAGCCGTTCTCTTTAAGGCGGTCAAGCATAGTTGGACCTGTTGGCTCAAGCGAGAAGTCATGACGGCGAGAAGTGCGCTGGTATGGCCACTCCCCCTCAAAAGGACGAGCAATAACGCGAGCAACACCGTGCTCACCCTGAAGAATCTCGCGTGCAATGCGGCAATATTCATAGAGTTTCTCGGGACTTACCACGTCCTCATGAGCAGCAATCTGGAAAACAGAATCTGCTGAGGTATAGACAATCAGAGCACCGGTCTCTACGTGCTCTTTACCAAAATCTCTAATAACATCGGTTCCGGAGTAAGGCTTATTGCAGAGAACCTTGCGGCCCGTCTTGTGCTCAAACTCCTCAATAACCTCCTGTGGGAAACCATCAGGATAGGTTGGGAACTTCTTTGGAGAAATGACGCCTGCCATCTCCCAGTGACCAACCGTAGTATCTTTACCAGCGGATTTCTCCTGCATGCGAGCGTATGCGCCCTCAGGAGACTCAATTGGCTTCAAATCAACGTCATAAACGGTATCAAGTGCTCCATCAATATTAAGAAGGCCCAACTTTGTCATATTTGGGATGTTAAGAACGCCGCTTGTTGCGCAGGCACAAAGGGTATTGCTACCCTCGTCTCCGTATGCCGCCGCATCAGGCTCTTCGCCGATGCCAAAACTATCAAGAACAACTACAAAAACACGTTTAGGCATACTACCTCCTAAAACGCCCGAAACAAGCATTTGCGCACGATACATGCGCGAACTAACTTATGTGGACGAGTCATTACTATTCATTAAATATATTATTACAGTTGCATAACGCCGACGCCCAATTTAGAGAGATTTTCACGATACAACCGTTTGCAGATACTAAAATTCTGTAAACGGTACGCAGCAAATGCTTAGAAAAATCAAGCAGGTAAAACTAATATGGCGAGAAAATCGTTGAGCTCACCAGTGAAAAATTTAATGAATTCATTCTTTACAGACTCTAGCTGCTGTCTTATCGTTGTCCAAAGCAAGATTTAAGCACTAGCTTAAATAAGATAAGCACCTGTTTAGAAGTTTTATATAAGCACCTGTTTAGTCGGATTCTATTTTTGCTGCTAGGAGGCCTGATGCTCACCAATAGAGAACAGATGATTTTCAACTGGATTAAAGAGCAGCCTTCCATTACTCAGAAGGAAATTGCAGAGCGTGCAGGCATCTCGCGTTCTTCTGTTTCGGTTCACATCTCCAACCTTACTGCAAAGGGCGCAATTCTGGGCCGTCGCTACATTTTGAGCGAGCGTCCCTACTTTATTGTGATTGGCGCTGCCAACATGGATATTGCTGGCCGCCCAGACACTTCCCTTGTGGCAGGAGATTCAAACCCTGGCAAGGTCACCATGTCCTTTGGTGGCGTTGGCAGAAATGTTGCCCACAACCTGGCCCTTCTCGACAGCGACGTTCGTCTGCTCACCGCTTTTGGCGAGGACTATCGTGCGCGCGAGCTCAAAGAGGGTTGCCTAGACTGCGGCATTGACATCGACGCATCTATTACCGTGCCAGGCGCTTCCACTTCCACCTACCTCTTCATCATGGATGAGCAAGGTGAAATGCAGGAAGCTATTAATGACATGCAGATTTACGAGTATGTCACCCCTGAGCGCATTGAAGAGCGCCTAGATATTATCCAGCATGCTGCGGCCTGTGTAATTGACACCAATTTACCTCAGCAAACAATTGAGTTTATTGCCAAAAATGTGACTTGCCCTATCTTCTGCGACCCCGTTTCTTCTATCAAAGCGCAAAAGCTTAAGAAGGTTCTGGGAAAAATTCACACGCTCAAACCCAATCACCTTGAGGCTGAAGCACTTTCAGGCATTAAGATTACTGACAACGCCTCCCTTGAAGCCGCAGCTCATGAGCTACTTGCAACAGGTCTCAAACGTGTATTTATCTCTCTTGGCGAGAAAGGCCTTTTTTGCGCTGATCACGAGAAGACCATCCTCTTGCCGCTACTCCCTGCAAAGCTAGTCAACATGACGGGTGCGGGAGATGCCATAATGGCAGGAGTTACCTGGGCATATACTCAAGGCATGACACTTGAGCAGACCGGCCTGGTAGGTTTGGCTGCTTCCACCATGGCCGTTGAAGGTGAGAATACTATCAACGAACAACTCAACGTTGAAGAGGTTATCAAGCGCGCAGGTATTTAGCGCATCTACACGGCACTACTTTCGGTTCCATTAGTCGTTTACGATTGGAGTATATATGTCTAACCTGAAGGATTTTCTCGTTGTATCTGACGAGGTCAAAGAGGCTCTTGAGCAGAACAAGCCTGTTGTAGCTCTGGAGTCCACCATCATTTCTCACGGAATGCCTTACCCACAGAACGTCGAGACCGCTCTGAAGGTTGAGCAGATTATCCGCGACAACGGTGCGATTCCTGCAACTATCGCAATTATTAACGGCCAGATGCGTGCTGGTCTTTCCGCTGACGAGATTGACTACCTGGGCAAGAAGGGCCGCGAGGTTGCTAAGGTAAGCCGCCGTGACCTCCCTGTTATCATCGCTGAGAAGAAGGACGGTGCAACTACCGTCACTACTACCATGATGATTGCTCACATGGCAGGCATCGACGTCTTTGCAACCGGCGGCATCGGTGGCGTTCACCGTGGTGCTGAGACCACCATGGACATCTCCGCTGACCTTGAGGAGCTTGCACAGACTCCTGTTATGGTCATTTGCGCTGGTGCAAAGTCCATTCTTGACCTTGGCCTTACCCTTGAGTACCTGGAGACTAAGGGCGTTCCTGTACTTGGTTACCAGACCGAAGAGCTTCCTGCATTCTACACTCGTAAGAGCGGCTTTAGCGTTGACTACCGCGTTGACTCCCCTGCTGAGCTGGCAGAGATCTTCACTACCCAGCAGCAGATTGGTATGAACAGCGGTCTTCTGGTTACCAACCCAATTCCTGAGCAGTATGCAATGGATAAGGACACCATCGACGCAGCTATCGAGAAGGCCCTTGCAGAGGCAGAGGCAAACGGTATCCACGGCAAGGAGTCCACACCATTCCTGCTTGCAAAGGTTGCTGAGATCACTGGTAACAACTCCCTTGAGTCAAACATTCAGCTGGTCTTCAACAACGTTGCTCTTGGCGCAAAGGTTGCTGCAGAGGTTTGCAACCGCAAGTAAGTACGCGTACGCGCTGCGTAAGCACCACGTAAGTACACGTGCGAACGCCGCGTAAGCATCGCATTTCTTTTGGCCCCTACGTCGTTTTGAACTGCCTCCCATTTCTTGGACATAAGAAATAGGAGGCTTTTTATGCGTATGGATCGTAGGGTAAAGTACGATGTAGAGGTGAGGAG
>CALHVU010000004.1 GCA_938036925.1 uncultured Atopobium sp.
GCAAATAGCTCAGACTTGGTGAACTTTTCCGGCAAATCGTTCAGACATGGCGAGAAAATCAGGCTCCATGAAAGGGCGAGCTCGGAAGCGCTTTAAACTCTGCCTGAAAAGTGAGCCTAAAAAGCGAGCCTAAAAAGTGCAAAGATTCTGTATTTTGGATACAGATTCTTTGATGAAATCAGGCAAATCCACAGTTTCTTTAACGTTTTCAGGCAAATTTTACAGATTCTTTTAAGAAATCAGGCGCGGAGCAAATCAGGCGCGGAGCAAAAATTGAGCACCTCTAGCTTACGCAACTCCCAGATAAAAGAACGCGTAGTTGAGCACGTTGATTAACGTGTACAAACCGCCAATGACCAGGTAGGGCCAGAGGTGCGCTTTGGTGATTGCGATAAACTCGCGGATAAACGCCGTGGGCCAGTACCAGCCTTTGGTGTGCGAACCGATACCATCTGCCTTAATGCCCAGGTTGTGGGCGTATTCGGCGCAACGGAAAACGTGGAAATCGCTGGTAACAACTGCGGTGGTAAAGCCACTGCTCGAGGCGACGGTTCCGCTCGCGTCGCTGGTCGACGCGTCGCTGGCCGTTGTTGTGACGTCCCCGCTCGAGGCGACGGCGGCCGAGCTTGTGGCGTCGACACCCGTTGCCCGATCAGCGTTGATAATGGCTAGCGAGTACCTAAGATTTTCCCAGGTGGTAGCGGACTTGTCTTCCATGAGAATTGCGTCAGCTGAAACGCCCTTCTCCAGAAGATAGTCGCGCATGGCCTGAGCTTCGGAGACAATCTCGTCAGCGCCTTGACCACCAGAAACAACAAACTTTCCGTGCTGATGCTGCTTCTTCCACAGCTCAAGCGCCTTATCAATCCTGCCTGCAAGCAGCGGAGTTGGTCGCGGACCGTCAAGCCCAGCGCCGTGAATAATGATGTAATCGTATTGGCGTCGGCGGGGAAGCAAACGATACACCCACGAATAGAACAGCAAAGCCATAAAGGTAAACGAGAACCACAGGCCCTCGAGCGTAAAAAGTCCCAGCACAAAGACAATAATGTGACGAACGTCCGGATCAAAATAATTCACGATGGTCGGCGACGCAATCAGCAGAACAAGGAATCCGGCCATCAAAAACGGAAGCATCGACGTCAGTGAAAATCCGTTATTTTTTACCACAACTATGGTGTTGATCAGCAAGAAACCAATGGTCAGAAATGGTGTCAGCAGTACAAGAGTAACCAGAATTAGTCCAAGAACAAAGTTGTTCAGCCTTAGCACTAGAAGAATCGAGGACCACGCAAGAGTCGCAAACAAAAAAAGCGCGTTGCGGAACTGTCGAGGTTCTTTGATAAAAGAGTAAACAAATAGCACACCCGGAATAACTGCCGGAGCCAGCAGGATGGCGTATGAGATTATGTATTGCCAGTCAAGGCTAGCGCCAGCGTCTCCAAACAGGCTATCAATAGGCATGTAAATTCCTTCCGTGAGCGCTGGTTTTCTCGCTAAAGCACCTAGTAAAGTAGCTCATGTGGCGAGAAACCCGTCTGCCAGAATTATAACAAGGCACCTCTGCATAACACCACGGAGCAACCGCATACAACAGAAAAGTGGACATCTGCCCATTTGACTCGGTGAACGGTAACCGTTTGCCGATAAGCGTTGTTCCTCATCGGTCGGAGGTTTGGTTAACGGTATGTTAGCGTACACATTGTCTACGTGCGCAAATATCGGATATTTGTAAACCGCATTTCTCGCCAGCCTAAAATTCATGAAAGTCTGCTCAACCTTTCACGGTTTCGTTCTAGATTTACGTAAAAAAGTACTTGAAAATGTACTTCGCGAGTGTTCGCAGTTTGTTGTGGAGAGGACCCATTTGTGGCCGCAACAACCACGTACGCTCGTATGCGAGCTTTCGCAAAAACGTTTATAAGCCTCGTCAGTGTCACGCAAAAGGCGTGCTCCTCCACGAGGTAGGTAGTGTTTCATTGCTAAGAAACACAGATTTTAGGAGGGTTTTATGAAGGGTTATGCAATGCTCAAGATCGGCGAGTCCGGCTGGATTGAGAAGGAGACACCAAAGTGTGGTCCTCTGGACGCAATCTGCAAGCCACTTGCGGTCGCAATTTGTACTTCTGATATTCACACTCTGTGGGAGGGCGCAATCGGCGACCGTCACAACATGATTCTTGGTCATGAGTGCTCCGCAGAGGTTGTCGAGGTTGGCGAGTGCGTCAAGGACTTCAAGCCTGGCGACCGCGTCCTCGTTCCTGCAATTACTCCAGACTGGAACTCCCTTGAGGCTCAGGCTGGCTACTCCATGCACTCCGGTGGCATGCTTGCTGGCTGGAAGTTCTCCAACTTCAAGGACGGCGTCTTCTCCGAGTACTTCCACGTAAACGACGCAGACGGCAACCTTGCTCACATGCCAGAGGGCATGGATCCAGCAGACGCCTGCATCCTTTCCGACATGGTTCCAACCGGCTTCCACGCAGTTGAGCTGGCTGGCGTTGAGTTCGGCGACACTGTCCTGGTCATTGGTATTGGACCTGTCGGCCTTATGTCCGTTGCTGGTGCTGCACTCCACGGTGCTTCTCGCATCATTGCTGTTGGTACCCGTCCAGTCTGCGTTGAGGCAGCTAAGGGCTACGGCGCAACCGACTTCATCTCCTACAAGGACGGCCCAATCTGGGAGCAGGTCATGGAGCTCACCGGTGGCAAGGGCGTCGACCGCGTCTGCGTCGACGGCGGCGGCTGCGAGACCTTCGAGGACGCTGTCAAGGCACTCAAGCCTGGCGGAAAGATTGGTAACGTCAACTACCTCGGTTCCGGCGACTACGTCAACATTCCTCGCGTCGAGTGGGGCGTTGGTATGGGCCACAAGGACATCCGTGGCGGCCTCATGCCTGGCGGCCGTCTGCGCATGGAGAAGCTCTCCAGCCTGGTCACTTCTGGCCGTCTTGACCTTCACCCAGAGGTTACTCACCTCTATCACGGTTGGGATCACCTCGAGGAGGCTCTCTTCACCATGCGTGATAAGCCAGCTGACCTCATCAAGCCAGTTGTTGTTATCGACTAGGTAATCAACTAGGTCGCGTTATTTAGTACGTTTGAGCTGGCGAGAAGTTCGTTTTTCTCGCCAGCTTTTTGCGCTGGTGGGCGCCAACGGAGTTTAGGAAGCGGTTGTATTCATGAAAATCCTTGTTGTATCAGGCTTTCTTGGAGCTGGTAAAACCACCTTCATTCAGGAGCTCGTACGCCGGACTGGGCGTGATTTTGCTATCTACGAGAACGAATATGGCCAGGCAGACATCGATGCGCGTCGCCTGAGGCAGAACTCCGATCTCAAGGTTTGGGAGTCTACTGAGAATTGCATTTGCTGTTCGGGCAAGCAGGATTTTGCGACGTCGGTGCTGACCATTTCAAACACCATCGACCCCGAGTATTTAATTGTTGAACCAACTGGCGTGGCCAAGCTGCAGAGCATTCTTGATAACGTGAATCAGGTGGCCTGGGAGCGCATCAGTTTGCTGGCGCCGGTTACCGTGGTCGACGCCGTTTCGTGGCAGAACCAACGCACCGATTTTCCAGAGATTTTTGATAACCAGCTGAGTGCCGCCGCGAGCGTGGTGATTTCCAAGCTTGCTCCAGGTAGCGAGGATGCCGCCGAGCCCATTAAGCAGCTTGCGGCAGAGATGAATCCGCAGGCAGAGGTCATCGCTGAGTCTTCGTATGCTGATATTCCCGACGAGTGGTGGAATGGTCTTCTGACTCGCGCGCTTGATGGTTCTGTTCTTAAAGATCCAGCTAGCGAGAAGGACGAGGGGCCTGACCTGGAGACTATGGCGCTGACTCACGCTGAGCTTCCCAGTCCAACGCACTTGATTTGGCTTTTGGACGCAGCGTCGGCTGGCGTGTTTGGAAAGCTTGCACGCGCAAAAGGAACGTTGCCGTGTGGTAATCAGTGGGTCAAGTTTGACCTGGTAGAGCGCGCATGGGCGATTACGGGCGACGAACCTCAAGAAGAGTCCAGGTGCGTGTTTATTGGCCGCGACCTGCTGCGTCATGGACTTCGTGAGGTGTTTGTGCCAGCGTTCTGGCACGAGCAGTCGGACTTGGCTGACGAGCACGATCATTCGCATTGCGACCACGAGCACGGTCATTGCGTGCATGAGCACTGCGACCACGAGCATGGCCACTGCGAGCACGAGGGCCACGAGCACGACCACGAGGGACACGAGCATCACGCGCACGGCCACGACCACGAGGGTCGCGCGCACCACGCGCACGGCGAGCATGCGCACGAGCACGGCGAGCACTGAGCTGCGAGCGCGTAAAACTTGCAACTAAAAAGAGCCTCCGATTGAACTACCTCCTATTTCTTGGACACGAGAAATAGGAGTCAGTTCAAAACACACCTAAGTCAGATAATCTGTCAAAAAGACGTATACATGACGCTGAAAATACCTCAAACGCGCAGATTATCTTCATTTGATGTGTAATATGGCCGTAATTGAGCAGAATATCTATCATAGGTGTGTTCCTTAGGTACGGAATTTAGCGGTAGTTAGATTTTTTATATATGTCTATTCATGTTTAAGCATATTAGATGAAGTTTATGCATAGAAATGTATATTAAGCGGTGCAACCGCCTAGCTTCCTGGCTATTTTGATTAAGAACATGTCGATTCTTCGGCAGAACCTACCAAAGCTGCGCTATTTTG
>CALHVU010000005.1 GCA_938036925.1 uncultured Atopobium sp.
ATGTCAAGCCTTGGTAAGGTTCTTCGCGTTGCATCGAATTAATCCGCATGCTCCGCCGCTTGTGCGGGCCCCCGTCAATTCCTTTGAGTTTTAGCCTTGCGGCCGTACTCCCCAGGCGGGACACTTAATGCGTTAGCTGCGGCACGGAAGAAGTATTCCCCCACACCTAGTGTCCATCGTTTACGGCTAGGACTACCAGGGTATCTAATCCTGTTTGCTCCCCTAGCTTTCGCTCCTCAGCGTCAGTTATGGCCCAGAAGGCCGCCTTCGCCACTGGTGTTCTTCCTAATATCTGCGCATTCCACCGCTACACTAGGAATTCCACCTTCCCCTACCAAACTCAAGTCTGCCGGTATCGGGAGCGAACGGGGGTTGAGCCCCCGGATTTAACTCCCGACCTAACAGACCGCCTACGAGCGCTTTACGCCCAATGAATCCGGATAACGCTTGCCCCCTACGTATTACCGCGGCTGCTGGCACGTAGTTAGCCGGGGCTTCTTCTGCAGGTACCGTCACTTTCGCCTCGTCCCTGCTGAAAGCGGTTTACAACCCGAAGGCCTTCATCCCGCACGCGGCGTCGCTGCATCAGGCTTTCGCCCATTGTGCAAGATTCCCCACTGCTGCCTCCCGTAGGAGTCTGGGCCGTGTCTCAGTCCCAATCTGGCTGGTCGGTCTCTCAACCCAGCTACCCATCATTGCCTTGGTAGGCCGTTACCCCACCAACAAGCTAACAGGCCGCGGGCCCATCCCTCTCCGCCGGAGCTTTCTCGAGTCTTCCATGCGGAAGTCTCGAAGTATTCGGTATTATCCACGGTTTCCCGTGGCTATCCCAATGAGAGGGGCAGGTTGCCCACGTGTTACTCAGCCGTTCGCCACTTTATACACACCCGAAGGTGCTTTAATCGTTCGACTTGCATGTGTTAGGCGCGCCGCCAGCGTTCATCCTGAGCCAGGATCGAACTCTCCATTCAAAAATTTAACTGACTAAAAGTCAGTACAATTTAAAGTTGAGTTGAATCCACGTCTCTAAAATCCCGCTGATCTCGGATTCGCTGAAATTATGAATTGACTATTGAACAAAATGTTCAAATTCGAATTTCGCTTGTCTGTCTTTGCTGATCTTTCGATCGCAGTATCCGGTTTTCAAGGTTCGCTGCGCTGCGATTTCACATTGCGTGGTGCGCGGCGCGGGGAATAACTATACGCACTTACGACTCGTTTGTGAAGATGATTTTGTATCTTCTTAATTCCTCCACAATTTCTACACAATTCGTAGTCTTTAGTGAACTAGTGCGTATATTGGGCACTGAATTCCCTTTCTCGTCTAGTAGTAACACTTTATTTTTCTACTATATATAGTGTTGTCATTTTTACGATGTCTTTATTATCTTTTTACGTTGTCTTGCCGCGCGTTATTACGGTGTCTTGCCGCGCGCTATTCACTGTCTTTTATCGAGACTTTTCACACGCCCTTGTTATACGTCTTCTATCGCATCTTTTCTCGCGATTTAATGAGGCTAAATTTCGTCTTTTACAATCTGGCAAGCTGCATCAAGAAGTTGATCGCGAAGTGTCTCGTTTGCGGCCTCAGAATACACGCGTACCAGCGCATCCATACGAGAAGGACGAATGAGTACCCAAGAATCGTCTTTAAACTGAAGCTTAAGGCCATCAGCATGGCTTACCAAAACAGGCACTTTACCTGCAACGTTTTCTGGATTGAGGCCTGGAAGGATGTTTCTGAACGCCTGAGTAGCTGCAGCATCAAGTCGCACTCCTCGCCTGCTATAACACATGCGACCCAGTTCAGCCTCGTCCTCAGAGACAAGCTGTGCAAGCGATTTATGGGTATACGCTAGCATTTCGACGATAAGCAGGGCTACAAGCAGGCCGTCTCGCTCCAACAGGTGACTTGGAATGCAAATACCGCCGTACTCCTCTGCGGCGAGAAGGACGTCTCCTTGCTCAATCTCTGAATAAAGTCGAGCAAATCCAACAGGCACGCTTGCAGACTCTAGTCCAAGATGAGCTGCCTGCCTGGATACCGTTGCCGAACAGGTCAGTGTAGAAACAACGCGGCCGGTTTGCTTTCTATTTTGTACAAGATGGCGTGTAATAAGCGGAATAAGCTCGTGTGGGCTAAGGAGTCGGCCGGTTTCATCTACGGCAGCAGCGCGGTCTCCGTCACAATCAAGCAAAAGGCCCAGCTGTGCATGGCTGCTTACCACCATCGAAGAGCACTCATCAGCCCAAGGGTCTGCTGGTTGTGGGTGAATGCCACCAAAATCCCTGACAGGACCTTGGTGCATCTGATGTACATCACATCCAGCTGCGGAAAGTACGTCAGCAAGCAGGTCTGTTGCTGCACCATACATAGGATCAACTACCACACTAGGGCGTAGCTCTTTAATAACAGACACATTAATCTGATTAAGCAGCGCACTTTTATAAGGCGTCACAATATCTGTTGTGGTAAAAGTTCCACGCTGATCTGTTGGCTCAAGCGGCGTTGCGGATTCCACGCGCTGGAGAAAATCGCGAGAAACAGGGCCTCCATTAGCAGCGCGAATAATCATGCCGCAATATTCGCAGGAAAGCTCAGTTGCAGAAATAATGAGGCCACCAGCTACATTTTTATGATGTGCACAGGCCCAGCAAACAGATGGAGTTGGGCAAAAAATCTCGGACACACGCACGTCTAAACCAAAGGAAGCCAATGTTGCAGCGGCTTCAAGAGCAGACGAATCTGCTTCATAGCGTGTGTCAAAGCCGACAAACACAATACCGCCAGGCAGCTCCTCTGACCAGACGGTACCAAGGGCCTCTGCAAGTCTAACTACATTATCCCTGGTAAAGCCTTTATCATAGCGGGCTTGCCAGCCATCGCTGCCAAAACGGAGTATGTCGGGTCTTTTATCCAATGCGGTTGGCATAGCTGCCGAGCGCCTCTTTAAATGCTGCTGCAGAGCTCTGATCAGAGAGTGCCATACGAGCATTAGTTGCTGCCCAAGCTGCGGGAGTACCAGTATCGCAGCCCTCTTCCGCGTCGATTACCAGCGCATACATCTCTTCCTCAGCAAGCAGGCGCTCCATTGCATCTGTCAGCTGAATCTCGTTGCCGGCGCCAGGTCCCTGAGTTGCCAGAAGCTCCATAATCTTTGGAGAAAGCAGGTAACGACCAACAATAAACAGGTGAGAAGGTGCGTCCTCTGGACGAGGCTTCTCGACAAGGCCGGTTACCTTCCAAATAGCACCCTCGCCCTCAGAGTTATCTGAAGGAGAAGAAATGCACTCACCTGCGATAATGCCGTAGCGATTCACCTGGTCTGCAGGGACTGGAGCAACTGCAATGACGGAAGCGCCGTTGTGCTGTTTGGAAATCTCTGCCATACGAATGCACATCTGACGGTCTGGAACAAAGTAATCGCCGAGAAGTACAAAGAATGGCTGGTCACCTACACCGTCTGCAGCGCAAAGCACGGCATGGCCAAGGCCACGAGGATTGTCCTGATAGGTAAAGGAAACAGGAAGCGCAGAAGCTGCATGGACCTTCTCGGCAAGGTCTTGCTTTCCACGAGAAGAAAGATCTGCTTCAAACTTCTGGTCTTCAGCAAAGTATGTTTCAATCTGTGGCTTCTCGCGAGAATTAATGATGATTACTTCATCGACCTCTTCTGGCTCAAGAGCCTCTTCTACTACGTACTGAATGACGGGCTTATCCAAAACAGGCAACAGCTCTTTAGGGGTTACCTTTGTTGCAGGTAGAAAACGCGTACCTAGACCTGCTGCTGGGATAATTGCCTTCATGTGTTTACCTTTCACCTATGAGCCCTGTTGGCTCTGCACACCTAACGCGCGCTTTTTAGAATGACGGTTTTGCCGCCGATAAACTCAAATGACAGGCGCTTTTATACGTATCTAATTTCCGTAAGCGCCAAGTTACGTTATTTGCTTGGAATCTCAATTCCACGCTTCTCAAGGAATTCGATGAGCTTGGCCAGCGTGTCTACAGAAAGCGAGTGCTCCATAAGGCAAGCCTCTGCGTCTGCGGTCTCTGTGTCTACGCCTAAATCCTCCTCAAGGAAGGTGCGAAGCGCACGGTGAGCACGCCATGTGGTACGGGCGTTTGCCTCGCCTTCTTTGGTCAGCGTGACACGACCATAACGGCTCTGCTCAACCATATCCTGCTCTTTAAGCTGGGATAATGCCTTGTTGACACTTGCCTTGGAAACATCAAGGCTTTCGGCAATATCAACAGAGCGGACGCTCTTATCGTCATCTGGTTGCTCAAGTGCAATGCGATAAATTGCCTCGAGATAGTCCTCGCCGGCTTTTGTCAGTGTGTGGTCGTTTTGTACGTTATCGTTGGCCATAACTCTCCTCCGACGACTGCTTGACAGTCTTTTTCATGCAAAATCAGTTGCGCTATGCAACGAAAATCTTTCTAACATTTGAATGATACCCAAAAACGCCGCTTAGGTTTACTGGCGAGAAGAGCTGTTTGAAGATTCTGAGGACTCTTCTGAGCTTTTCTCGGCAGCCTCAGCATTTGCCTCGGCATCTGTTTGTCCGTTTAAGCTAGACGGATCGTCTCCTGCTTCAATCACTTTCATCATCTTTGCAAGTGCATCTTTGTCTGCAATAACATACGACTGGCCATCAATTTCTGTTCCCTCAGATGGTACATATGCCGTATAGATATCCTTGTCAGTGTTCATGCCAATCATCTGAGTGCCCAGAGAAATAATGTTTGAAACAGAGAGATCGGTAATAACCATGCTTGCCGTTGAATTGACAATATTTGCAATGGCCACAGGGTCTCCTGTGTTCAGAATCTGAGCAATCATAGCCTTAATGAAGGTTCTCTGATGGCGCATGCGGGTGTAATCGCTATCTGCAAAAGCGTAGCGAACACGAGTAAAGAAGAGTGCCTGAGCACCGTTCAGTTTCTGAACGCCAGGGTAAAGCTCAACGACGTCGCTGAAGTTCTCTGTATCGCGCATGTATTGCTCAACGTTTACGGTTACGCCACCAAGAGCATCTGTAATGCCTGCGAGACCATCAAAGTTGACCTCTGCGTAGTGCGCAATATGTACGCCGCACAGTTCATTTACGGCTTGTACCATGCCATTTGCGCCGTCATAGAAGTGGACGGCGTTAATCTTCATGTAAGAACCCTTCCACAAGACACGGGTATCTCGTGGAATAGAAAGCATGGTCACACGCTTATGAATAGGGTCAACGCGCGCCAAAATAATGGAATCCGCACGATATTCAGTCTCGCCGGGTCTACCGTCGGTACCTAGGAGCAGCATATAATAGGGGTCGCTTGGTGCGGAAGGCTCCTGAAGCGTCTGACGAAGCTCAGCAGTAATGACCTGCGAGTTATTGAGCTGCGCCTGAACGCTTGCATACCAGATACCTGCGCCCACCACAGCGGCAACAAAAACAGCAGCAAGAACGCCCAGAAGCGACCTGACTACCATCTGCTTTCTGAAGACACGCTTACGACGCTTGTGGTAACCCTCTGCCTGCGTGCGGCTAAAAGGAGAGTTGCTAACTGCAGCGTTCTGCGACGTATTGGTTGCAGCGCTTGGTGCAGTACCTTGGGTACTTCCCGTAGCGGTATTTTGTGCAGCGTCAGCCGAAGCGCCCTGTGAGGCCCCGTTGTCGAGCAGTTTTGCATGCTTTGGTTTAGTTGACACAAACTATCCTTCGATAAAGTCGTCGTCTGGAATGGTGGTGCGCTGAGCATCTGCTCCCAACGCGACGAGTTTCTCGACAAATCCCTCGTAACCGCGGTCAATGTGATGGATGGCAGAAACGATTGTTTCTCCCTCGGCCACAAGACCAGCCATAACAAGTGCAGCTCCGCCTCGAAGATCTGGGGATTTGACCTGCGCGCCTTCAAGCTCGGAGACGCCGCGAACAATAGCGTGGTGGCCCTCGATGGTGATGTCAGCTCCCATGCGGGAAAGCTCGGAGGCCAACATAAAGCGGTTCTCAAAGACGTTTTCTGTAATGATGCAGGTACCCTTAGCCAAAGCAAGCAACGTCATAGTCTGTGCCTGCATGTCTGTTGGGAAGCCCGGGAATGGCAGCGTCTGGATATCGATAGCCTTAAGATCTTGCTGGCGAGAAGCCCTTGCCCACCTATCTCCAGTCTCGATGGTAATGCCCATCTGCTCGTACTTCTTAAGTACCAGGCCAAGGTGATTTGGCTCAAAGCCGTGAACGGTAATAGGCTCACCGGTAAGTGCGCCAATAGCCAGGAAGGTGCCAGCCTCAATGCGGTCGCCAACAACTTCATGCTCAACAGGATGCAGCTCTGTGACGCCGTGAATCTCAATAACAGGAGATCCGGCGCCCTGAATGTTAGCGCCCATTTTGTTGAGCATGTTAGCAAGGTCAACAATTTCTGGCTCACGAGCTGCATTATCAATGACCGTTACGCCCTTAGCAAAGACTGATGCCATCATCAGGTTCTCTGTTGCTCCAACGGAAGCAAAGGCAAGAGAGACGGTTTCTCCCGTTATGCCGTGAGGAGCACTTGCGTGAATATTGCCGTGCTCAACCTTAAATTCAACACCCAAGGCCTCAAGACCCAGGATGTGCATGTCAATTTTGCGCGCACCAATATTACAACCGCCAGGCATTGCCACAACGGCCTTACCAAAACGCGAAATAAGGGGACCCAAAACAGCAGTTGAAGCACGCATCTGCGCAACAAGGCTGTAAGGAGTCTCCCAGCTTGTAATATCTGTGGTATCAATTTTAAGCTCGTGAAGACCAACGACTTCAATGCGAGCGCCTAACGTCTTGAGCACCTTGCCCATGACGTGAACGTCTGCAATATTAGGAACGTTAGTGAGCGTAGTAACGCCAGGGGCCATGATGGTCGCAGCCATCAATTTGAGGGCAGAGTTTTTTGCACCCTCTACAGTGACCTCTCCTGTGACAGAATGGCCACCTACTACTTTTATGACGTCCATAAACCTCCGAAAACGACAGTGAGAGAATTTTACTCCTCAACCACTTGCTTCAGAAGTAGATTACACCAGTCTATCTTTTTTTCGTAGTAGGCACGACGATTATCGTCTTCTGGAAGAGAAAGCATCTGGTCAATAACGTCATCTCTTGTCTCGCGCACAACATCTGCATCAATGTCATCAACGCGACGAGCATGATCTGCCAAGATAATGACTCCTGTTGGATCGATTTCTGCGTATCCACCAGAAATCACTATCTTGGTCATAGATTCTTCATTCTCTGGATGAGGCATGTGCAGTCTTACAACACCATCGCCAAGCGCAATGATTTCTGGTGCGTGGCCTGGCCACACACCATACTCTCCATCTGCTGAAGCAAGAATCAGACTTTCAACGGTTCCTTCGTAAAGGAGCTTATCTGGTCTGACAAACTGACAAGTCAACTCAGCCATGAGAAATCCTAGTTCTGTGAGCTATCCGAAGCGGACATCTTTGCAGCGCGCTCGCGAACATCTTCGATGGTGCCTGCAAAACGGAATGCCTGCTCAGGAAGGTCATCGCACTTACCGTCAATAATCTCTGCAAACGAGCGGACAGTCTCCTCAACGGTGCAGTACACACCAGGGTTACCAGTGAACTTCTCGGCAACGTGGAATGACTGAGAGAGGAACTGCTGAATCTTACGGGCGCGAGCAACGGTTTGCTGCTGCTCCTCAGAAAGCTCGTCCATACCCAGAATTGCAATGATGTCCTGAAGGTCGGAGTACTCCTGCAGGGTCTCCTGAACTGCCATAGCAACGCGGTAGTGCTCTTCACCAACAATAGATGGATCAAGAGCAGAACTGGAGCTGGCCAGAGGATCAACTGCTGGGTAAATACCAAGCTCGGTAATAGCACGAGAAAGAACGGTAGTTGCATCCAAGTGCGTAAAGGTTGTAGCAGGAGCAGGGTCAGTAAGGTCGTCTGCAGGGACGTAAACTGCCTGTACGGAAGTAATAGAGCCTTCCTTGGTGGAAGTAATGCGCTCCTGAAGCTCGCCCATCTCTGTAGCCAGGGTTGGCTGGTAACCAACTGCGGAAGGCATACGACCGAGAAGTGCGGAAACCTCAGAACCTGCCTGAGAGAAGCGGAAGATGTTGTCGATGAACAACAGAACATCCTGGCCCTGATCACGGAAGTACTCTGCAGTAGTAAGGCCTGCAAGAGCGACACGCATACGAGCTCCTGGTGGCTCGTTCATCTGACCGTAGACTAGGCAGGTCTTGTTAATAACGCCAGACTCAGTCATCTCGAGGAAGAGGTCGGTACCCTCACGAGTACGCTCTCCAACGCCGGTGAATACGGATGTACCACCGTGCTGCTGAGCCAGGTTGTTAATAAGCTCCTGAATCAGAACGGTCTTACCAACGCCAGCGCCACCAAAGAGGCCAGTCTTTCCGCCTCGAACATAAGGCTCGAGAAGATCGATTGCCTTGATGCCCGTCTCGAAAATCTCTGTCTCAGTAGTGAGCTCTTCGAAGAGAGGTGCTGGGTGGTGAATTGGATAATACTCAACGTCTTCAGGAATTTCTCCACCATCAACTGGCTGACCCATAACGTTCCAGACGCGGCCCAGCGTAGATTTGCCTACTGGCATCATCATTGGCTTGCCGGTGTCCTTAACGCGAAGGTTACGCTGAAGACCATCGGTTGACGACATAGCGACGGTACGAACAACACCACCGGGAAGCTGAGACTCAACCTCAAGAACGGTGCTGACGTGACCAACAGGCGTGTCATCCTCTACCGTCAGTGCGGTATAGATGCTTGGAACAGGTCCGTCGAACTTAACGTCGACAACTGGTCCAACTACGCGAACGATTACGCCATCGTCAACGTGCTGATTGCGCTTGTTGAGAATAGCTTCCTCAAAGGAAGAAGTCTCTACTTGCATATCTGACATTACATATCCTCCAATGCTGCAGCACCACCGATAATCTCATTGAGCTCAGTGGTAATTGCGCCCTGGCGTTCGCGATTGTACGTACGGCTAAGAGCGCCTAAGACGTTCTCAGCATTATCAGTTGCAGACTGCATTGCACGACGGCGTGCACCATGCTCGGCTGCAGCAGAATCAAGAAGTGCGTGGAAGATGACCGTCTTGATATAAGCGGGCATCAACGAATCAAGTACCTGAGAAGCAGATGGCGAGAATTGATATTCACTCTTGTTATACGTCTTCACCTGTGAGAGGGCTTCTTCGGTACGTGGTTTATTAGGAATCGTGAGTTTATCGCGCGAAATAGGAAGAAGTTGCTCTGTAACCTGCTCTTGGTCAACACGGTTCTTTGCATGCCAGTACTTGATTACGACACGATCAATCTTACCCTTGATATAGCCATCCATGATATAGGAGGCAATACGATCAGCCTGGTCTGCTGTAGGCTCAGAGGAAATGCCTACATAAGACATGGTGGGCTTGATATTTCTATACGTAAAGTACTCAGTTGGCTTGCGTCCGCAAGTAATTATCTCGGACGACACACCCTTAGCCTTAAGACGTGCCATCTCATGCTCAACCTCGCGTTGAGGCAGGATGTTAAATCCGCCTGCAAGTCCGCGGTCAGATGCGATGACTAAGAACAGCACGTTCTTCTCGACTTTATGTGTAGCAAGAAGAGGCTGTTTCTTAGGATTAAAGCCAGCGCCTGCTACATTTGCAAGCATAAGGGTAATAGCTTCCTTATATGGCGAAGCAGCCTCGGCCCTATCAAGTGCCTTGCGGACACGCGCTGTCGAAATCATCGACATCGTGCGCGTAATCTGCATGGTGCTCCTGATGGAGCTCATACGCCTCGATATTTCGTGAAGGTTCGCCATTGATAATTACTCCTGCAATGAACCCTGGGTTACTGCGTCAAAAGAGCCTGGTGTGTCTGAATTAGCTTCTGCCTCATCCACAACCTTGTTTGGATGCTCTTCCAAGAACTTAGCCTTGAAGTGCTTAATGTGATCACTCAAGCGCTCTGCCTGCTCATCAGAAATCTTTCCGTTGCGCAGAGAGTTGCGGAGCTGTGGGTGATACTCACTCATGTACTGAGCAAGGCCATCACGGAAGAGAGCAACGTTCTCAAGATCAACGTCATCAATGAAGTTCTCTTTTGCAGCGTAAATTGCGCAAATCTGGTCTACTACGTCCAGAGCTGAATAACGTGGCTGCTTGAGAAGCTCCATCATATGAGCACCGTGGTTGAGCTGGTACTGCGTAGTTGCATCCAAGTCGGATCCGAACTGCGAGAATGCCTGCTTCTCACGATAACTTGCAAGGTCCAGACGAAGTGTACCTGCAACCTGCTTCATTGCCTTGACCTGAGCGTCGCCACCAACGCGGGATACAGAAATACCTACGTCGACTGCTGGGCGCTGGCCCTGGAAGAAGAGATTAGACTGCAGATAAATCTGGCCGTCTGTAATGGAAATGACGTTTGTAGGAATGTATGCAGAAACGTCGCCTTCCTGCGTCTCAATAATTGGAAGTGCGGTAAGAGAACCTGCTCCGTTTTCATCGGAGAGCTTACATGCACGCTCCAGCAAGCGTGAGTGCAGGTAGAAAATATCACCAGGATATGCCTCACGTCCTGGTGGACGATGAAGCGTCAGTGACATCTGACGGTATGCAACTGCCTGCTTAGAGAGGTCATCGTAAACAACAAGAACGTGTCCGCCTGGATGGTCTTTGTCAGCAGGCTTGCCGTCCTTATCGTTATACATAAAGAACTCACCAATAGCAGCGCCTGCCATAGGGGCAATGTACTGCATTGGAGCAGAATCGGCTGCGGTAGCTGCAACAATGACGGTCTTGTCAAGAACACCATGGCGGGAAAGAGACTCGCGGATGTTTGCAACTGTAGACGCCTTCTGACCGATGGCGACATAGATACAAATCATGTCGGTGTTCTTCTGGTTTACGATTGCGTCAATTGCGATAGCGGTCTTACCGGTCTTACGGTCACCAATGATCAACTCACGCTGACCACGGCCGACAGGAACCATAGCGTCAATTGCCAGAAGTCCAGTCTGAACTGGCTCGCAAACAGGCTGACGCTGCATGATGCCAGGAGCCTTGAACTCAATAGGGCGACGATGTGTAGCGTGGATAGCACCAAGTCCATCAATAGGCTGGCCCAGTGGGTTAACAACACGACCAAGCATGTCAAAACCGGCTGGAATATCCATGACGCGGCCGGTTGTACGGCACTCATCGCCTTCCTTAATCTCAGAAACTTCGCCGAACAAAACAGCGCCGACTGAAGTTTCATCAAGGTTCTGAGCAAGACCGAATACGCTGTGGCCGGTAACGGAGCTGGTGAACTCC
The DNA here is from genome assembly GCA_938036925.1 of uncultured Atopobium sp. Lineage (GTDB taxonomy): Bacteria > Actinomycetota > Coriobacteriia > Coriobacteriales > Atopobiaceae > Lancefieldella. The sequence continues at coordinate 11,344 of CALHVU010000005.1, forward strand.
AGCAGCTCGCCTGCCATAGCGCTACGTAGGCCAGCAACGCGAGCGATACCGTCTGCTACCTCAGTAACAGCAGATACCTCTTGCTGGGATACGGTTGAATTGACCTTAGAAAGGCGCTCTCTAAGCTGTGCCATGACGGCATCTGAGCTTAGTGTTCCTTCCTGTATGGTGGTCTTATCAGTCATTACAATTCACTTTCAACGTGATCTGAAGAGAGCCTACTCTTAATGTGAGTGAGCTGTGTCTTTACCGATGCATCATAACGATGATCACGTGCCTCAACAACAATGCCGCCCAAAATCTTGGGATTAACACGCTCAATGAGATACACCTGAGTGTTGAAGTTCTTCTCGAGCTTCTCGGTGACCTTTGCACGCAACTCATCATCAAGAGGCATTGTAGTAGTTACCGTTACTGTAAGTGTCTTGTCTTCTTCTTCAAGAAGCTCCTGGAACGTAGCGGCAACATCATTGATAAGGTTGACATCCTCACTCGCCTGCATAGCACCAAGAGTCTCAAGAACTTCTGGAGAGAACTTCTTTGCATGCTGAACCTGCACGAGGTCTGCAGTTGCACGACCCTCAGCGCGGCCAGCCTCCAGGAGCGCCCTGGTATAGCCCTCTACTTTTCTGTCTTGATCGTCTTTATTAGTGCTCATCTGGAGTACCTACTTCCGCAAGGTACTTTTCGGCAAGAGCACGCTGCTGCTCTACTGAAAGCTCGTTGCCAATAATCTTTCCGGCAATATCGACGGCAAGATCAACAACGGAATCAGAAAGCTCAGCCATGGCGTGACGACGCTCAGACTCTACAACGCCCTTACCCTTAGTAATAATCTCGACAGCTTCTGCCTTTGCCTGCTCGATAATACGAGCACGCTCTTCTTCGCCCTCACGCTTAGCAGCAGAAACAATCTCGTCTGCTTGCTGCTTAGCTGCGTCGATACCAGCTGCTGCGATTTCACGATCCTTGTTGGCTTCCTCGCGAGCCTTTGCTGCAGCGTCCAGATCGCCTTGGATCTTCTCTTGACGCTTGTCAAGCATACGTAGAACGGAAGGCCATACAAACTTTGCTACAACAGCAAAGATGATCAGAAACGCAATCAGAGCAGGAACAAACTCAGCGGGCTTTGGAAGAAGAATATCGGCACCACTTGCACCCTCTTCAGCAAGTGCGACTGAGGGAGCCATTGCCACAAGTAGAGCAGCAGTTGCGCCTACTGTGCTGGCTTTTTTAACTCCCTTACAAATCGTATTCATGCATTCCTCCAACGTAGCGTTTTCGCTGTTACAAACAGTAATTTACTTAACCATCAAGGTAACAACGAAGCCAATTAGGGTAAGTGCCTCGATGAATGCGCAGCCAAGAATAAAGACTGTGAAGAGACGACCCTGAACCTCAGGCTGACGAGCCATGTTGTTAGCGGCACTCGTTGCTACGACGCTAATACAAATTGCTGCTCCCATAACGCAAAGAGCATATCCGAAAATACCCACGATTCCTCCTTTTTCGCTCGCCCCTCTCAAGGCGACCAATATACATACCTATCATCAACTGAGCGTGGGCTCAGATGACTTCATCTTTTGTGCCGTTTGGCACCACAGTGTGGCAATGCCACCAACTAAGCGTTTTGCTTAGTGTTCAGACTCTACCAGCTGGATGTAGACAGTAGAGAGTAGGGTAAAAACGTATGCCTGAATGAAAGCAACAATAGTTTCTACCAAGTAAATGATAATCAACAGCAAGATCCAGAAAATCGAAAATCCTGCCTGGGCGGCTGTTGATGCGGAGAAGTTCTCAATCGCTGGCATAAAGTACATAGATGCAAGAATTGCAAACGTACCCATAACGATGTGACCTGCATACATGTTGCAGAACAGACGGACAGCCAGAGTAACCAGACGAAGGAATGTTGAGAAGACCTCAATAACCCAGATAACTGCTGCGATAACAGGATTAACGCCCTTTGGTGCAAGACTCAAGATGTAGCCAATAACACCCATCTTTTTTGCACCTACATACATAAAGTATCCAAGGGAGCAAAGACCAAGAGCGGCGGTGACGCCAATGGTGCCAGTACCTGGGTGTGCGCCAGGAATAAGGCCAATAATGTTGTTGATCAGAATAAACATAAACATGGTAATCAAGAATGGGAAGTGTGTGCGCCACGTTTCTCCAAGAGAAGCTTTGCAGACGTCATCTCTGATGTACTCAATCAGATACTCAACACCATTAACAAAGCGTCCCTGAGGAGCAATGCTCTCTGCCTGCTTCTTCTTAAACCTAAAGCAGACAATCAGAAAAATCACAGCAGCGATTAAGAAATAGAAAATGTAGTTCGTGAAACCAAAGGTGGTGTTACCAACCAATGCGTGTGGCAAAAAACTTTCGAGCAGCTCGGCCATCTCTGCTGGCAACTGCGCAAGAACATCCACTCTGTCTCAACCTCCCCATACAATCTGCAACCATTTCAGATTGCCCGTCACTGCTCAGCATACTTGAAACGCAACGTAAGATGCCAAGAATATGCCACTTGGAGTATATTATCTACCACTCGGCGTGCATATTTGCGACGAACGGCGATACTAGCACTAAATGAATGCATAGTCACGATTACAAAATCAAATAATTGACTTATGCTCAAACTCTCACATTACTGACACATTTCGTGTTAGCTGCCGTTATTGATTCATTCAACTATAACACTAATAAACTGCTGTTACGTTGCTATTTTATTGGCAGGACCAGTTATGTCCAGGTAAAAATAGTTGTATCAATATCCCCTGTTATTCGCAAAGTTTTTGATATGTATCGACAGTTATTTCTTCTCGTAAAGCACTAATTTGAAAAGAGAAATGATCCAGTGCGCTTGTTCTGCGGACACTGGATCATGTACTAACGTACATATTTGCAACTCTATTATATTGCGAGAAAAACGATGGGCTTCTTACTTGGTGCCGTAAATACGGTCACCTGCGTCGCCAAGGCCTGGGAGAATGTAAGCATTTGGACTCAGCTGACGGTCAACGGTGCAGGTGTAGAGGCGTACATCTGGATCAAAGTCCAGAGTTGCCTTGACGCCCTCAGGGCAAGAAACAATAGTCAGGCAACGAATGTCCTTGACACCTGCTTCACGCAGGAACTGAATAGCAGCAGTTAGAGAGCCGCCAGTTGCCAGCATTGGGTCAACAACCAGGCAGGTACGGTTCTCAATGTCTGCAGGGAACTTGCAGTAATACTGGTGAGGAAGATGGGTCTCTGGATCACGGTACATACCAACATGGCCAACGCGAGCAGATGGAACCAGCTCAAGAATGCCGTCAACCATACCAAGGCCAGCACGAAGAATTGGAATAATAGCAACCTTCTTACCAGCAATACGCTTAGCAGTCATGGTCTCAAGAGGAGTCTCTACCTCGACGTCCTCAAGTGGGAAGTCGCGCATGGCCTCATAGCTCTCAAGAATTGCAAGCTCGTTGACAAGCTCACGGAACTGCTTAGTGGTGGTTGTCTTGTCACGAAGAATGTGAAGCTTGTGCTGAACTAGTGGGTGGTCAACAACCGTAAGTCTGGACTCATCGTAATCTGCCATAATGCTCCCTCCAAGAGCTTGACCTGCGCTTTATTTGAATGTCTGCAACTATATCCTAGACGTACATTCCGTGCAGGTTTGTGTATGTATTGCTTAGACAGCACCGTTTATGTGCTGTTTACTTACTCAGCGTCAACACCCTTAAAGTTAGGGTCATCCTCGCGCATGATCTTCTCGACACGTCCAGTGTGGCGGCCACCTGCAAACTCGGTGCTCAGGAAAGTATCCACAATAGCCTCGTTGACAGCAAGATCAGTGAATCGGCCAGATAGACCAATAACGTTTGCGTTATTGTGCTCGCGAGCAAGCTCTGCGAACTGAACAGTCTGAACAGGAGTGGCGCGAATGCCAGGGACTTTATCAGCGGTCATGGCAATGCCAATGCCGGTGCCACAAATCAGAACGCCGCGATCTGCCTTGCCTGCTGCGACTGCGCGAGCAACCTTATCTGCAAAATCAGGGTAATCAACACGGTCATCATTTGCTGGACCAAAGTCCAAAACCTCGTGACCAAGCGACTTGATGTGCTCAATGATAGGATCTTTCTGGATAAAGCCAGCGTGATCGGAACCAACTGCAATACGCATACGTATCCTCCTCAGAAAATTCACTCCTATAGAGAGTACCGCATGCAGGCAAAAGCTGCAGCCAAAACACATAAAAGGGATAGGATTTTTTATCTATTTTGCAAATCCCGCAGTGGCGAGAATATCCTCGGTTGTGATGGCGCCTTCGCGCAAAATGCGCGGCTCATCGCCTGTACAGTCGACAATAGTAGACGCAATAGCAAGGGGTGCTGGACCTCCATCAAGCGTCAGATCCGCTTGCTCAACAAGGCCTGCCTCAAGACCACATCCATCAACTGCAGAAGGAGCACCATGCGTATTTGCGCTGGTAGTTGCCAGAGGAGATCCAAGCTGCTTAGCAATCTGGCACACGAGCGGCGAGTTGGGCATGCGAAGCGCAATGGTCCTGTTATCTGGCAAGACGTATTCATCGGGAACGTTCTCTGATGCGGTAACCACCAGCGTAAGAGCTCCTGGCCAATAGGCTTCTACCAGCTTATTTGACCAGTCATGTGTAATGTACGCATACTTCTGCAGGTCAAATTTACTGCCCACAAGCCAGGGAAGCGTCTGCGTTGAAGGACGCTGTTTAATCTCAAAGATACGCTTATGACCTGGGTTTTGAGGAGTAGCAGCTGCGCCGATGCCATAGACAGAATCGGTAGGCATAATAAGCACTCCGCCACGACGCGCTACCTCAACAGCTAAAGAAACTACAGATGCATCCGGATTCATCTGATCAACTTTGATGTACTCTCCCATAAACCCTCAACTCTTTCTTGTGTGCTGCTCGATGTTGTGTGCTGCTCGATGTTGTGTGCTGCGCAATGTTGTCTGATGCGCAGTGATACGCGTTGCACAGATTTTCTCGCCAGGCGTTTGAAGTGCTACTTTGCTAGACGCGCCACAAGAATGCGCGGCCTGTGCGTCAGATCTTCTTTGACCTCAACGGACTCCCACACTCCCTGCTGCTCAGCAAGGTGTACTGCCTTATCCAGGTGCCCCTCGTAGAGCTCAACACAGAGTATTCCGCCAGGTAGAAGCATATGCGGAGCAGCCTCCAGCAATCGCCTGTAGACGTCCAAGCCGTCCTCTCCCCCGTCAAGCGCCAGCTCAGGCTCAAAGCCCTTGACCTCGGCAGGAACTTCCTGCTCAAGTACGCTTGTAGGAATGTAAGGCGGATTAGACACCAATACCGAGAAGGACTGTGCAAGCTCTGCAGACACACCTTCTACCAGGTCACACTCAATGAGCTCCACACGCTCCTGGAGGTCCAAGGCGTCTCTGTTGCGAGTTGCCAGCGCAATCGCCTGAGGAGAAAGATCTGTGGCGTAGACGCGTGTCTGTGGACGCTCAGTGGCAATGGAGAGCGATATGCAGCCCGTTCCTACGCCAACCTCAAGTACGCGCACTTCCCCGTCGGCGTTTGGAATTGCCGCATCAACACCTTCTAATGCAACGTCTACCAGCACTTCCGTCTCTGGTCGTGGAATAAGCACGCCTGGCTCACACGTAAGTACCAGGTGTCTGAAGGGCATCTCGCCCGTCACGTACTGAAGCGGCTCGCCATCTGCACGGCGCTTAATAGCCTCACGCATGCGAGCGCGCTCATCCGCAGAAAGCGGCTTGTCAAAGTTAGTGTAGAGCTGAACGCGAGAAAGGCCTGTCACTGCGGACAGAAGCCATTCTGCAGAAAGACGTGGATGCTCATCACCCTTCTTTTCCAGGTGCTGAGTAGTCCACGTCAAGATTTTCTGGATTGTCCAAACTTCATCTGTCATGAAGTTTGCACCTTAGACAGCCTGAGCGAGTTTCTCGGCACGCTCTGCTGCAGCAAGAGCCTCAATAACGGATGGCAGCGTATCGCCAAGAAGAACGCCGTTGTAGGTGCCGTTAAAGCCAACGCGGTGGTCGGTTACGCGGTCCTGTGGCTGGTTGTACGTGCGGATCTTCTCGGAACGTGCGCCATGACCAATCTGAGAAAGACGCTCTGCGCCCTGCTCAGCCTGCTGACGCTCAAGCTCCATCTCGTAAAGACGAGCACGAAGCATCTGCATGCAGACCTCGCGGTTCTGAATCTGAGAACGCTGGTCCTGAGACTGAACAACGGTATTTGTTGGCAGGTGAGTAATACGAACTGCGGAATACGTGGTGTTAACGCACTGACCGCCAGGGCCGGATGCGCAGTACGTATCAATACGCAGGTCTTCCTGGTTTATCTGAATATCAATCTCGTCAGCCTCTGGGAGAACTGCAACAGTTGCGGTAGAGGTCTGAATACGGCCCTGAGACTCAGTCTTAGGAACGCGCTGAACACGGTGAACACCGGATTCATACTTCATAACTGAATAGACCTTATCGCCTGTGACCTTAAACTCAATAGTCTTAAAGCCGCCAGCCTCAGAAGGAGAGCTGGACAGAATCTCTGTCTTCCAACCACGAGCCTCGGCAAAGCGCTCATACATCTTGAAAAGGTCACCTGCAAAGATTGCTGCCTCATCGCCACCAACACCAGCGCGAATCTCAACGATAGTGTCCTTCTCGTCATTTGGATCGCCTGGGATCAGCATGACCTTGATCTCATCCTCAAGCTGAGGAAGCATCTCTTCATTAGCAGCAATATCTTCCTGCAGCATCTCTTTTTCTTCTGGATCAGAAGTGGCGTTGAGAAGCTCTTTTGCAGCCTCGATATCATCGAGGGCAGTGATGTACTTATTGGCGTGAGCAACCAAGTCCGCCTGATTAGAGTGCTCTTTTGCTACGCGAGCATACTCTTTTGGATCAGAGACAACGGCTGGGTCTGCAAGCTTTTGCTCAAGCTCAGCATAGGCCTCAACGATTTTTTCTAGCTTGTCACGCATTCCTGCTCCTAAGATAAGTGCCTCGTGCGCGCTTGGCTTATGAGCCTGTAGTCAAACTGTAGCGCAAGCTGCTTGCGAGGTGAGATTTCAACTAAAGAAGTGTACCACCACTAGGCGATTTTTAAACCGATACCTCGCTATCTGCACAGGATGAGGGTACACAAGTTACGTAATTGTGAGAAAATTACAGCAGGTTCATACGGTAATGAGGCGCTATGACTTCTAAAGACAAAACTTCACAACCAGATAACACGCCTGCTGCAGAGGAAACATCTTCTGATCAGAAGACCCTTGATGCTCAGGCCGTTGAGGCAGCTGACGCTGATGGCAAGAAAACCGACGAGCTTGAAGAGGTCACCGACCCTATTGCTGCTGATATGGCTGCTGCTGACGAAGACTACATCATGGAAGTTGTCAGCCCTATCTTTCCTGGTCTAGACGAAGACGGCGAAGAGGACGGTTCGGCTTCAGATGAAGACTCTTCTGAAAACGATGCGGACAGCACAACTGACCTGGAGAAAATCGTAAACGATGCAGCTCTAACGCAGGACCTTTCTGCGGTAGAAGCTCGCCTCAAAGAGCTTGAAGAGAGTGCCCACGAACACTCAGAGTCCAAAACTGCCGAAGTTCCTTCCAAAAGCGCTACTAGCGCGAGTGGTGCAGCGTCCGACGATGATGCAACCTCTATAAAAGATGTTGCTGATACGTTCTCAAGCTATATTCGCAGTAGGCGTCGTGCGCTTTTTAGGTTTGTACGCCGCTACAGCTTGCTTTCTGGCATTCTTGCACTCTTAAGTCTTGCCCTTTTATCTGCGGTTATCGTCTTCTTTATTCGCGTGAGCAACGTTCCTTCAACAGAAACTGTTATCGCTGACGCTCGTACACGAGCCGAAGCTCCAACTTGGACTCCCAGTGAGTATGACGCTGATGAGTCCTTGCTGCTGACCGGTATTGAGGTTGTTTCTCGCACCAGAAGTACCACGGCAATCTCCAGCGATGCCGCTCAGTTTGGCGCCACCGGCTACGCCAACTCTGTCGTACGCCTTACCTACACGGGTAACGCAATTGCTGCCACAAAGATTTCCAAGTTAGGATACGCAAATACCCAGGGCTGGAACGCTATTGGTGACGAAGAGACCCAATCTGTCACCTACCAGGCAACTTCAGGTGTTTCCACAACAAAAGTCCTTGATGCCATCGGCGATGTACTAGCCAAGCTTGATGAAAAAAATCCAAACGAAGCTATTTCTTATAGCTCGCAGTTCTCTGGTGCAACGTTCACTGTTCTTGATGCGGGTTTTGATCGTGAACAGCAGACTTGCTGGGTAAGAATGTCAGGTGTTTCGCCAACCTTCTATGGCTCGCTCACCTGCGATATTACGGCTTCATTTACGTTTGATGCCTCTACGGGCACCTGGTCGCTCGACACAGTCAGTCCCTCGGCAGGACTTAAGTACGACTACAGCGGACTGGTGGGAACGTGGAAGGGCACCTTTGTTAGCTGTGAAGCCAGTAGCGGCAGTCCTTGTTACGCTGGCAGAACTAATCCTTTAACGCTGACCGTAACGTCTGCAGGTTTTTCTCGTGATCAGCTGGTGCTTACGGGTACCGCAGAGGGTGTTGTCCACAACCATGGAGCGCTTAACACCTCGTACCGTTGGTATCCAGGTGACACTGAGTTCAAGAACGCATCTGTCTCTCTGACTACTTCTGGAACCATCGGAGATCAAATTCAGGTTTCTGGAGTGGTAGATGTAACCAATGCAAGTCTGGATGCTCATTCTGCTTCTAGCACGTCCCTCAGCACAGCTCAAAAACCACAGTTGAAAGTTACTTTTGATATTGCTGATAACAGCGTGGTAGCTCAGCTTATTTCCACCCACACGGAAAACGGTCAGACCGTCACCTTTACTGATACCTACCAACTCTCCAAAGAGTAAAAATAATCCCGTCAGGCCGAGTCTTTCCTGACGGGATTTCTATCATCAAATTACGAGAAGTACAAAGGCTTGTTACTGCACCTTGTCTTCTTCCTTATCTGTGGCTTCTTCGTCGTTCTTCTCGCCCTTATGCATACGCCCACGAACAATTCCCACAATTGTAGGGATGATCGAGACCGCAACAATTCCCACAATCAGCAGCTCAAAATGCTCCTGAACTACAGGAATGCCGCCAAAGAAATAGCCGAGAAGTACAAACATCGTGGACCAGGTAAGACCGCCCAGAATGTTATAGATGCCAAAGTTGCGCCAGTGCATACCGCCCATACCCGCAATAAAAGGCACAAACGTGCGGATAAAGGGGAAGAAGCGCCCTAAGAAAATTGCCAGATGACCATGCTTGTCCAGAAACTTCTGGGTCTTCTCAAGATGCTCTGGAGTAAGTGCTTTGACTTTTCCAGAAGCAATGATTTTTTGACCAAAGAAATGGCCAATCATAAAGTTCATCTGATCGCCAAGAATTGCGGCAGCCCACGTAATAACAAGCAGCAAAACAATATTAAAGCCACCGTTATGAGCAAAAAATCCTGCTGCAAAAAGCAGAGAATCACCTGGTAAAAATGGAAAAAAGACTACGCCGGTCTCAATAAAAACAATCAGAAAAACAAAACCGTACGCAGCGAGAGGGCCAGTGGCAATCATTGAAGCAATAAATGCACGAGGATCTCTAAGCAGCTCAATGATGTAGTTTACAAAACCCATCGAAGTCCAATCGTCGTGACAAATGTCGCGGCAAACACACTATACGCCTAAGAAAAGCGCATTGAGTGGGAACGGATGCCCGCGAGTGACCCCTTATGGCTGCTGTCTCCCGACCCTGACCAGGTTCGAGGTGTCACGTCATCCGCACCCGCTCAATGCGCTGTAGATACTCTACCCTATTAGAGAAATCTTTGCACAGATCGTATCGCTTCTATGCATTTTTTGACGAATTTTTTTCAATTGCTTTGATGATCTTCTCGACGTTCTTTTTTCCTCTTGAGATACCTACATGCAAAATTCCAGCTATAGGAACAGATATGACGAGAAGAACTATGCCGCCCACAAGTACAGCCGTTGCCATAGAACTTGTAGAGAGACTCCCGTACACGCTGAGATATATAAGCCATACTCCAATTGCGATGCCAGAATAAGCGGCTCTTCTATAAACGCTTAGTGTTCCAAGAGCTTTTGTCTGCATACGAGCCTCGACAACCAAAGGGTTATCCTCGTGTGAATGAGAAGCTGCTCCTACATAGTTTTTCTTGCTCATAAAAACTCTCAATCAAAAGTGGCATCGCCGTATGACGATGCCACTTTATTACGTTTGTCTTTTCTGCGCCAGACAGGATTTTGCGCAAAAAATTAGTAAGACAGACCTGGGTTGAAGACGCCAATAACAACGCCAACAAGTGCTACAACAACAAGAATAAGCATAACAACCGTTGGGCTGAGCTTCTTCTTAGTCATCAACCACCAGCAAAGGTATACAAACAGAAGGTTCAATACCTTAGGGAAGATGCCATTAAGTGTTGTCTGAATGTCAACACCAGCAATATTCAGAGAAGTGGTGACGTTAATCCATGTAGCAGCAACAGAGCCAATGACCATAGTACCAATCATAACAATGGAGCTACGGAGAGCCTCGGACTCAGGACCAACAAGTGCCTCAACAGCAGAAGAACCCAGGCTATAGCCCTGGTCGTAAGCAAACTTCATGCCGAAGTACATAATGAGGTTCCAGACCACAACATAGAACAGTGGGCCAAGAACGGAGCCGCCCTTAGAAAGGCCAAGTGCAATTCCAAGAAGAATTGGAATAAAGGTACCAACGATAATGGAGTCACCAAGACCAGCAAGAGGACCCATAAGACCAGCGCGAAGACCATTGATGGTCTCGTCGTCGATTGCCTCGCCGTTTGCACGAGCCTCCTCAAGAGACGCGGTCAAGCCAACAACCATAGAACCAATCTGTGGCTCGGTATTAAAGAAGGTTGTATAGGTAGAAAGTGCCTCAACCTTTTGGTCATCAGTATCGTAAAGCTCATCAACGATTGGAAGCATGGATGCAAGGTAACCAAATGTCTGCATGTGCTCCTGAGAGAAGCAGGTAAGATTGCCGTAAATCCAGCTCAAGAAAGACTTATTGCGTGCTTTCTGAGAAATGGTTTTCTTTTCAGCCATGATTAAATATCCTCCTCTTCTTCATCGTCTGCGCTTACATTGCCTGATGCTGCAGCAGCCAAACGAACATTCTTTGCCTGCTGAAGCTGATAGTTAAGAACAGCGAAGAAGACTGCTACGACTGCAGAGACAATGAGGTTCAGGCCAAGTGCGCCAGCAAGGATAAAGCCAAAGGCAAAAGTTACCCAATCAAGAGGCTTGGTGATAACCTGCTTGCACAAAATTGCAACACCAACGGTAGGAAGAAGGGTACCAACGGTGAAGAGGGTCATCATTGGGATACCGTTCATAGGGAGGTATTCCTTCATGATGCCAACCATGCTCTCGCCAGCCATGCAAATGAAGAATGTTGGAATGAACGAGAAAATAATGTGAGAAACCCAAGGGAATACAAAGTCAACCATTGGAATGGTCTTCTTAATACGACCCCACTCTTTGCTCTCCATTGCGCGCCAACCAATACCCTGCCATACAAGGTTCATGGTAGCGGTGCCGTAGAACAAGACGGTACCAAGAGTACCAACAGCTGCACCAATAGCAGCTGCCTGAGATGCAGCCTCAACAGAGCTTGGATCAAGACCATAAGCCTTGATTGCAAGAATTGCTAGAGGAATACCAATGTAGGAAACAGCACGAACGTCAGCGGAAACAGTTCCACCAGGTGTTACGAGTGCAATGTAGACCAACTGGATTGCTGCACCAACAATAATGCCAGTCTGGACGTCGCCAAGAATGACACCAACGACAAGACCTGCAACAAGTGGACGACCGAGGGTATAGTTACCTACGGTAGTACCAGCCATGCCAGGTAGTGACGCAAGGCATGCAAACAAACCCAAAAGGGCAGCTTGAAACGCATTAATTGCCATAAAAATCGCCTTCCGAATACTACTTTACGTCAAACTTCTCGCGGAATTTAGGCCACTCACCAATTGCCTTTTCTTTAAGAAGAGCAAATTGAACGGTATAACCAGCTTTGGTTATATCCTCAAATGCCTGTCCCTCTTCTTGAGTAAAGGACTGGTTGTTGCCCAGCTTTACCGCACCAGGACGATCATTACCAGGACCGATAATGACCGTGTTAATTCCTGGCTTAAAACCAAAGTCAACAAGAATTTTCTTCATGTCAACTGGGTTTTTAGTAATAAGAAAATAACGAGAATCGCTGTCTAGAACCTTCTGAGCGCTCTCTTTGAAGTGATCAAATGTCCAAACAAATACTTTCTTGTCAGGTGCTGCTGACTTGTAAGCAGACTTGAGGACAGGATTTGATGCAGCCGCATCATTTACTGCAATGATTCCGTCACAAGGAACCTCAAGGGCCCAACGAGTGACTGTCTGACCGTGAATCATGCGGTCATCAACACGAACAAATGAAATCATGTTTTCTCCTAACATATTTCTTACGCAAGCAGCTACGCGTACTTGCAGTAATTACTAAAGGTCTTCCTCATCGTCGTCTTCGAGAGCTAGGACAATCTGATTAACGCCATTTTTTCCTTCGTTCAGGATTGATGACACAAGAGCTTCACCGCTTAGGCCATCATCGATTGCCATCAAAGCACCAATTGCCATGGGAAGATTGGCACCACTAAAAGCCACGGTATGAGAAAGCAGGCCTTTTTTGGCGAGAAGATCAAGCGCATTAGTAAGTGGAGATCCACCGATAATGTCACCAAGAACGACAACCTCGTCATCAGCAGTAAGTGGCTCAAGAATTTTTGACAAATTCTCTCTGTATTCAGCTGCTCCCACGCCATCTTCCATGCTGTAGCTCAAGATGTTTTCTCTGGGCCCCATCAGCATGTCCATTACGCTATGTAAGCCTGGTGCAAAAGTTCCGTGACTCACGAGCAAAAGATACTTCATTACCACTCCATTCCTGACAACACCTCTGTATTTGTACTACACCAATACAAAATTTTTAGCCTGTTATGTAAATCATTTATCCTTTAAAAACTACAATCCAGACTAGGCGTCACATGAGTAGCCGTTATAACACAAAGTCGTACGGAGACTGCTGGTATTCTAAAAATTTTAATAGTTTCGATGTATTATTTTTTAAATTTTATTCAAATAATTCAATTATTTACTGATTATTTAGATGAACAAGTGTTCTGCCAGCTTAAATAAATATGTATAAATCTTTAGCATATATAAACATATACATAGCAGTATTACAAATATTAGATAAAGAAATATCCGCTCAACACTCCGCAAAACTAAGTTCTAGAAATACAAAAAGAAGGCCATGAAAGATGGCCTTCTTAAACTAAATTCAAAAAATTATTCTCTTTTACGTAACGTGTTATGTTCTGTTTCTGCGGTAGAAATCAACAAGGGACTGAGTTGAAGCGTCTTGTTTTGCTAGTTCTTCGTCGTTATGAATTGCAGGGAAAATCTGTTTAGCAAGCTGTTTGCCAAGCTCAACGCCCCACTGATCAAAGGAATCAATGCCCCACACAACACCTTCAACAAAGGTAATATGCTCGTAGAGTGCAATAAGCGTACCAATAGCACGAGGATTAAGCTCTTTACCAAAGATAGAGGTAGTTGGCCTATTTCCTTCAAAGACGCGTGCAGAAACCATCCACTCTGGCGTTCCCTCAGCACGGACTTCATCAGCGGTCTTGCCAAAAGCAAGCGCCTTAGTCTGCGCAAAGAAGTTGGAGAGGAAGAGCTCGTGGACATCAAGATCTGCATCTTTTGTAGCAAAAGCAGTATTTACAAACGCAATAAAATCAGCAGGAATAATCTGAGTTCCCTGGTGAATAAGCTGGTAGAAGGCATGCTGGCCGTTGGTACCAGCCTCTCCCCAGAAAATCTCGCCTGTGTTAGAGGTAACCGCCGTACCATCCCAGCGTGTTGACTTGCCGTTGGACTCCATCGTAAGCTGCTGGAGATACGCAGGGAATCTATGCAGGTACTGACTGTATGGAAGTACTGCGTGAGATGCTGCGCCAAAGAAATTAACGTACCAAACATTTAAGAGGCCCATAAGAGCAACAACATTTTGCCTCAGAGGGGTTGTCTTGAAGTATTCATCAACTGCGTTAAAGCCGCTCAGGAACTCTGCAAAACGCTGTGGACCAAAAACAATTGCCAGCACCAGGCCAACTGCAGAATCAACCGAATAACGGCCGCCAACCCAATTCCAGAAACCAAAGGCGTTCTGTGGGTCAATGCCAAAGTCTTCTACCAGATCAAGTGCAGTGGAGACAGCAACAAAATGCTTGCGAATAGCTTCTGCGTTCTGAGCGTCTGAACCATCAATAACGCCCTGTTCAGCCAGCTTTTCCAAAAGCCATGTGCGAGCACAACGAGCATTAGTAAGAGTCTCAAGCGTAGTAAAGGTCTTGGAAACAATAACAAAGAGTGTTGTTTCTGGATCAAGATCTTCGGTTTTCTCGCCAAGGTCAACAGGGTCAATGTTGGAGACAAAGCGAGCAGTAATACCTGCGTCTGCAAAAGGTTTCAAAGCCTCGTAAACCATAACAGGACCAAGGTCAGAGCCACCAATGCCAATGCTTACAACCGTCTTGATAGGCTTACCAGAAACGCCCTTCCACTCTCCCGAGCGAACTCGATCGCAGAAGGCATACATCTTGTTCAGCGTCTGATGCACATCAGCAACGACGTCCTGGCCGTCAACAATGAGTGTTCCCGCCTCAGAAGCGGGGCGGCGAAGCGCTGTATGCAGCACTGCGCGATCTTCAGTGGTGTTGATGTGCTCGCCTGCATACATGGCGTCTCTACGCTCTTCAAGCTTGACCTCTTTTGCAAGGTCACACAGAAGATCAAGTGTCTCTTGCGTGGCAAGGTTTTTAGAAAGATCAATATGGAACTGATCTAGCTCAAACGTAAGATTCTTGGCACGCTGTGAGTCTTCTGCAAACCATTTCTTCAGCGTAGCCTTAGTATCTTTTAAGCTGGTGTAATGCTCTGTAAGTGCCCGCCAAGCTTTAGTCTGTGTTGCGTCAGTAGGCAAAATGCTTGGTGCTGTAGGTGATGCCATACCAGTCTCCTTCTTTTGACTACCTCAAGGATAGTCTGAGCAACGCTCATAAACCGTCACAATGTCGTTTTTCGTAAAAAATACGACAAATCATTACTAATAGGGTTCTCCCAAAGGTGGAACCTGTTTAATTGCAGCCCAGCGCATCTGCTTCTGATGAGGGTCATCAAGGGCGCCGGCAAAGTTATCAAGATTTACCATGCGCATTCCACATACATGAACAAGAACACGGGGCGAGAAGGTCTTCTCGGCATCAGTTTTAAGCTGGTCAAGCTCTTCTGCGTATGCCTCACGCACCGATGCAACTGCTGCATCATTTACCAAAAGCACCGTGTCAGGGCTAAAGGCGCTTATTGCCTGTCTAACAAGCTCTGGATTTATGGGGTCACCTGTTTTTGTTGTGGTAAGCAAGGTAGCCCATGCCTCAGGTGCATAGCCTAAATGCTCTAAAGAAGCTTTAAGTGCAGAAAGCTCTGTCTCTTCAAAGTCTTCTTGCCCTTTTACTAACAAAACCGATGCAAAAGCATTGCCTGCCATACACACCCCCTGAGCAGCAAAATCTCCAAACTCATGCGTTGTTTTTGCCATGTAGGCTTCTTTTCGCATAGATCTTTCGCTTGGCATGCGCACCTCTTTCTTATATGCCAACTATGCACGTAATTCACAATTTGAGCAAGTCTATAAAGTTATGTGTATACACTTTTCTAATTTGGGGATAAGTTTGCTAAGTGCTTGAAATTAAATGGCCTAAAGGCCGTGTGTAACTGGAGGTTCGTTATGGCACAGCAGCTTACTACTGCAGAGTTCGATTCTGTTCTTGCAAACGCAGACAAGCCTGTTCTTGTTGATTTCTGGGCATCTTGGTGCGGTCCTTGCCGTGCTCTTGGTCCAGTTGTCGAGGAGGTTGGCAATGAGATGGCAGACAAGCTTGACGTTTACAAGGTAAACGTTGATGACGAGGCAGATCTTGCAACTCGTTTCCGCATCGTCTCCATCCCTACTCTCATCCTCTTCAAGAACGGTGAGCCTGTTCACACCATGGTTGGCAACCTTCCTAAGGCTGACCTTGTTTCTGAGCTCAACGCTAACCTGTAAGTTCTTGTGTGCCACGCGGCTGCGCTGGCTTATCATTGAACTAAGCGGCGGTACGTCTATCGGCGTGCCGCCTTTTTGTTACAAGGAGAACTAATGGCCGATAAAAGCCTTGATGCTCAAAAGACAGGACTTTTAACAGGAGTTCGCAAGCGCCTTTTTCTACAGCGTCTGCGTTCTAGCCTTTCTACCATCATTCTGCTTGTCTCATCAGCAATTTTTATTTTTCTGTTGATTGACGTTTCTGAAGGCGACGTCATTGGCATTGATCACTTTGCCTACAGGCTCTTTGTTGTTCACCTCAGAACTCCCCTTCTTACAGAGGTTATGGAAGGGTTCTCTGGACTTGCAAGCCCCGTCACCGTTATTGTCATGCTTATTGTGGTTGCTGCTTTTGCACCAGGGCCAAGTGTCGGCAGGCTTGCCTTTATTAATCTGGGTGGCGTTGTTGTTGTAGACCTTATCTTTAAGGCGATTGTCCAACGTCCACGCCCGGATGGCTTTAGACTGGTTGTTGAAACTGGCTACAGCTTCCCGTCGGGCCACTCGATGTTCTCGATGGCTTTTTATGGCCTACTCATTTGGCTTGTCTGGCATTACGAGAAAGACAAGCTACAACGTTGGATTTGGTGTGGCCTGTTCTCAGGTGTCATCATTATGATTGGCGTCAGTAGAATTTATCTGGGCGTCCACTATGCTACCGACGTCATTGGTGGTTTCTCGCTTGCCCTTGTATGGCTCGTGCTTTTTACCAAGCTGATGATTCCATCACTTATTTACAAGAAGAAAGTACCTCAAGCGAAGACAGACTAATAATCTCTGCGCTGACTACCTGGGCTGTTTCATCATCAACAATAATACGTCCCATAGTTGCACCCTCGCGACCGCGCGGGTAGGTAGGGCTTCCTGGATTCATTACCAGCGTATTGGTCCACTCGTCACGCTGTACAAAAGGCTTATGCGTATGGCCACAGATAGCAATATTGCATTTGACCAGGTCAAGCCTCTCGCGATAATGACATACCTGCCACTTGAGACCAGCTGCAAAGAAAATAATCTTTTTCTTTACCATGGGACCATAGTTGTAGCAGAAGTCATTATTGCCCAAGCAAAGCTTAACGGGGGCAATCTCCTGCAGTGTTTGATAATCGGCGTTAGAGGTAATATCTCCTGCATGCACAATGTAGTTGGCACCTTGCAGAGCTTCAAGCAACTCAGATGACAAATACCCATGCGTATCTGAAATTACGTCAAACCTTACCAGTGCCATACCAAACTCCTACGTGCGCTTTTAGTTGCTGGCGAGAAACCCGTTGAGCTTCTACAGTCCCAGTGCTCGCTTGAGTGCAACCACACGACGGCGTGAAACCGAAATGTGACGCTCCTCAAATCCCTGAATAGTCAACTGTAGGATACCAGCAGAGATAACCTCAACATCGTCAACATACTCAAGATTCACGATAAAGCTACGATGAATGCGGAAGAATCCATGTGGAGCAAGGCGCTCTTCAAGTTTTTGCAGAGAAATAGTAGACAAGAAACGATCGTCTTCTGTGTAGATGCAAGAATAATCGTCTTTTGCCTCAATAAAGCGAATCTGATCAATTGGAACAAGAACCTTGCTTCCGCTCTTAATGACAGGAATTCGCTCAATGGTTGCCATAGGAGACTGAGGGCGCAGGCGCTCCTCAACCTTATCAAGAGCCTGCTCAAGGCGCTCGGTCTCAACGGGCTTCATCAGATAATCTACCGCATTAACGCCAAATGCATCCAGCGCGTACTCGCTATATGCGGTGACAAACACAATCTGGGGAGGATTCTTCAGCTTGTGAAGAGCCTCTGCAAGCTGCATTCCATTTGTCTTAGGCATGGAGATGTCGAGGAACAAGACCTCAACGCGAGACTCCATGAGTTTCTCGACAGCATCCCTTGCACTTGTGGCCTCAATGATTTCCTCGAGACGTCCGGTCTCCTCAAGCAAGAACTTGAGTTCAGAACGGGCTGGAGCCTCGTCATCAACAATCATGGCGCGCATGTCATTCACTCCCAACGGCCTAACGCAGCGTTAAGCAAAAACCGATACTATTTTATGCTGTTGCCTGCAGTGCCGCACCTGCAAGCTTGAGTGTCACGCACGTACCCTGCCCTGGTTTAGACATGATTTCCATGCCAGAGCCAACGGCGTAGAAGCGCTCAACTCGCTCAGCTACGTTCTTAATGGCAATACCCGTGCCCCTATTTCTCCCCGAAGAATCCTGCGGGGTAGGACCTTGACCATTAAGTAAGCGAGAAACAGTCTCTTCATCCATTCCAAGACCATCATCAGCAACAGATATAAGAATATCATCATCATCGCGTGTGACGTGGATGTCAATATGGAGGGCGCCTTCATCTTTCATAGCGTGCCTCACGGCATTCTCGACAATAGGCTGAATCAAAAAAGACGGTACCTGAATATCTTCGCATCCCTCATCGACATGCTCAGACTCTTGAATACGTTCTTCTCCAAAACGCGCCTTCTCAATTGTCAAATACCTGCGCGTTTGTGTCAATTCCTGAGAAAGCGGAATGAGCGCGCCCTGAGAGCTCTCAAGCGTACGGCGATAAAACACAGAGAACTCGCGAAGCAGATCTCGCGCCTTATTGGGGTTTGTACGCGTAAGAGATGCAATGGTGTTGAGCGTGTTGAACAAGAAATGTGGATTAATCTGTGCCTGCAAGGCTTTGACCTCAGCTCGAGCGGTTAACTCTGCTTGGCGATCAAGCTCATATGAGGAAAGCTGCGTGGAGAGAAGCTCGCCCAGTCCCTCAGCAATTGCCAACTGCGTACGATCAATTTCAATGCCACGACGATAGTAGAGCTTGATAGTGCCCACTGTGCGGTCCTGAACAATCAACGGAACAATGATGCCAAAGGAGCTGCCGCCATTGCCAAAGCCGCCACGCCTTTGTAGTACCTGCTGACGACTATCTACCGAGACAAACGTCTCCATGCGGCCACTTTCCAGAACCTCAGTTGCAGGGCCAACCACTTTTGAACCAGGCATATGCGAAGTTGCAATGTCTCCCTCAAAGCCCAGCACGTACTCTGTATCCGTGATGGAAATAGCAGCTGCAGAAGTTTCTGGAAGCAATAGTGTGCAGATAGTTGGCGCTGTTTCTTGCGACAAGCCTCCGCGTAAGGTCTTGAGCGTCTTAGAGGCAACCTCAAGTGTTCGCTCTGTTGCTTGAGACCTGGCGTGCTCATTACCAGGCTGGGTAGTACCACCAAGAACAATGACCGTGGCAAGTCCTCCGCCTGCAACAAGAGCGGCAAACAGGTTGTCTGCCATGACGCTCCAAGAAAGCAAGCCCAGCAATACACAGGCAAGAATAATCAGGACTATCCTGGTTGATCTATGTATGTACTGAGCAAGTCTTTGCATGGCTGTCTAGTTCTCGACTGATTCTGCAGCAGAATCCTCAGAAGCAAGCTGCTGCGGCAAAGGCGAATGCTTAAGCGCACGAGCCAAAGGAGCTCCTAGTACATAGAGAACAACAGCCTCTCCGAGTCCTGTGGTGATAAAACCAAACAAGAACATAAGAGGATACGATCCATCAAGTTCAATGGTGGTAAATGGAATTGTGTAGAATCCCAATCCTTGAAGCAAAATGGGAAGATATGCAGACACAATAACGGCATTTGCAAGCACTGGCCCCAGAAGCGCAAGTGGTACGTTCTTCCTGTTCTTCCAGGTAAACCATGCACCAAGAGCAGTTGCCAGAGAACCAAAGACTACGTCTAACAATCCCAAAGCTCCTGTGCCAGAAATGACCATATTTGCAAGGTTGGCAATAACGCAGCCAAGCGTCAGTCCTGGGATTGCGTCAGCGGTAAAGAGTGCAATAACCACAACCGCCTCAGAAATGCGGAACTGCACAGGACCCCAAGCAAGACCGCCCAAGAAAAGAAGGGCTGCAAGCGTAAGTGCTGCATAAAGGGCAGCAATAATACCAATACGTGCAAGGCGCTGAGCGCGCTGTTTTGTTGCATAAGCTGAAGAAACCTGTGGCAAAACAATCCCCTTGTTAACTCTAAAAATTTAGTTCATGATACGACGAAATGTATATATGAGCAAATGAGCAGCGCAGACATACATTTAGTAATGCAGGTGCATTCCTGGATAGACCATCTCACGAGCATGCTTTTGATATGCGGCAACAGCCTCTTCCTCAAAAGCAAGAGGAGTGTCTTCCTCGCCTGCCATATCCAAAATCCAGCGTGTGAGATAAGGATTCAAAGGAAGGAGAGGACCAATCAGCCAGGTGGCAATAGCGTTCTTGCGACGGAAACCTTCCAGCTTGCTTTCTTTATTGATGCCAAAACCTACCTTATTTTTAAGGAAGTAGCAGTTAGAATTATCTCCCTCGGTGAGCGTGAACTGCATCTTAAAGCCAACGACAACAAAAGGCTCTTTGCCATTGCCAGGATCAAACTCTCCCACCTGGACATCGTGGAAGCGCTGGGGCATATAGCGAGTGGTCGTAAACTTGAAGAGGCCCAGAGCCTCAATTTCAGAGCCGTCAGGATTAACGATTTTCTCGCCAAAAAGCTCTGAAGCGTTGCCCGCAAACAGCATAGGAACGCCCTGATCAGCCAGCTCTGCAAGCCTGTCCTTGTAAGGCATAAGGCGAGAAATAATAAGCTCTTGCTGGGCTTCTGTCATGCCACCCATGATGATTGCCGATGGCGTATGCTCCACAAAGTAAGGTGTTGCGGCGTGAGAGGTGTACACAAAGTTCTCTTTTGGAAGGCAGGCCTCCAGGTAGAGAGCATTTCCGTTGTCTCCACCCTGATTACCGTACTCTGGGTAAAGAATCTCAATCTTAGTTGCTGGATTACTCATGGGAGGCCTCCATCTGTTTCAAGCGCTCAATGATACGGTTTCTGCTGATGTCAGCAATGCCACCGTTATAGAGGCCGTGTGCATAGAAAACGTGCTGACAAGCGTTAAGGTCAACCAGGTCAGCGGTCTCTTCAGGAGAGCTTGCCACAAAAGTTTTAGCTGGATCAATACCGGCAAGTCTGAGTCTAAGCTGCAGATCAAGTGAAGTGTCGCCGTAAATAATGACCTGCTTAACGCTTGGATCTTGCAGGAACTCAAAGTCAGTCTGGTAGTACCAGCCAATATACTCTGTCTGGTCTTTTGCTTTTGCCATGTACGCATCAGCAATCATGATGATAATTGCTTTGTCACCTGGCTGTTTGCGAAGGATATCGATGGTGACTGAGGTTGCCGTGTCATTCTCGCCCTTAGAAGCCATGCTAATAAGACGACGACCGTTGTAGTCAATCTCGTTATACCTGGAGGAAGCAATGTTAACGCGTTGCAAAGATGCTGCGATAGTTGCAGGCGCAAGACCCATCTCACGCGCGGTTACAATGGCCACAAACAAGTTGTAGAGGTTGACGATAGAGTAGCTGTTGAGCTTGTACTCGTATGTTGGTGCACCCTCGTGGCAGTGCTCCTTGACCACAAACTTGCCAGTCTCCGGCTCTACTGAAATGACCTCATAATCAGGAGTTGGGTTGGTATAGCCGCACTCCTCACAGGTTGCGTGGCCAAGATGCCTAAGGTGTGCATAATCCCACTTGAGCTTGCCACCGCATTTGGGGCAGGCGGTAAGGTCCGAAACAATGCCTACTGGCTCTGCGGTGTCTTCTGCCAGCCTTGCAATGGAGTAATACGTACGATGTGTGCACTGAGGAGCAAGTCTGCAGCTAATCATGTCGTCTGCGTTCAAAATCAGATGAGTTGAAGCAGGAATACCCTTATCCATAACGTCAAACACGTAGTCTGGCGTTGCACTACGAGAGAACGTATCGCGGAACAAATTGGTAACAGACAAAATATCAGGCTGCAGATACGGGAAAATGCGAGGTCCAGAGAGCTCGTCAAACTCCATAACTGCAAGCTTAGTCTTTGACGTACCCTTCCACGTGGCGTTCTTTGCAAACGAGCTTGCAAAGCCGCTGGAAATATTGCCACCAACGCGGTTGGTAACGGTCTGGTAGCCATTATCGGCGAGAAGATCGTTAAGCAGGTTATTGGTGGTTGTCTTACCGTTTGTACCAGTGATAAAGACAATCTGCTCTGGCTTAGCAATGTCGCCCAAAAATGCAGGATCAATGCCTTCAGCAATAAAGCCTGGCAGCGTTCCGCCTTCATGGTTAGTCAATTTAAGTGCTGCAAGTGTTGCTTTAGCAGCGAGAAAAGCTACAGGAAATAGTCTGCTCTTTTTTTGTGCCACAGTAACTCCCATCGTGAGCAAAGTCTCTCTAGTTTATCACCTCGCGAGAAGGGCTTGAAGAACACAGGGCTTCTCGCCAAAAATGTCGCATAAAAAAGCCGAGCCAGGATGTCCTGGCTCGGCTGAAGCTACGTGAAAGTAAGTTACCTTACTCCTCAGGCTGCTCCTTCTTCTCTGCAGCGTAAAGCTCGGAGAGGCGGACAAGGTGATCGTAGCGAGCCATTGCGGCTTCCTCGTTCTCCTTGAAGAGCTTCTCTGCGTGCTCTGGGAACTCGCGGGTGAGTCGGCTGTAACGAGCCTCGTTCATCAGGAACTCCTGGTAGCCACCCTTAGGTGCCTTGGAGTCAAGCGTGAACTTCTTACCTGCTGGTGCAGATGGGTTGAAGCGATAGAGGTTCCAGTAGCCAGTCTCGACTGCCTTCTTCATCTCCTCCTGTGCGTGAGCCATGCCACCCTTGATGGAGTGCATCTCACATGGGGAGTAACCGATGATGAGGGATGGTCCTGGATAAGCCTCTGCCTCAGCAATTGCCTTGAGAGTCTGCTGGAGGTTTGCGCCCATGGAAACCTGAGCAACATAGACGTAACCATAGGTCATTGCAATCTCAGCAAGGTTCTTCTGCTTGATGTCCTTACCAGCTGCTGCGAACTGTGCAACCTGGCCAAGACGGGAAGCCTTAGAAGACTGACCACCAGTGTTGGAGTAAACCTCAGTATCGAAGACAAAGACGTTGATATCCTCACCAGAAGCAAGAACGTGGTCAAGGCCACCGAAGCCGATGTCGTATGCCCAACCGTCGCCACCGAAGATCCAGAAGGACTTCTTGGTGAGGAAGCTCTTGTTAGCAAGGATTTCCTTAGCTGCTGCAAGATCAGACTTCTCAAGCTCAACTACAAAAGTCTTAGAAGCTTCCTTGGAGAGAGCTGCGTCGTTGACGGAATCAATCCATGCCTTAGCAGCATCCTTGAGGTCCTGAGATGCGCCATCCTCGTCGACAAGCTGCTGAGCAAGCTCCAGAAGACGCTTCTGCTGTGCCTGGTGACCAAGCATCAGACCCATACCGTGCTCTGCGTTGTCCTCGAAGAGGGAGTTGTTCCATGCTGGACCGTGACCATTTGCATCGGTAGTAAATGGTGAGCAGGAAGCTGGGTTACCCCAAATTGAGGAGCAACCAGTTGCGTTGGAGATGAACATACGATCGCCAAAGAGCTGAGTGACCAGGCGGCCGTAGCTGGTCTCAGCGCAGCCTGCGCAGGAACCGGAGAACTCAAGAAGAGGCTTCTTGAACTGAGATGCCTTGACGTTGTTAGCGACAAGCTCGGTCTTCTCGGAGACGTGGTTGACTGCGTAGTCAAAGATCTCCTGCTTGGACTCCTGCTCCTCGATTGGCTTCATGGTCAGAGCATCTGCAGGGCAGATGTAGACGCAGTTGGAGCAACCGGTGCAGTCGAGCTGAGAAATAGCAATCTCAAACTTGTAGCCCTTAGCCTTAGGACCAACGGCATCCTTGAACTGAGACTGTGCTGGTGCAGCAGCAACCTCTTCGTCGGTAAGGACGAATGGACGGATGACTGCGTGTGGGCAGACATAAGCGCACTGGTTACACTGGATGCACTTCTCGACGTTCCACTCAGGAACAACAACAGCAATGCCACGCTTCTCATAAGCAGCAGCACCAAGCTCGAACTGTCCATCAACGTGGTTCTTAAATGCGGAAACAGGCAGTGCGTCACCCTCCATACGAGAGACTGGAGTCATGATGTCGCGAACCTGCTTGAGCAGAGCCTCGCGGCCCTCAAGGGTGATTGTGCTTGCAGCATCCTCTGCAGTAGCCCAATCAGCAGGAATCTCAATCTTAGTAAATGCAGTAGCACCAGCGTCGATTGCCTTGTGGTTCATATCGACGATGTTCTGGCCCTTCTTCAGGTAAGAATGAGTTGCAGCATCCTTCATGTACTGAAGTGCATCTGCCTCTGGGAGAACCTTTGCAAGAGCAAAGAATGCCGACTGAAGAATGGTGTTGGTGCGCTTGCCCATACCAATTTCCTTGGCAAGGTCAATTGCATTGATCAGATAAACGTTGATGTTGTTCTTAGCAATGTAGCGCTTTGCCTCTGCTGGCAGGTGGTGTGCAAACTCCTCTGCATCCCACTGGCAGTTGACCAGGAAGGTACCGCCAGGCTTGACGTCGCGGACCATCTTGTAGCCCTTGATGATGTATGCAGGAACGTGGCATGCAACAAAGTCTGCCTTAGTGACATAGTAAGGAGAACGGATCTTGTGATCACCGAAACGCAGGTGGCTGATGGTGATACCGCCGGTCTTCTTGGAGTCATACTGGAAGTATGCCTGAACATATTTATCGGTGTGGTCACCAATAATCTTAATGGAGTTCTTGTTAGCACCAACGGTACCGTCGCCGCCGATACCCCAGAACTTGCACTCAATGGTGCCCTCAGCTGCAGTGTTAGGTGCCTCAGAATCCTCTGGGAGAGACAGGTTAGTAACGTCATCGACAATACCAACGGTGAACTCACGCTGAGGAGCATCCTTCTTGAGCTCCTCAAAGATTGCAAATGCAGATGATGGTGGGGTGTCCTTAGAACCAAGGCCGTAACGACCGCCAACAACCTTAATGCCTGTACGACCAGCCTCATAGAGGGAAGAAACAACGTCTTCGTAGAGAGGCTCACCAACGGAACCTGGCTCCTTGGTGCGGTCGAGAACAGCAATCTTCTTGACGGACTCAGGAAGAACGTCAACAAAGTGCTTTACAGAGAATGGACGATAGAGGCGAACCTTAACCAGACCGACCTTCTCGCCATGAGCGTTCAGGTAATCGATAACCTCTTCGAGGGTATCGCAGAAGGAACCCATGCAGATAACAACGCGGTCAGCGTCTTCTGCACCGTAGTAGTTGAACAGACCGTAGTCAGTACCAAGCTTAGCGTTGATCTGGTTCATGTAGTCTTCAACAACTGCTGGCAGCTGGTTATAAACCTCGTTGCATGCCTCACGATGCTGGAAGAAGATATCGCCGTTCTCATGGGAACCACGGCTTGATGGGTGCTCTGGGTTCAGTGCATGATCGCGGAATGCCTGGACAGCGTCCATATCACACATCTCAGCCAGGTCAGCATAATCCCAAACAGCAACCTTCTGAATCTCGTGAGAAGTACGGAAGCCGTCGAAGAAGTTAACAAATGGAACCTTGCCCTTGATTGCTGCAAGGTGAGCAACAGGAGCCAGATCCATAACCTCCTGGACGTTGCCTTCTGCGAGAAGTGCAAAGCCAGTCTGGCGAGCGGACATAACGTCAGAGTGATCGCCAAAGATGTTCAGTGCATGGGTTGCAACGGTACGTGCGCTGACGTGGAAAACACCAGGAAGCTGCTCGCCGGCAATCTTGTACATGTTTGGAAGCATGAGCAAGAGGCCCTGAGAAGCGGTGTAAGTAGTGGTCAGAGCGCCTGAACCAAGAGAACCGTGAACAGCACCAGCTGCGCCAGCCTCGGACTGCATCTCGACAACCTTGACGGTTGTACCAAAGATGTTCTTTACACCCTGGGCTGACCACTGGTCAACATAGTCTGCCATTGGACTTGATGGGGTAATTGGGTAAATGCCCGCTACCTCGGTAAACGCATACGACACGTAAGCCGCGGCGTTGTTACCGTCCATGGACTTAAACTTTCTTGCCATTTCCTCTCCTTGCCTAATCTGTGATTTCTCACAGTATGCGTCTGTGCGATCCAAAATAAAGCTGTAGACCCTGGGTGACTACGGAAACATGTTTCATAGTTCGGCCGGCAGCGGTCGCATAATGCTTTTATTATTGCGCAAAAAAACAATGAAACAAATCAGAAATACAAGCTGACAAATACCTATTTTCAGGTAGGAATTTCTACCTGCGGAATTACAAAATAAACATAACACTAAAGTGCAAGTTTTTTGTAAATCGACAAAATATTCAAGTACACAAGCAGCCATCTGTCTGAAAAACAGACAGATTTTTACGTAGGCGCTCAACGTGCGACAACTTTATCGTGTGTTGCGCACCCTTTGCTGGACGAGCCTTAAATTTTGTACTTCTCTGATTACTTAGCAGCTTTGATTTCACAAAGTTTCTTGTAACCAAATAAGAAACGCTCTCCTACCTTGCCTTGAGCATCAGAAGCACAT
Source organism: uncultured Atopobium sp. (assembly GCA_938036925.1). Taxonomy (GTDB): domain Bacteria; phylum Actinomycetota; class Coriobacteriia; order Coriobacteriales; family Atopobiaceae; genus Lancefieldella. The sequence continues at coordinate 38,107 of CALHVU010000005.1, forward strand.
ACGATTCCATGTTCATCTGAAGTAAGGAAAGCTTCATCAAATTCGGCGGTTCCATCAAATACCTGGGCAATAACGTCTGGATTAAACTCTGTTGGCTCATGAAGAGTCTGTGCCAGGTCTAACACTAAACTTGTAACTCCAGATCGAACACTTTCTTCCGAGACACCCGCAATAAGCTTTCCGTCTTTTACCAGCCAAAGCACCTCTGGTGCACAATGAGTTTGCTGCTCTTCTCGCTGTGAAATTCTTGCACGTCCCGCAAGAGACAGAACAGAACGCTCTTCCAAAGACTGGTAAGGTCCAACAGTCATAGCAGCCTGTCCATTGCTCTCAAGCAAAATCATAAGAACGCCATCTGGAAACTCTTGTGACCCTTCTTTAAGCGTTCCCTCAATATGCTGCTTAGCCCAAGCAATCAAGTGCGGAGAAACCTCTTTTTGCGCAACAACTCGCTTGCTCAGCGCACGTAAGTGCCTGTTATCAAGAGGGAGGACACCTCCAGATAATCTCCAACGACAAACAAGTTCTGGATTATCAAGCTCAAACTTCTGAGCTGCTTCTAACTCTTCCTGGTCCACAGTGTCCTCCCCCAACTTTTTTAAAATGAACTGCTAGTCCCGAATTAGCAGATTAGTGCCTAAAGTGACGCTTACCTGTAAACACCATTGCAATGCCGTATTCATCGCAAGCAGCAATAGATTCATCATCTCTGACAGATCCGCCAGGCTGAATGATAGCCGTTACGCCATGAGCTGCTAGTGTGTCAACGTTATCTCGGAATGGGAAGAAGGCATCAGATGCTGCCACAAGATTCTTTGAATCAATTCCCATGCGCTCACAAGCTGCCTCTGCACGCCCACACGCGAGAAGAGCGGCGTCAACACGATTAGGCTGACCTGGTCCCATGCCAATTCCAGCCTGATCTTTTGCAACCAAAATGGCGTTTGACTTAACGGTCTTGCAAACTTTCCAAGCAAATACCAAATCATTCAGCTCTTCTGGAGTTGGTTGACGCTTAGTAACAACCTCAAAGCTATCTGCAGTTTCGTCTGCGTGGTCAAGGTCTTGTACTAAAAGACCTCCGTCAACAGTTCTCATCTCAAGCTCGCGGCTTCTATCGATTCCGCCCGTAGCTAAGACGCGGAGATTTGTTCTCTTTGACAGGCGCTCAAGAGCCTCTTCTGTAAAGCTTGGTGCAATAAGAACCTCAACAAACTGCTTATTGATGTCTGCAAAGTGCTCAACAAACTCCAGAGGAACCTCTCTATTAACTGCAATAATTCCACCAAACGCAGAGACTGGATCGCAAGCAAATGCTCGATCGTATGCCTCAACAACATTTTCCGCCGTAGCAGATCCACAAGGATTCTGGTGCTTCAAAATAATGACTGATGGATCATCAAACTCACGAACAGCAGCCCAAGCTGCATCAGTATCAAGCAAATTGTTGTAAGACAAGGGCTTACCCTGAAGTTGCTGAGCGTTTGCCAGAGAGTGTGCAGGAGCTCCAGGCATCTTATAAAACGCTGCGGACTGCTGAGGATTCTCTCCGTAACGAAGATCTTGTTCTTTTATTGCCTTTACCAGCAAAGTCTCTGGGAATTTACTCTGCTTTGATTCAACTACACCAGAAAGGTATGCAGCAATAGCGCCATCGTATGCAGCTGTTGTCTTAAATACCTTCAAAGCAAATTGCTGGCGAGAAGCCCTTGTAGTTGCACCGTCATTGGAACGCATCTCATCAAGAACACGACCATAATCTGCTGGATCAACAACAACCGTAACAAAGTCATTATTCTTTGCAGCAGAGCGGAGCATTGAAGGTCCGCCAATATCGATGTGCTCAATTGCATTTTCTAGTGTCACTGATGGATCAGCTACAGTCTTCTCAAACTCGTAAAGGTTAACGCAGACCAGGTCAATCATGCCGATACCATTGTTCTCTGCGTCTGCAACATGACCGTGATTATCTCTGCGACATAAGAGACCACCATGGACGCGAGGATGCAATGTTTTAACGCGGCCGTCCATCATCTCTGGAAATCCGGTATAGGACTCAATGGGGATTACAGGAACGCCAGCCTCTTCAAGGATTTTTGCAGTTCCACCTGTTGAAATTACCTCTACACCAAACTCTTTAGTAAGAGCCTGTGCAAATTCAACAATACCCGTTTTGTCTGTTACCGAGATTAGCGCACGTTTGATAGGGGCCTCAGCCATTGCCGCTCCTTTGTGTTTGACACTTACTATCAGAAACACCTACAGCCTATCAGCTGCAAAACACTACGTACTAGATGTAAACAAACTTGAAACTATTCTATAATCTTCCGCTGTAAAACGCATGAAAGGAACTATTTCATATGTCTGACGATACTCCAATCATAGTCCCCTTCGAAGATGCTGACTTACCAGAACTTATCTCAATCGTTGAACGCGTCTGGTACTTGGACGGCGATGAATCTAAAGAGACCAGTAGGTCTCTGGCTACCATTGATATTTCGTACTACATTGGCGTTTCAACTCATCGCTTTGTTGCAAAAAGTGGAAATACAGTTCTCGGCTTTATTTTCTGCTCCAACGGAGAAGACCCAGAAGATAAGCAGAAATGGGTTGAGCTTGAAAATACCTCAACCATTACAGCTAAAAAGCTCTTAAGCCAGAAAGACTTTGAAGGCTATGAAGCCTTTGGTGTCGTCGAATCAAATCTGATTCGCAAATACTGGAATGAAGGAGTCAAAACTCCCAAGTGGGAAATTACTCTATTCTGCGTAAGCCCTGCTGCTCAAGGAAAAGGTGTCGGCGGTATGCTCTTCTCCTATATGCTCAATTTTTTGAAAGAACAGGGAGCTAAACACTATTTCCTTGCAACAGATGATGACTGCGACATTAGTTTCTACCAGCACAAGGGTCTTACCTGTAAAGATAAGGCTCCGATTAAAGCGGATGAACAAGACTTCGGCTTTGCCTATATCTATGCGGGAGATCTCTAAGAATGAGTTCCTGCGTTGGAAGATTTGCGCCCACACCTTCTGGAAGAATGCATCTAGGTAACGTTTTCTCAGCTCTTATGGCTTGGGCCAGCGTTCGTTCCCAAAATGGCAGTCTTATTCTTCGTGTCGAAGACTTGGATATCCGTGCTCATAATCCTCAATACACCTCCCTCCTCCTTGATGATTTACAGTGGCTGGGACTAACTTGGGACAAAAGTCCGTATTACCAAAGCAAGCGCACAGAGCTCTACCAAGAAGCTCTTTCAGATTTGAGGCAGCAGGGACTCTTGTATCCCTGCTTTTGCTCCCGAGCAGACTTACACGCTGCACAAGCTCCTCATGCAAGTGATGGCACGTATGTCTATGCCAGAACTTGCCGCAACCTGAGCAAATCTGAGCGTGAAGAGCTTGCTAAACATAAAATTCCAGCAACTCGCATACGAGTTCCTAATAAGACCTACGCGTTTGAAGACAAAGTCTATGGTCAAACATCTCAAAATCTTTTTAAATTATGTGGAGACTTTATTGTCCAGCGTGCAGACGAAATCTTTGCCTATCAGCTTGCCGTAGTAGTTGACGATGCTGACATGGGCGTAACTGAAGTAGTTAGAGGATCAGATCTTCTTTCCTCAACTCCTAGGCAGCTTTATTTGCAAGACGTGCTTGGTCTTTCTCATCCCACGTACGCACACCTCCCCTTACTTGTTGCGCCTGATGGTAGGCGGCTTTCAAAACGCAATCATGATCTAGACCTTGGCGTCCTTAGATCCCAGGGAAAAACACCTGAAGAGATTCTTGGCTTTCTTGCTTATTGCGTAGGCCTCACGGAAGAGAACGAACCTCTTTCCGCAGTACAAATTGCAAATCGTTTTTCTTGGGAGACACTTCGCGCTCACCGAGAAAACGTGGTTGTTGAGCATTTTTCACATGTTTTGTAAAATGTCTTATTGTGAGTGACGCCAGTTCGGGGTATCATTCTCAAGCACCCATTTTGGAGAGCTGACCGAGAGGCCGAAGGTGCTCGCCTGCTAAGCGAGTATGGGCCCCAAGCCCATCTGGGGTTCGAATCCCCAGCTCTCCGCCAGAATTTTCCGCTCGTTGCACCTCTGCAACGAGCTTTTTTCTTACCAAGAAGAACTTTTTCTAAGATTAGTCTTGCATTTTTAACGGGAAAATGGCATTCTATCTACTTGCACGCGGCGTTACCTCAGCTGGATAGAGGACCTGACTACGAATCAGGGCGTCATAGGTTCGAATCCTATACGCCGCACCACTTGAACTTAAGAGCTCCTTCGGGAGCTCTTTTTTATTATCTACCTGGTCTTAAGGCTACTTCACCAGCAGAGTTAGCATATAAATAACGGTAGGAAATGCCAGCTTCATCAAGCTCATCCATTACCTCAGCCATACATGTTTCTGCCATGATGACCTCAAGATATTCTTGTGGACTTAGATCTTTTAAACCCACCCTACCATGGTCTGAAATCCATTCTCTTAAAGCTGCAAGTTGCTCTGGTGCTATATGGATTTCTGAATAAAACTCCTTGTGACCAAATCCAATTTCTGCTGCACTACCCTGCACAAACTGCCGTACTACGATATCTTTCTGTACCTCTACCAAACCTTTCATAGCTACCTCTTTCTTCTCTTGCTATCCACAAGTATAGCTGATTTATAGAACATATGTTCTATAAATCACTAAAAGAAATGGTCTCCACAATTCTGTAGAAGACCATTTCAAGAATTGAATCAGTTTTGATTAAAAAGAGAAACTATTCTGGGCGAATAACCTCGATGCCACCCATGTAAGGACGGAGCGCCTCAGGCACGGTAACGGAGCCATCTGCGTTCTGATAATTCTCCATAATTGCAGCCATGGTACGGCCAACTGCCAGACCGGAGCCGTTAAGCGTGTGAACTAGACGGGTGCCCTTGAACTCTGCTGGATCCTTATAGCGGATATTTGCACGACGAGCCTGGAAATCCCAGCAGTTAGAGCAAGAAGAAATCTCCTTGTATGCGTTATAGCTTGGGAGCCAAACTTCAATGTCATAACACTTGCATGCAGAGAAGCCAATGTCACCAGTGCAGAGAGTAACCACGTGATAAGGAAGACCCAGAAGCTGAAGGATCTTCTCGGCTTCTTGAACCATGGACTCAAGCTGATTCATGGAGTCTTCGGGCTTTGCAAACTTGACCATCTCTACCTTGTCAAACTGGTGAACGCGAATGATGCCGCGGGTATCTCGACCAGCTGAACCTGCCTCCTCACGGAAGCATGGGGTAAATGCGGTGTAGAGCAGAGGAAGCTGAGATGCATCCAGAATCTCGTCACGGTGAATGTTGGTAAGCTGAACCTCAGCAGTTGGAATCAGGTAGAGGTCAGGCTGAACGTGGTAGAGGTCCTCTTCAAACTTAGGAAGCTGGCCGGTACCAAACAGGGAATCCTGATTTGTAATAACTGGTGGCCACCACTCTTTGAAGCCTGCCTGGTTATGTGTATCAATCATGAAGTTGATAAGCGCACGCTCCATGCGAGCGCCCATGCCGCCAAGAAGATAGAAGCGAGTTCCTGCAAGCTTTACGCCACGGTCAAAATCAATCATGCCCAGCTCGGGTCCAAGATCCCAGTGCGCCTTTGGCTCAAAATCAAACTGAGTTGGCTCTCCCCACTTGCGAACCTCAGGGTTATCAGAGTCATCCTTGCCATAAGGAACGGATGCGTCAGGAATGTTTGGAATAGCCGCAACAAGGGCGGTGAGCTCTTCCTCAACCTCTCCGCGGCGCTGATCAAGCTCTGCGATGCGATCTTTGTTAGCTGCTACCTGCTCTTTAGCTGCCTCAGCCTCTTCCTTCTTGCCCTCACGCATAAGAAGGCCAATCTGCTTAGAAACAGCGTTACGCTCTGCCTGAAGAGACTCAACCTCGGCAATTACGCTCCTGCGCTCCTCGTCAAGCTCAAAGAATTTCTCGCGATCCCAATGGGCGTTTTGCCTGGACTCGCAAGCTTTATCCACGAGGTCAGGATTCTCGCGCACAAATTTGATATCAAGCATGCAGCTTCTCCTTGAATCAACACTTTTTGGCAGTGCATTTTTTCTTATAGCCTACCAAGTATATACTTGTATTTGGATTCTTAACCCTTCACATGTTCTGGAGCTAGATTATGGACGCAATTAACTCATTTGTCGGCTGGCTTTTTGGCGATAAGACCGGTGTGTTGTTCCTCGTACTTGGTGGAATTTTGCTCTTCTTGGTTATTTCCTTTGTGCTGGAGCGCAAAACCAAAAAGATGTATTTCAACCACAAAAAGACTGAAGACGACTGGGATCTCTTTGGAGAAGACGAAGAAGGCTGGTCTGACTTTGATGCAGACAACAAATAGGCAACAAAAAAGCCCCGTAAAGGGGCTTTTTAAAATGCAAATGGTGCGGGCGAAGGGACTTGAACCCCCATGAACTTGCGTTCATACGGACCTGAACCGTACGCGTCTGCCAATTCCGCCACACCCGCGTGCTAGGGAATAATACTACAACATTTTGTTTTCTTCTAATGGAAAAACAATAGATATATAAGAAATTTCTTTTCAGCGGTAGAATATAGACAGTCACGGCCGACAAACACACTTTAAACACAGGAGGTTGCCGTGAGTGACTCGCGGTCACAGACCACGCAGACTACATATCTACATTCACCTTCTGCTCAGCAGGCTTCTCCTGCAGCTGAGCCAGAGATTTTGCTGGATCGATATCGCGTTCTTGCCCGCAGGGGTAATGGAGGCTTCGGCACTGTCTGTACCTGCTGGGATACTCGTTTGCAGAGGCGCGTAGCCATTAAACGCATGCCATTGTTAGGGGCTTCCGAGACTCCCGGCGTGTTTGCTTCAACTGTTGACGAGGCTCTTTCTGAGGCAAGAACTGCTTGTTTGCTGGCGCATCCAAACATTGTGACTGTTCATGACTTTGAGATTGAAGACGATTACGCCTATCTGGTCATGGAGTTTGTTGATGGCCTTAATTTATCGGAGCTTTTGGCTCGCGTTGAGGGTGGCTACCTCACCTATGCCGAAGCAGCTCACATGGTGTCTTCACTTGCAAAGGCGCTTCACTATGCCCATGAAAACGGCGTGCTCCATCTGGACATCAAGCCAACAAACATCATGATTGACCGCCAAGGCACGGTAAAACTTGCCGACTTTGGTATGGCAACTCTTGCCTCAGCTGCTGGTTATGGTGGTGCTCGAGGTGGTACGGTGGGCTACATGCCTCCTGAGCAGGTTGAAGGCATGCTTGTTGACGAACGCGCTGATATTTTCTCGCTTGCTGTTGTTTTGAGGCAGGCACTAACAGGCACCAATGTATTTGCAGGCAGAACGGCTAAAGAGTCCCTTGATCGCATGTACAAGGGCCCAAAGATTCCTCTTCTTAAAGAGGATCCCGAGGTTCCGTTTGCTGTAGATGCCGCTCTGACACAGGCACTTTCTCCCGAGCCATCGATGAGACAGGGAAGCGTCTTAGAATTTGCGCAAGATATTGTGACCCCTCTTGGCAACGAAAAACAGGGCGAGAAGAGCCTCAAGGCCCTCGTAGAACAGTCAGAAGAAGAGGAAACCGAGACGTGGGACGTCAAGCATCTTCCGCTCTCAATTCGCTTCCCCTGGCTGCCCTCGGCTGCCGTGCGTGGCGTATCAGCCCTGGTCACCGGCGTTCTTCTCGCCCAATTGTTCCAGCTCATTGCCCCAGAATCGCTTACGTTTATTGTGGTTGGCTCTCTTGTAGGAGCTGCAGCTGCTGCTCTTTGGACTCCATTGGGTTCTGCGCTTGTCATTGCGTGTGCGATATACGCTTTGGCAAGTATTAGTCCTACCAGCACTTCATTCCCGTTTGCAACGCTCGTAACCTTGGTGAGCGTTATATGGTGGGCGTTTGCGGGAAGAGTCTCAAAATTCAGCAGCATTAACTGCCTCTTGGGCGCTTTGTTACCTGCTCCGGTTTCAGCTCCAGCACTAGTTTCTGCAACAATGAGGCCTCTTCCTGCAGCTTTAACAGGAGCCTTTAGCTTTCTCTTTGGAACACTGCTTATCAAAGGCATGTCTTTTGGCTTTGCTGCAACGCCTCTTGCCTATGACTACACCTCACTGGCCTCGGGCCTTCCGTTTTGGACTCGTTTGGGAGCATGCGCTCTATCTGCTCTTTTGGGATCGCTGATAAGCCAAAAAAGACGACGCGGATGGGCGGTTTTTGGACAAATTGTCTGCGCCTCATTGCTTTCAGGTGGCTTTATATGGGCAGCTTGGATGGAGAATCCCAATTTTTGGGTAGTTGAAAGTATAGTTTCGGTACTAATTACGGTATTCTTATGTGTACTTGTATGTATTGCAATTGTCCTGATAGGTCCACTTGATGCGGATCAGGAAGGCGAGGAATTAGATGAGCTTTCTTAGTGACTTTGAAAACCGTATTGGTTCGGTCTTTGGCGCCGCACCTCAGGGATACGCAGAGCCTTTCTCTTTTAAGAAGCTTGCCAAACGTGCAGCTAAAGAGATGGAACGTGAGACGTATGAAATCGACGGTGTAGACACTGCGCCTGCCCTGTATACCGTTTTAGTTGCTCCTCAAGACGATTCACTGATGCGTCCTCTTTATGCTGATCTAACCGCAGAGGTTTCTGACTTTGTGGCTGCTCAGGCTCAGCAAAAAGATTATGTATTTGTAGGCCAGCCACTTGTTCGTTTTATGGTTGACCCTTCTCTGAAACCTGGAAAATTTGCTGTCTTTGCAGAAAATGTTGACGGCAATACGCTTGACCAGCTGCGCAATGAAGAGCGTGCGTTCTTGGGCGGAAACTCCAGCGTTGGAGGAGCTGCAGCTCAAATGCCTCAGCAGCGCAATTCTCGCGCCGCTGTTCAGCCAGAACCACAGCCAGAGCCAGACCCTCTGTCCGTAGTCCGTCCTGTTGCCGCAGAAAATGCAACCCCGGAGGTTTTGGGGGACCTTGCTGGTACAGACGCTGGTCTTGCGGTAATGCCACCAGATTTTGTTGAGGCTCAAGGCGCAATTCCTGTTGTTTCTGCAGCTGAGTCCACCCCTATGCCCGTTCTTCCAAGCTCAAACGGACTTCCAGACCTTCCTGTTAACGGAGCTATCCCAACAGCGGCTCCTGTCCCTATGACACAGCGTCGTATCACGCCTTCCCTTGATGCGCAGCTCAATGGCATGGGAGGTCGTCCTTCTCGCAATTTGCAGGGCACGCCACGTGCAAACATGGACGCTACCTGCATTTTGATTGATCGCCAAAGCGGTCGCTCATATCGCGTTGAGGCTCCTCGCGCCATCATTGGTCGCGAGCGCTCTCAGGCAGACGTTGTTTTGCGCGACCCTAACGTTTCAAGACGTCACGCCGAGATGACCTATGACGGTCACGATTGGCACATTGCTGATTTGCACTCCACTAACGGAACGCTTGTCAACGATATCGACGTAGATGAGGTAATTCTTCGCGACGGAGACCTCATTACCATTGGTCTTATGGACCTTCAGTTCCGGGAGAACTAATGATTGATTTGATTCTCTTTGCAGGACGCGTTCTGCTTGTTGTCCTGCTGTACATCTTCCTGTTCTCAGTCATGCGCACAGGTATTGGCCTTGTCCGCGGACAGCGCAAAGACGGAGCTATTTGGTCCGTTGATGTCGAGAAGGGCGTCAAGTCCTTGCGTGGTCTGCACGTAGATATCTTGGGACCCGTTGTTATTGGACGCTCCCCTTCTTCTGACATTGTGATTGACGAACCCTACGTTTCTGCATCACATGCCCGCTTTACCATCCAGGGACCCGCTCTGGTGCTTGAAGACCTTGGATCCACAAACGGAACCATGGTTAATGGTCACATCATCGAGCAACCTGTTACCCTTCGCGACACTGACGAAGTCCAGGTCGGCGATGTGATTATGCGTGTTGGACGTCGATAAGAGGCTCATGGTTTCTTCTGATACAACACATATTTCTGATACACCTACACAAGAGCCCGTGAGTGCTCCTGGTCGTTGTGAGCTGCCACTTGATGGCCGAGGCGACGCAGAGGCAGTTTCTGGCTCTAACACCTTTATTTCTTGGGGCGCCCGCTCTGACGTGGGATTAGTTCGCGAGCATAACGAGGACTCGTTCCTTTTGCGCACTCCCCTTTTTGCCATCTGCGATGGTATGGGAGGTCACGCCGCTGGTGAGGTAGCAAGTTCCATTGCTGTTAAGGTTATTGCCGAACAGGCACCAAGTACCGCAGACGATGTCCGTCTTGGCGCTGCAATTGAGGCTGCTAACCAGGAAGTTATTGATGCTCCTGCAAAGGGTATTGGCAAACCAGGCATGGGCTCCACTGCCTCTGCTGTCCTCATTGAGGGCAATCAGATGGCCGTTGCTCATGTTGGTGACTCTCGTATTTACCTGCTCCATCATGGCACGCTGGTCCGCATTACTCACGACCACAGCTATGTTGAGGAGCTCATTGATTCTGGTCAGATTACCGCTGATGAGGCTCGCACGCACCCTTCTCGCTCGGTAGTTACGCGAGCTCTTGGTTCTGATCCAGACATGTACGCAGATCATTTCTCGCTTGAAGTATCTGATGGCGACCGCATCATCTTGTGCTCCGATGGCCTCTCTGGCATGGTGCCCGACGATGAAATTGAAGCCATTGCTGTCTCTAACGTCACGCCGCAAAAGGCTGCCGATAACCTTGTTTCCGCAGCTCTTACCTATGGCGGCTCAGACAACATTACCGTTATTGTCATCGATGTCTTGGACGACGGCATAGCCGATCAAACCAGAAAACACCTTACTCGTGGCGTCATTGCCACGTTTGTCTCGTTCCTTGCGCTCTTTGCAGCCACTGTTGCGGTGTTCTTCCTGTTTGTAAGCAGCGAGTGGTACTTAGGAATTAACGGAACTACCGTTGGCGTTTATCGAGGTATTCCTACAACAATTGCCGGCATAAACATGTCTACGCTTGTTGAAACTACGTCGATTGAAATAAAAGATTTGCCTGACGCAGTTCAAGACTCGCTAGCCGAAGGAATCCGCGTTAAGAACGAGGATGAAGCACATAGCACCGTCGAGAATTACCGCAAACAGATTGACGACGCCAACACTAAAGCGGTCAAAAAGAAAGAAGACGTTCAGTCTGGCGGAACACCCACAACAGAAACAACAACGTCAACAACAAGTTCGGGAGGTGAGTAGGAATGGAAAAAGCAGGTGGACTAAGGCGTAATACAGAGCTCTTCTTACTATTTGTAGGAGCAATCCCTGTATTTCTGCTGTACGCCATGTACATGATTACTGCTCGCTCAACGCTCAGCCTTGAGACAATGGCCGTTCCTATTGGCCTCTTTGCAGCATTTACCGTAGCTCACATTGCTATTAGGTTCCTTGCTCCCGCAGCAGATCCCGCCATTCTCCCCATTGTGTTTGTGCTCTCGGGAATTGGCATCACCATGGTCACCAGACTTGCACCAAATCTCGCAGTCAACCAAACGATTTGGCTCTTTATCTCTGTTGTTGTGATGATTGTGGTACTAGCGGTCATTAGAAATCTTGACGCGTTAGCACGCTACAAATACTCCATTGGTATTCTCGGCGTCATACTGCTTCTTCTGCCAATTGTTATTGGCCAGGATCGCTACGGCGCAAAACTCTGGATTTCTTTTGGCGCATTCACCTTCCAGCCTGGCGAGCTTGCAAAGATTGCCATTACGCTCTTCCTGGCATTTTATCTTGCACTGAATCGAGAAGCCCTATCGGTCTCCATGCGTTCTTTTGGACCTTTCCGCATTCCTCGCTTTAAAATGCTGCTTCCTCTGTTTGTCATGTGGGGCATCAGCCTGATTGTTGTTATTTTTGAACGCGACCTTGGTAGCGCTCTGCTCTTCTTCGTGTTCTTTGTCATCATGCTCTATGTAGCAACAGGTCGCGCAAGCTACGTTTTTGTCAGTATTGCGCTCTTGGCCATTGGCGGCGTGGTGCTTTATCACTTCTTTGGTCACGTTCAGACTCGTGTCAACATTTGGCTTAACCCCTTCAAAGATCCCGCTGGAGACGGCTACCAAATTGTCCAGTCCCTCTATTCCATCGCAGATGGAGGCCTTGCTGGCACCGGAATTGATAAGGGAATGCCTACGCTTATCCCTATTGTTGAGTCTGACTTTATTTTCTCGGCCATTGCTGAGGAGCTGGGACTCTTTGGCGGAGCGGCAATTATTACCCTGTTCCTGCTCCTTACTGTGCGCGGTCTTGCAACAGCTGCTCGTGCAAAGTCCGATTCATCTGCTTTTGCAGCTGCTGGTCTTACCAGTGTTTTGGCGTTCCAAACCTTCCTCATTGTTGCAGGCGTTACTAAGCTCATGCCTCTAACCGGCGTTACCCTGCCCTTTATGAGTCAGGGCGGTAGCTCTCTTCTTTCCAGCTTTATCATTGTTGCCCTGCTGCTCAGGGCAGGTGACAAGGGAACTGGTCGCGAAACAGAGCTTGAGCCAAGCAAGAAAACGCTTGACTCCCAGAGGCTCGAAATTTCTTCTGGTGGAGCTCACGCCTCTTCCGTTTTGCATGGCAGCCACATCCGTGGAGGCTTTGGTCTGCAGTCTGAGGAATCTGGTGTTCTGGGACGTGTTGCTCTCGGAAAACGTCTGACCAATTTGGTTACCGTATTTACCCTCTTCTTCACCGTTCTTCTCGGCAACTTGACCTTCTTGATGGTCATTGACGCACCTAGACTTCAGGCGCTCCCTACCAACAACCACACTATTGCTAAGAGCGCATATGTTCAGCGCGGCGCCATCATGACTTCTGACGGCGTCACCCTGGCAGAGAGTGTCAAGCAAGACGACGGCACCTACGTGCGTAACTATCCACACGACGGTATGGCTTCTCACACCGTTGGCTACATCTCTACCCAGTATGGAACTGCAGGTATCGAGTCCTCCATGAACGAGACGCTCACCGGACACGCAGATCATTCCGACTGGAGAAGCGCTCTGTACTCGATGGCAGGTGTTAATACCGCTGGTTCAAGCGTTGTTTTAACCATCAATTCCCAGATGCAGGCTGTAGCAGAAGCTGCACTCCAGGGATATTCCGGCTCCATTGTTGTTATGGATCCAGCAACCGGAGCCGTGCTTGCAAAGGCTTCAAGCCCTTCATACACCCACGCTGATCTGGGTACCATTATCGAGTCCGGTACCGGTAGTCAACTGGTCGACAGAACTACCCAGGCGCTCTACTCCCCTGGCTCGTCGTTTAAGACCGTTACACTTTCTGCTGGTATTGATACGCACACCACCACGCTGGACACCACCTATTCTGCTCCAGGAACTATGGAGCTTGGCGGTGGAACCATCCACAACTACGCCAACGAGGACATGGGCACTATTCCTCTGCGCGAGGCATTTGCTCGCTCTTCTAACACGGCGTTGGCGCAGCTTGGCGTAGCACTTGGCGCAGACAACCTGGTCAGCTATGCACGTGCCTTTGGTTATGGCACCGCACTTGGTCAGGACTTCTCCACTACACCATCGCTGATGCCAAATCCTGCCGAGATGACCACCTGGGAGCTTGGCTGGGCATCCTGCGGTCTTCCTGTTGGAGAGCATGCAAGCCCTGCAGGTCCTCAGACCACCGTCATGCAAAACGCTGTTGTCGCGGCTGCAATTGCTAACGGCGGCGTGGTCATGAACCCTTACATTGTTGATCGCGTTCTCTCGCCAGAGGGAGCTGTTGTTTCTACAACGTCACCAAAATCGCTTGGACAGGCAGTGTCTGCGGATACCGCTGCGCAGGTCCGAGAGGCAATGTTGGGCGTTGTTGAATCCGGCACTGGTATGGGAGCTCGCGTTCCGGGTGTCAAGATTGCAGGTAAAACAGGTACGGCAGACGTCGAGAACGGTAACTTTAACTCGTTCTTCATCGGTTTTGCGCCTTACGACCACCCAACTCTTGTTGTTTCTGTTGTCATCGAAGGCAACGGCGAGAACGTTTTAGGTTACGGTGCTCAAGTTGGCGGACGTGTTCTTGCGCAGTGCCTGAACATCCAGGCTTTGGGAGCTGCTTCGTAACACTCAAAACCTCAAACGGTCTTCTCCCCAAGTAGTTGGGTGTGTTCTAAGATAGTAAGTGACGTGGCGAGAAAATCGCACGCTTGATAGGAGTTGAGTTATGCCAGGTAGAATGCTCAGTGGGCGTTACCAGGTTCAAGACAAAATTGGTACCGGTGGAATGGCCACCGTTTACCGCGGACAGGACCAGGTTCTTGGTCGTACTGTTGCCATCAAGATGATGCTGCCGCAGTACGCAAACGATCCTTCCTTTGCTGCCCGTTTTAAGCAGGAGGCTCAGGCTGCAGCGGCGCTCTCCAGTCCTTATATTGTCTCGATATACGACTGGGGTAAGGACGGCGAGTCCTACTACATTGTCATGGAGTATCTGCGCGGTACAGACCTTAAGAGTGGCATCCGCAAACATGGAGCCCTTGATTCCCGTAAGGTCGCTCAGATTGGCTCTCAGATTGCTCAGGCGCTCTCTGTAGCACACCGTCACGACATCATTCACCGTGACATCAAACCACAGAACATCATGGTCCAGCCAGATGGCAACATCAAGGTCATGGACTTTGGCATTGCTCGTGCAAAGAACAGTAGTCTAACCACCGATAACTCTGTTCTTGGCACCGCCCATTACGTTTCTCCAGAGCAGAGTACGGGCAAGCCTTTGGGACCAACCACCGATATTTATTCCCTGGGCATTGTCATGTACGAGGCTGCAACTGGCCGCGTTCCCTTTGTTGGTGACGACGCTATCAGCGTTGCTATGAAGCAGGTCAACGAGGCTCCTCAGCCACCATCGCTGATCAACCCCAACGTTGACCCCGCACTCGAGGCAATCATTCTTCGTTGCATGGAGAAAAGCCCAGCTGACCGCTATCAGAGCGCTGACGAGCTTGCTCGTGCGCTGCGCGATTTTATTGCTGGCCGTGCCACTATTCCAAGTAACACCACCGTGAGCCCCCGCATTGTGACGCCACCTCAGCCAACTTCCAGGTTGGATCGTCGCGGCATCGACGGCTCCAACACCTACATTACGCGCGGTGGCGACACTGGTCGCTTGAACCGCGTCCATTCTCGCGAAGAGGCTGATGAGCTTGACAGGCGCGAGAATAAACGTCACAAGCGCAACGTTATTCTCGGCGTTTTAGGCGCTTTGGTTGTCCTGGCTCTTGCCGGCTTTGCTATTGCACAGATGCTCGGCAACTCCGCCCAGCAGTATCTGGTTCCACAGTTTGTTGGTCAGACAAAAGACCAGGCTACTCAGGCACTAAATGCTTCTGATAGCCACTTTAAGCTGGGAACTGTTACAGAAAGCTACAGTGATTCTGCTCCTGAAGGCCAGGTCATTGATCAGACACCAAGCGCTAACAAACAGGCTCCTGAAGGAACCGCGGTTAACCTTGTCATTTCTAAGGGCGCTAAACCTGCTGCTGCAGTTAAGGTGCCTGATCTTACCAACAAGAGTCCATCAGAGGCTGAGTCTGCTCTTGCTGCTGTTGGCCTCAAAGCAAGAAATGGTGACTCGGTTGAGTCGGATGACGTAACCGTTGGTTATGTTGCAACACAGGAACCAGCCGCAGGTAGCGATGCTAAAGCTGGCGACACCATCACCTATCACCTGTCTACTGGCAAGGGTAAGGCAGATGTTCCAGACGTCACCGAGATGACTGCCGAGCGTGCGTCCGATGTTTTGAAAGATGCAGGCTTCAAGGTAGATACTCAGAAACAGCCTTCGTCGAGCGTTCCTGAGGGCCGTGTCATCTCCCAGTCTCCAGCTAACGGCAAGGCAGATAAGGGTTCCACGGTAACCATCGTTGTTTCTTCCGGTGCTCAGAGTGGCTCTGTTCCAAACGTTGTTGGCAAGGACTTTGAAACCGCTCAGTCCACGCTGGAAAACGCGGGCTTCCAGGTCAACACGGTTTGGGTCTACGATGACAACGTTGCAACCGGAAACGTAGTTGGCCAAACACCTTCAAGTGCTGCAGCTGGCGCTACTATCACCATCCGCGTCTCTAGCGGACCTCGTCCATCAGCGTAATCACTGCGGCGTGCAATGTGCTCAACCAGTACGTTCAAGCCCTACAACCGTGTTTGGTTGCAGGGCTTTTTGCTGCCACAGAAATCGTTCGACAGCGGCACGTGTCGTCGCCGGAACCGGCGAAGCAAGCACTTCAGCACTGCGACCGTTTTATTGCTGCGATTATCACGACTGTCTCCAGCAATAAAATATCTTCGAATGACCGAGGCTACTTGCATCATTTTTCGGAATACGTCCGATCGGATCCATTTGCTGATGGCCGAACACACCTATGTCAGATAATCTGTCAAAAAGACGTATACATGACACTGAAAATAGCTAAGGCATGCAGATTATCGTCATTAGGTGTGTAATATGTCCGCAATTGAGCAGA
>CALHVU010000006.1 GCA_938036925.1 uncultured Atopobium sp.
GGAGCGTGTTGAAAACGCAGCTACTGTTGCAGACTACGTTGGTGGCGATACCGCTAGCTTCCGTCCTCTTAAACTTGACGAAGAAGAGGCTGATGAAGATGTCTTTGAAGAGCAGCAGGACAGTAATCACTAACCTAGCGCCTCGTACTTTCTACTAGTTACAACAAAAGCCGACAGATGGTATCTGCCGGCTTTTTCTTTAAACGATATGACTCAAGCAAAACTCTGAAGCGAAAGCTCTGGAGTGCTACGCTCCCAGCGCCAAGCGCTTACTCCCCCAGCGCCCACGTTAGGAATCGCGAGAAACCCGCCTCATCGTTAGTCAAAGTGATATAGGTTGCAGCCTCAAAATCTTCACGACGAGCGTTAGCAACCGCCGTACCCATTCCAGCTGCAGAAAGCATTGCAACATCATTGAGCGAGTCGCCAAAGGCTGCAGCGTTCTCTGTGGAGATACCAAGATAATTGCAGAGCCATTGAAGTGCGGCGCCCTTTGAGGTGCCGTCGGCCAAGATCTCCATTCCCATACTCATGGAAGCCGTGCCACTCAATCCTTTTACTGAGGCCACAGCATCTGCTACAAGCGCCTGGTACTTCTCGCCTTCTGAAACTGACCAGTAGGAACCAAGTCGCTCAATGGTAGTTGCGCTGTCAATAAACTCCTCGACACTTTGGTCAAAAGGTGTGCGAGAACGCTGCATAAAGGCTGCATGATCTGCAGGAATGCCAAGATGGGTAATGAGATTATGCCTTGAACGTTCCTGATAGACTCCACCATCAGCAAAGATATCAAATGTGACAGGAAGGTCTTTAAGCTTTTGATACAACTCAAGCGCCTGTTCCTTGGTAACAGTAGACTCGTGCAGTACCGTCTGTGTAGAAAGATCTCTGATAACGGCACCGTCACAAGAAACCACATACTTAGAAGCAGGGTGATTCACAACTTCTTTTGGTAGCACATTAAACGCGCGACCAGAGCACGGCACAAAAGGAATTCCCAGTTCAGCCAGGCGGTCCAACATTGCCATGTTTTTATCATCAAGAGATTTATCGGTATGCAAAAATGTCTCATCCATATCAGAAAAGACAATATCTACTTTCAGATTTGATACATCTTGAGTGAGCCAAGACTGCT
>CALHVU010000007.1 GCA_938036925.1 uncultured Atopobium sp.
TGACCACCCAGAGGTCACCGTGTTTAACCCAGGTTCTGTGGGCATTCCAAAGGACGGCACTCATAGCTGCGGAATCTACGAAGACGGAGAGTTTAGGCACGTCATCCTGGGCGAGTAAGTCTGTGTTGTCCACACGCAAAAAATGGCGAGAAGATCAATCGGTCTTCTCGCCTTATTTTTGTCCTTTGACGTGCGGTTTTCTAGTTAGCGTTATTTCCTAGAAAGTGTGTCAGTATTCCAAGTACTGCTCTGAGAGCTGATGGTTACGGTTCTTCCACCGTTGGTGGAAGAGAGGGTGAACGGCTCGCTTCTGCCACTGACCTGGCCGTTGAAGTCAAGTTCAAGCTTTGACTCGTCACCGGTCCAGGTGCCACGAACTTCTGGCTGACCACCAGTGCGCCAAATGACCGTGCCGTCCTTCTGAATGACAACCTCCATCGGCTTGCCGTCGGTGCCGGTACCGCTATAGGTGCCAACCCACTTTTGGGCCTTCTTGCGGTCTTCCTCGGACTTCTTGTCTTTATCCTTCTGCTCTTGCTCTTTTTTGGTCTTCTCGGCCACGCCAGATTTAAGAGTTTCACCTTTCTTTATCTGGTCAGATACGCGAGAGTGGTATGAATCATAGGTTGAATTGTTGCCTGTGTCGTCTCCCCAGATAGCCTTCTCGTGCTCAATATCTCCGAGAAGAGCCTGTAGCTCAACAAGCTTATTTGCCACAGACTTTTGATCCATAGTATTTGCGGTATCTGTGTCGTTGAAGCTGTTTGCGGTTAGTCTGCGCTTGTAGTCGGCCTCAAACCAGTCGCGAATGCTTTTCTGTCGATCAGAGATTGAACTATTCAGAACGTTGATTCCTGTATCGTCACTGCCATTAGGCATACGGAACTGTCCATTCTTCTGATCAGTCTGAATCTGTTCTTCAATTTCATTGAGCTTCTCGTATTGGTTAAGAAGTTCAACACGACTGCTGTCACTGCGAGGATTAACGCCAACGCTCTCAATCTGCTCCTGATAGGTTGCAATGCGCTGCTGGACGGCGCTGCGCTTGGCTGCGTCGTCTTGGTGGGATTGAATAACCCAAGCAATGGCCAGTACACCCACAACCAGAACAGCCGCAAGCAGGCCAAATGCCACCTTTCGCAGAGAATCAGAGCCATCTTTAGTCTGTTTACGCTCAACGGAACTTGGTCCGCTTGAAACAACGGTGAACTGCGAAGGGTCGAAGTGCGAAATAGCAGTTGAATCAACGTCGTCAGAGGTGAAGACGTCGATGCGATCTGGGTCATTAATGAAAGTTGTAGGCTCCTCGGCAGAAACGTTGGAGTTTGCGATTACGATAGGGTCTGCGTCAGCATCTGCAACGGAGTCCGAGTCAGCAACAACGGTAGGCGCCTCATCTGGAGCGATGTAGGAGTCGTCTGCCGATACCTCTAGGAGCGAGGTTTCTGCAGCAGTGGCGTCTTCGTCATCGACTGGATACTCTGCCAGGACAGTTGCCTCTGGATCAGTTACGGTTTCAGCTGGCTCATCAGCTTCTGCTGGTGCGATGACCTCGGTGGCTGTGGTGGAGTTGTCGGGTGCGGTTTCTGGTGCAGGTTCTGTAGACTCGGCGAGCACATCGGGTTTCTCGACGTCAGCAGCGTCTGCAACGTTTGCGGCGTCCGCGACGTCAGAAAGCTTCTGTCCGCAGTTGGAACAGAACTTTGCGTGCTTGCTAATTTCAGCTCCGCAGTTGGGGCAATTCATAGAGTCGCTCCTTAAATCGCCAGTTAGACTCAGTGGCTTTTAATTACACTGGGTTACTATTGTAGCGTTAACAGGAGAAACGCCAAAATGTTTTTAGTTTTGAGGGCGGCTACGCGCGTTTAGTGACACGCGATGTAGATCCGCTTAGCGTGTTCAGGCCCGCTGCTTAGAGCAGAGAAACGCCTGCTTCTGCACAGCAATCTTCGGTCTGCTTGTCCCAGATAGATGCCTGCACCTCTCCGACGTGCGCTTTTTCTAGCAGCAGCATGCAAAGACGGCTTTGGCCAATGCCGCCGCCAATGGTAAAAGGCAGCTCGCCGTCAATGAGCATCTTGTGGAATGGCAGTTCGAGGCGGTCTTCGCATCCAGCGATTGCTAGCTGCGACTTAAGCGCCTCAGCGTCAACGCGAATGCCCATACTACTAATCTCAATTGCTGAGTCCAGGGTCTCATCCCAGAACAGCAGATCACCATTGAGTGACCAGTCGTCGTAATCGGGAGACCTGAAGTCGTGAGGCTGTCCGGAGTTTAGAGCGCCGCCAATACCCACGATAAAGGTGGTTGGATGCTCGCGAACAAACAGATTTTCTCGCTGCTTGGGCGTTTGAGTGGGGTAGAGGTCCTCAAGCTCCTGCGAGGTTACAAAAGTAACGTCACGGCTGAGCTGCGTGCTTAGCTGCGGATAGTGCCATTTGAGCTCGTCGAGTGTGCCGCAGATTGCCTCGACAATGCGGCAGACAGCGTCTTCCAGGGTATCGGTGTTGCGCTCGCTCTGCGTAATGATGCGCTCCCAGTCCCACTGGTCCACGTAAATGGAGTGCAGGTTATCGGGCTGTTCGTCGCGACGGATAGCGTTCATGTCGCAGACCAGGCCACGACCAACGGCAAAGTTGTAGCGCCAGAGTGCATAGCGCTTCCATTTTGCGAGCGACTGAACTACCTCGGCGTTCTTGCCTACGTTTGGCAGGTCAAAGGCAACCGGATGCTCGACACCATTGAGGTTGTCGTTCATGCCGGTAAGCGGGTCAACAATCAGCGGAGCAGTGACGCGCGACAGCTTCAGCGCGGCGCACAGCTTGGTCAGAAACACGTTCTTGACCTGCTCAATTGCTTTCTGAGTATCGTAAAGCGAAAGGCTTGAACGGTAGCCCTCTGGAATCTTGGTCATGTGGTCTCCTTGGAAGAGAGCGCGAAAAATTTGATTGCGCTGATTTTGCCTTCTTTCTTTAACCCTTTGGCGAGAAACCCGTGTGATTTAACCGTTTTGTCAAAAAGACGAGTGCAGGTCGACTGCAATAGCAAAAATCATGCAGGTTATTGTGGGGTTGCGACTTCAAACATTGCATCCCAAAAATTTTTAGAAAGTTTGTATACCTCTCTCAGAGAGGGGAATATAAGTATTAAATAGTAATCATTCCTATTTAATAGGAGTCAGATAGAAAGGTTTACCTATGCTAAACGATAAGCTCAATGTTCTTCTCGCCAACTACGCTGTTGAGGCCCACAAGATTCACAACTTCCATTGGTACGTCAGCGGCCCTTCATTCTATAACGTCCACACTGACCTCGACGAGGTTTACGGCGCAATGTATGACCAGCTTGATGAGGTTGCCGAGCTCATTCTGATGAACGACGGCTCTCCACTGGGCTCCATGGATTCCTTCCTCAAGAACGCAACTCTTTCCGAGGCTGCAGAGGGATTCAAGAATCCACAGGAGATTTACCAGGCCATTCTTGCTGACTATGAGGCAATTCGTGCACTCGCAACAGAGATCAAGAAGGACGCAGACGCTGAGGACAACTTCCTTGTTTCCGCAGCAATGGACGAGCACATCGCTCTTCTTTCCAAGACCATTTGGATGATTAAGCAGTCCAACAAGTAAGTTTGGCAAATACCCAGCCGGTTCAAACGGCCGGCTAAACCTTGTGTTTCTTTCTTTCCCATATGAACTGAAAATGCCGTCGGATTTCCGACGGCATTTTTTGTGGCTGTCTATGGCGTCGTTGAAAAGACTGATCCAAAACCGCAGCAATTATGTGCGTCGCACTGGTGAATGCAGATTTTTGGAGCTCGATTAATCCAAAAGTGAACTAATTATGTGTCGAGAAACCCGATTTTGATCCAAAACCCACGTAATTATGTGCCTTTCGGCACATAATTACCACGCTTTTGGATTAGTCGGACACATAATTACCCGGGTTTTGGATCAATCGACACTGGAAAATCTACAAGGTGTTCCAGAACTAGGCCAACTGTCCAACATGGTGGACACATGACCGCATTTCAATGACTACTATCTGCACTGTAGTAAGTGTTCTTGTTCAAAAAGGCGTTTAACAGGCAAAAGACACATCAAACATAGGAGGAATTATGTCTTTAACACGTCGCGAGTTCATTTATGCAAGTGCTTCTAGTTTGTTCGCCCTTGGCTTGGTGGGCTGCGGAAACAGCAACACCACATCCACATCTACTTCTGATGCACAGAAGGAAGAGCCAAAGAAGTCGGAGGAGAAGCAGCCAGAAAAATATGAGGTAACCATTGGTACGCTTACACAGATTACTGATTACAGCGGCAATCCAGCGGCAAAAATCACGTTTAACTTCACAAACAACTCTGACGAGACTGCTGCATTTATAGGTTCGGTACGTGTCGAAGCATACCAGGATGGGCAGCAGCTTGAAGTCGCGATTTCTAATGATGTTAATTGGGAAAGCACTTCGAAGAAGATCAAGACTGGAACAAGTCTTGAGGTTGAGCAGGCCTACTCACTTATTAGCGCCTCCGATGTCGAAGTTGAGGTGTATCCGCTCTTTGGTAAGGATAAGCTTGCAGCTCAGACATTTAGTCTGCAGTAAAGATTTTCAGTTTATACTGTCCAGTTTGATGGACATGTACTATCCACTTGATAAGGAATACTTCCTATCAAGTGGATTTTTATATGAAAGGTTCCAAAGGCGATGTATACCCAAGTGCTCATTTTTGGACGCAGTCTCTATATGAAAGAGTATCTATTTTTTGATGTTGCAACTAGAAAGCTCGTAGTCCGTGAAGTCAATTCATCAAAATTTAGAGAAGACATGCGTCTGTTTATACCTCTTGAGTTCTCTTTCTCAAAAGATGAGCGAAACGTCTTTAAAGTTGTTGAGAATCTGTTTTTAGAATCGCAAGAAATTAAATCTAGAGAACTGAAAATTCCGGTGTCTGAGTGTCAAAAAATTAGCAACAAAATTAACCAACTAACAGATCCAATCATTAACGGAATGTTAGAAGAGGAGCAGGAGAGAATTTCTGCTGTTAATCACAGACAAGACCTAATACTAGATGAGGGGCTAACTTACAAAGTAGTCTTACGAGGCAACGCAATGATTCCCTTAGTTTTTGATGAAATAAGGTTTGGGTCAGAATTGCATAAGCTAATTGTGCTGATTGATTTGGCATCAAGAAATATGCCAACGTTTTAGTTCAATAAAAAAGAGGGCTACCACCAGGCAGCCCTCTTCGCGTTTGCGCCGGCGAGAAGAACGTTGCACTTGAACGATCTTCTCGCCAAGTGCTGGTTTTTCTCGCCAGATGTTGATCTTAGTAGGTAGGGTTCTCTACCTCAACCTTGTCGACCTCTTGGAAAGGAGCAAGGGTTGAGACCATGACGATTGGCTCGTCGTAAGGGTTGTTGACGTAGTGGACCTCGCCGGGCTCAATGTGGATGAAGTCGCCAG
>CALHVU010000008.1 GCA_938036925.1 uncultured Atopobium sp.
TCCTTGGTAGCCTAGCTCTTTATTAAATTCGTCCAAGTTTTGGGACGCAGTTCAACAAGAGGGCGGCTGTTTTTTCTTGAACAAGACGTTTTTCTCGCCAGGAGTTACTCCCCTAGCATGGTTTGAAGATCATAACCAAAGGACTTAACAAACTCGTAAGCGTCCTTCTGCCAATCCTCTTTGAAGACACCAGGGGCGGTCTCGAAGAAGCTTGAGTCCATGTAGCGAATAATAATGAAGTTGCTGTTTGGCTGGTCAAAGCCATTGCCCCTGCTGAAATCGATTCCGTGACCAGTATTTCTTCTCATCGCGGCCTCAAGAATAGGAACTGTAAGCTCGTTGACGGGAACTACGATATCTGCCCTATCAAAGAAGCCACCCTTCTCTTTAGTGAAGACAAAGAGATTGTTGAGTGCGCCACCTGCAACGCACTGAACTCGGCGAATATCAGAAAGCTTGACCTGATGCTTTGCGCCGGAAATTACGCCGTTTGCGATTGTGATCTTTTTCTCTTTGAGGCTGAACCCGAGCTTAGTGTTTAACGTATCAAGGTTATTAGGGAACTCAGTAGTAAGCTTATTGGCTGCAAAAGCGAGGATGATAGTCTTTGTATCTAGGATGTTGTGTCCAAATCCACGAAGCTTAAGGTCTGTGTCAATGCTAACGAGATTATGGCCGTCGTTATCCTTAAAGGTAATCTCATAAGGACCGTTTGAGCTGCAATAATTCAGCATGAAGGTTGAACCGACCTCTGAAAACAAAACCTTGACCTCTGGCTTTCCATTACCCGGAACATAAGCCAGACCATCTTTTGTAACGGTATAAGAATATTTATCGTCGCACTTAATTGATACCTGTCGATCCTCAAAAATGCTTCTCATATACCTTTTACCTCCACGTTTTGCAGTACAGGAAATAACCAGAAACTACCTTAAAATTATATCGTGTTGCTGGATAATTCTTTGGTACACGCTAATTTTTCGGCGGATGAAGATAACTTGACGTTGGCAGAGTCGTCAAAATTGTTAGAGCAATTTGATTTCTACATAATGGACTCTGTTTATTCATAATCGTGAATACCGCAATTTTAGGTTACTGATTTTAGTGCCCAAAAAGGTAAAAAAGCCGTTTAGTTGGGGATGAAAATTGAAATTTCGTTATTTGATGCCCAACTAAACGCATTTTTTACCATAGTTAAAAGTTTTTCCTGGGCAAACGCGTATGCAGAAAAATGTAACCCCCAACTAAACGAATTTTTTACCACTTGGCGCTGTGGTAAATACAGAAGTTTTACAAAACACCAGGATAGCCATACGACGGGATAGTTCTGCGCCGCACATACGGTGGCTTTGACAGACTGGCGGATTTGGCGGCCTTCCACGAGCCACGCAAAACAGGCTCCTGGTTTTACCAGGAGCCTGTTTTTAGTCAGCTATCAACGAGTTGGAAAACCTAGCTACTAGCTGTTCTTCCTTCTAAGAGCAATACCAAGACCACTCAGAGACAGAGCTGCAGCTCCAACAATTGAAGCAATACCTGAAGCGTCACCAGTGTAAGGAAGACCTGGCTTCTTAGGCTCTGGAGTAGTAGGTGGCGTGGTTGGAGGAACAACAGGAGCAGTGTTGGTCACTGTGAAACCGTCGTCCTGATTACCTGTGATCTGGGTTGTGTAGCCAGAAATAGGAGTCTCGGAGATGGTGTATGCGTACTCGTGACCATCAGTCTTGTCGTAGAACTCAAGGTTGCTGAAGGTGTGCTTCCAGTCGTCAGCCTTGGTGATGGTTACCCTATCAACCTCGACACCATCACGATACAGAACAATCTCAGCAGAATTGCCTTCCTGGTTCTCCCAAACCTTGGTGACCGGAATATCGCGAGTCTTCATGTTGGTGTTGGTTACTACATAGTTAGTAGCGTCGCCAGTAATCTGGGTGGTGTAGCCGTCAACTGCATCCTCAGTAATGGTGTAGTTGATCAGCGCACCATTGTTGTACTGGTTAAGGTTGCTGAACGTATGCTGCCAGTTGTCTGCAGCAGTCAGAGTTGCGCTCTGAACCTCAACACCGTCAGCAAGCAAGTGAATAGTTACGCTATCAGCAGGTGCACCAATCCACTTCTTTGTTACTGGAACAGAAACCTTACCTTCAATGGTGTTGGTAACTGTAAGCTCAGTAGCTGAAGAGCCGGAATAGGAAGATGTGTAGTGAGCAATTGGATCTTCCTTGACGGTGTACTCAATCTCGTGACCAGCAGTGTAACGTGGCAGGCCGTTGAAGATGTGAGACCAGTTGTTACCTGCGTTCAGATCAAACTCGTCCACCTGGGTGCCGTCTGCATAGAGCCTGACGTGAACACTAGCAGGGCGTAGACCCTGAGCATTATTGTCGTCAACCCAGACCTTCTTAACTGGAATACTCAAAGCCTCAGGAGCATGCTGGTTTGTAATTTCAAAGCCGTTAATGCTTGTGGTGTAGTCAGGTACAGCGTCCTCAGAAACGGTGTAGGTAATCTCTGTGTTGCCACTGAACTTAGGCAGGTCAGAGAAGGTGTACTCCCAGTTGTTTGCAGCGGTAACGGTCTTGTGCTGAACCTCAACACCATCCGCAAGAAGCCTGACAACAATGGAAGCAGGGCGCTTACCGTCGTTGTTGTTGGAGTCGTCCCAGAGCTTCTTACCAGAGACGGAGACCTTCTCCTGCTGCAGCTGGTTGGTAACACTCAGTGCAACGGAATCGTTTGGTGAATTCTCATCTGCCTGACCAGAAGTAGCGGTTACCTTGTACTTCTTACCGTTGTAAGTGACCATGCCATTAGCGTCTGTGCCTACCTCTTCAAGAGTGTAGACAATAGGAGTCTTTGTGCTGGTACCATCGTTGTGAGTTTCAACGGTGTACTTACGAAGGTGTGTGAACGAAGCAGTCCAGTTATTAGCCGCGGTAAGGTCAAGTGTCTTACCAGTATCAACGCCGTCGGCAAGAAGCTTTACGGTAATGGAGGTAGCATCTGGCTGAGCAATTGCGTTGCCGTCAGCGTCAAGCCACTTCTTCTCTACCTTGACATCCATGATATCAACAAGCTGGTTTGCGACCTTCTCGGTACGACGCATAGCAGCTTCGTTGTTGTAGATAACGCTCATGTCGTTGTATGCAAGAGCCTCGGAGAGGTTTGGATCATACAGTGGTGCCTTCATGGTAAGAACAGCAGACAGAACGGTGTATGGAGGCAGAATAGTGCCATCCTTACCAACAATCTTGATTGCCGTTACCTTGGTGTAGTCAGCTGGAGTCTTAGTCCATTCTGGGCTGTTAATCTCGTTGATATCGTTCTGAGCTGGGTGCTCATCGGTGCGATAGTAAATCTCGTACTGGGAGCTGACATCAGTTGAACCAATCCTCAGATCAATAGGACCCTGAAGTGTATTGCTGAAAGCAGAGTTTCTGCCGTCGCCCACATATGGCAACACGTCGTACATAAGAATCTTATTCATTGGCGTGTTGTAGTAGTTACGAATGCTCAGACGATACTGGAAGAGTCCGCTGGTATCAGTGACGCCAGCAAAGTCAGTCATGATAGTAGCCGAGGTAAATGCCCTACCGTAGAATGTACCGCCGCCAGCAATATTTGGCTCAAGACTACGGATGTGTTTATCAGACTGGATACTCTCAACGTTGTTGCCAAGAACCTTTGCAGTTGCCTTCAGAATAGTCTCGTCAGTGACACCATTCATATTGATGTCAAGATTATCCCGAACAAAGTTACTGGCGTTATACATACCAGAGAAGTCATCTGGTGTGCCGTGAGTCCAGTTTGTGGCGTAGAAGTAGACGTCATTATTGTTGTTCAGAACGTCATTCTCGGCCTTAGAAGGAATGATGTCGTCGTTGATTACCAGGTTCCTAATCTCATAACCCATGGTTCCATACTGATACACGTATCCAGATGGAAGGGTAATCTTGATTGCATTGCGACCGGTCTCGTTGTAGTTCCTGATGTACTCAACCTTCTCAGGCTGCAGCGAGTCAGCAATTGGTGAAACCGAGGTGTTCGCGTCATAAGAAACGCCTGCAGGGAGAAGATCAACGAAGGTTGGATTCTTCAAATAACGAGCAGGTGAAAGCTCTGACAGTGCAAAGCCAAAGCGAGCACTGAAGCGCTCGTTTGGCATACCAACGCGCTGGTACCAAGAGGACTTGGACAGCCAGACCTTCTCGCTAAATGGAGTAAAGCGAGTATCCCAATTTGCGGAGAAGTTCATTGGGGTCTTGGTACCGTCGGTATTAACTTTGTTGGCATTGACCTTGATGATGTTGGTAATAGGTCTGTCACTGTAAACCTCGCCAAATGGATTCATGAACATCATCTGGATGTTGAAATCAATGTTGCTGGTTGGCTGCAGAGTTACGTTCTTAAAGTAAATACCAATCTTCCTGTACTGAGGAGACACAGCGGAAGCATTGGATGGATCAAGCGTACCCTGGTTGATCTGGTCCAGATAGGACTGCAGCTGCTGCTGGCTTGCCGAGTTCATGTCAGCACGGTAAAGCCAGTTTGCACCGTTCTTCCTGGTAGGAATGATGTCGTAGCTGCCGTCTGCCTTGTAGCCACGGACCTCAATCTGGTCCATGGAGAGTCCAACTCGCTGGCCAACTGCAACAAGATTGCCGGTCAGCGCAGTCATGAAGAGGCGGTTGTCGGTGTTGGCAACATCCTCGATGAACTCGATGTCGGTGAGTGGGGTGTCCAGCTTGTTGACCAACTTGATAGTGTAATCAAGCTTCTTAACAGCAAGACCGTTCTTGTCGTACTGGATGGTAACGGGACCGCGCTTGCTAAGCATGCCGTTACCGCTGAAATCATTACCAGCAAGGCGGAACTGCTTAGAGTCGTCATCAAAGTTGTGCTCGTTGCCTGGGACTTGGCCAACAGTCTCTTCTGCTGCACTTGGGTTGTAAGGTATGCCCTGAACCGTTGCAGTGTTGTTGAAGATTACGCGATTAGTGCCGTTGAGGTAGCGAGCGCCCGGGAAGGAAAGCTTGAGCTGGGAATATGCAGGAAGGTTATCTCTGATGTAGTCGTTAAGAATGGTGGTTCCTGCAGGAATATCAAATTTGAGGGTTACGGTACGTCCATCTGGGCTGAGCGTCCAGTTAGGGTTCTTAGCTGGGTCAAAGTGAGCGGTAACGGTCTGACCTGCTGCGTTTACGTATGTAGGAAGGGTATCAGTAATGATGATGGAGCGATAAGCACGATGATACTGGTAAAGCCTAAAATTAAAGATGACGTCTGAAGTTTTATCGTTGGAAAGCGCGGACGAATCACCTGGGGCGTTAATACCACCATACAGGAGCTGATCGTTGGTTTCTTCACCTGCAACCTGCTTCATAAGCCAAGGCTTGTCGTAGGTGATGGAGTATGTCTGATCAGGCATGTTAGCAAGCTCTGTGCCGTCTGCATTGTACACACGAACAACTGGCTTGAGCTGGAAATCTGCTGGGGTAACCATATCTCTGAAGCTCATAACGTAAGGGAGCTCCAGCTTAACGGTGGTATCGATAGTGTTGAGGTACAGGCGCTTAATGGTCCTGCCATCAGGGGTAACGATGGTCTCCTCGCGCTTGATAATAGGCTGAGTAGCTGCTGCTGGGGTAGCAAAGTTATCAAGGTAGGTGTTAGGAGTAATGTTGTTGGTGTTATTGACGTTTTCAGAGGACTGCTTGGTGTTTACCTCAATCTCCAGGTAAAGACCGTCGATTGGCTTATGAAGGCCAGTTGCGTCAATCTCGATACCTGTGGAGATATTTGCATTGCCCTTAACGGTTGTGGGTGAAGTTGGCTTGAGGTTAACAGTAAGCTCTCCATCAGCACCAAAGTCAATGTTTTGTGTTAACGGATATGTCACTGCCTTTGCAACAGTGCTTGTACCCAAAATAATGATACCGGTGAGCATCATTATTGCTGCAAACATAGTTGCAAACGACTTCTTAAAGTTGCTCATATCAACCCCATCTTTCCTATCGAACGTACCCCTGGAGATATATAAAACTCCACTAAACATACTAATGGTTTTTGACAAAATATTTAAAGAAATATCGTGTTCAAATAAAGTTTTTTATCTCAACCTTGGACAAAGACTTTGAAAACTGACTAAATTGCGCACAATTAATGCTACAAAGTGCGTAGATTTAACTTCATTACTCCTGGCGAGAAAAAC
>CALHVU010000009.1 GCA_938036925.1 uncultured Atopobium sp.
GTTGGGGATAAATCGGCCAATTTTAAGTTTTCATCCCCAACTAAACGCATTTTTTACCTTTTTCGGCACATAATTTTGAGGTCAAAAATTACGTATTCATAAGAATGCATTTTATTACACAAATATGCAGAAATCTGATTAGCGAACTAAAGAACGCACACTATTCTTCTCAATCATGCGCGGCTCAAGGATTATCTGGATCGAAGCACCATCGTCCACCAACTCACCTGCGCTTTTCTGACCCGCTCCGTCAACCTTTGCAGCGACACCCGCGTCGCCGCCGCTACCCGCGCTACCCGCGCGCGGCGCGACCGGCACGCTCGTCCAGCTTGGCGCGGACAGCGGCCTTGAACGCGGCAGAATCCGTCATCCACGGAACGTGCTTGCCGCCGATAATGTTGAACGGCTCGTCTCCCTTAGCCAGCAAGTACACCAGCGCTGGGCGAGGGTCGTCGTAAGCTGCAGAAACTGCCTCGTAAATGGCGTCATAGCGGTCAAGGATAATCTTGTGCGCGGCGCCCTCGGGCGTAGCCTCGGCCATCTGCGCGCAAATCACCGCAGGATCTTCCATGTTGCAGTCCTCGGTGGTGTAAATCATCAGGTCCGCCCACTTGGCCGCCTCTTCCGGCAGCTCCTGGCGACGGTTGTACGCCTTGCCGCCAACAGCTCCCATGACCACATAGCGGCCATAACCAGGGAATTCTTTGGACGTTGACGAGAAAAGCTTCTGGTAGGAAAGCTTGTTGTGGGCGTAGTCGACCAAGCCCGTTACTTTGTTGTCGGGCGAGCTTAAGAGCTCCATGCGACCTGGTACCTTAACGTTCATCAGCGGAAGCACGGCGTCCTTCTCGCGAATGCCCAGGTAATCGGCAACGGTGATCGCTGCAAGAGCGTTCTCCACGTTAAAGAGGCCGGACATAGGCAGCGCAGCGGCTCCGGTCCAGGTTGGCGCATGCACGGTAAACGTGACCATGCCCTGGTGAGGGGTGATTTCGTCCGCCCAAACGGTTGCGTCGGAATCGGTTGTGGAGAAAGTCAGGACCTTCTCGCACCTCTGCGCACGCTCTATGACCTGGTCAAACATCATGGTGTTCTTGTTGATAACGGCCACGCGGGCAAGGTCAAAAATCTTCAGCTTGCTCTCAAAGTAATCTTCAAAAGTAGGGTGTTCAACAGGGGAAATGTGATCGGTTCCAATGTTTAGGAACACCGCGACGCTCAGGTTGAGGCCAACCGTGCGGTCGTACTTGAGGCCCTGGCTGGAAATCTCCATGTCAACGTAGGGGAGGCCAGCGTCCGCGGCGTGCTTGAGATGGCGCCACAGCTCAGGCGCCTCGGGCGTGGTGTTGTGCGCGGGCTGCGTGTCCTTGCCGTCAAAGACCTCGATGCCGCCAACCACGCCGCACTTGGAGTACGGCTCGTCGCCGTCAAGAATAGCGCGCAGCATATACGAGCAGGTAGACTTGCCTTTGGTGCCCGTAATACCGATGGTGGTGAGCTTCTTGTCGGGGTGGCCCGCAACGCCTGCGGCTGCGTAGGCCATGGCAAGGCGCACGTCATCCACGCAAATGGCAGCCACGTTTGGCGCCACTGCCTGCAGCTCTTCTGTGAGAGACTGCTGGCAGAGGTACGCAACAGCCCCAGCTTCCACCGCGCTTGCTAGATACGCTGGCGAGAAACTCGCGCCCTTGCAGACAAACAGCGAGCCAGGGGTGACCTCACGAGAATCGCTTGCAACATCGGTAAGCTGTGCGTTTTGATCCACCGCGTCAAGATGCGCGGTAGTGTACTCGATGTTCTTGCTGGTAAAGAGCGCCAGGAGCTCGTGTAATGTCATCCTCAAAAGTCCTTCGATAGCTGTTTGGCGCAAGCACAGCGCCCCAAAGACAGTATAAATAGTTTAGCCGTCTGCCCCCAATTGTGCTGCCGACATCGCAACTTTCTTGGTCCTTGCACGCCAACCTCATACCTTTATGGCGAGAAAATCGTCGATTTTGCTTGACTCACTGAGAGCTGCGAGGTATAGTACTTGTTCGCGCAAGCGTTTACATTGCGGGGTGGAGCAGTCTGGTAGCTCGTCGGGCTCATAACCCGAAGGTCGTAGGTTCAAATCCTGCCCCCGCGACCATAAGAATTTCAAACCCGCCCTCGGCGGGTTTTTTGTTGCTCGGCATCCGGGTGGGGCGACGCGCCATCGAAGCGGCGGCGCGATGGGCGCAGCTCCCGGTGTCGACAAGCGCTATCTCGAGTGTTGTGCGCACAAGATAAGCTGCTTGCTTAGAGCTGAAAATCTGTCTCATGCTGCAGGAACTAGCACTCACACAAATGCATTACTGCTAGAATGTATTCACGTTGTATTTACTCAAAGGCAGGTGCACGAGGTGAAGTATTCGGAGCTTGTGAACAGCGGCGCTTCGAGACTTGTCGCTGGCTAGTCTAAACAGTGTTTACGAGGGTAAAGCTGGTGGGGAAACCTTCCGGCACAAAGGGAAGACCGACATATCGATCGAAGCCGATAACAGAGCCGCTTTTGTAGCTGAATGTAAGATATGGAACGGCAAAAAGAAATTCACTGACGCTATATCTCAGCTCTTGGAGTACTTGACTTGGCGCGATGTCAAAACAGCGCTGATAGTGTTTTCCCGGAAGCGCAGGTTTGACGATGTCCTCGCACATGTGAGCAATGCCCTTCAGTCACATGAAGATATCCGCAGTTTCAAGGCTATCGATAAGAACGAACTCGACTGCCAGTTCGTGAGAAGCGATAAACCTGGCCAGATTACTTACGTGCGGGTTTTGGTTTTCGACTTGTACTCGAAATAAGGAGGGAAACTGTGGACAACGTGGCGATACAGATAGACAGTCAACACTCGTGGACGGGCTTCTACCAGAAACTCGCAGACAAGCTGCTGGCTTACAGGAATGACCGACAGACACTCATCTCCATGTTGAACGACGCGTATTCGCGCATTGGGATGCAACTGCCCAAGCTCGAGGCAGATGAGCTGAATGATATTGACCCGTTCACCGTCTTCGGCCTCTTCAATAAGGGCATCACGGATGCAAACCGACGGAAGATCATCGCCGGCATCGCCGAGGTGTTTGGCATTGCGGCGGACCAACCCTCAGATTTCGAGGGCATTCCCGTGCTCAATAACCTCAACGCGACCTTCTATGCCTTCGCCAACGACAATCGGCGCGGTGAGCACGACATCGACAACCTCTGGCTCGTGTTCGAGACCGAGGTTGCACTAACCGCTAACAATAGCGAGGAGAACCGAAAGGCCTTTGTCGAGGCATTCAATGCCACTGTCACCCAGTTCACGCTTGGATGGAAGCTCACGATAGGCCTCTTCTGGGCAAGGCCCTACAGCTTCATCAGTTTGGACTCACGTAACCGCTGGTTCATGGCCGACGTCGCAAAGGCTGGTATAGCCATCGCCGACATAGTACCGAAGGAGAAGGACTCGTCGATTCACGACGGAGAGCGCTATCTAGCCATTTGCGACACCATCAAGTCGAAGCTCGGAAGCGGCGAATGTCCGTATGCAGACTTCCCCTCGCTGACGGCTGCCGCCTTCGTGGAGTCCGAGCGCGTCAACCAGGAGAGGAAGGCTGCTGAGAAGGCCGCAGCCGAAAAGGCTGAGGAAAACGCCCTCGGAGACGAGGGAGTCATGACCACGCACTACTGGACCTACTCCCCGGGAGATGGCGCCGCGAGGTGGGACGACTTCTACGCACGCGGCGTGATGGGCATTGGCTGGAGCAAAGTTGGCAACGTTGAGCAATACGCCAGCAAGGAAGACATCCGCAAAAGCCTGCGCACCGTGTATAGCAACAAGTACTCGCAGAAGAACTCCGCGCTCGCACTCTGGCAGTTCTCGCGCGAGCTTAAGCCGGGCGACATCGTCTTCGCAAAACGGGGGCGCAGCGTGATAGTAGGCCGCGGTGTCGTCGAGGGAGGCTACCAATTCGACGAGAACGGCGACTCCTATCCGAACATCCGTAGGGTGCGCTGGACGCACAGCGGAGAGTGGCATACAGAAGACCTCCTCGCCATGAAAACATTGACGGACATCACTGCCTACCCCGACCTTGTTGCGAAGCTCGACTCGTTCTTTGAAAGTGAAGACAGCGAAACCGAGGAAGATGCAGGAGAACCCGTATACCCGGCGTACACGCCCGAAGACTTCCTCTCGGAGGTCTACATGAGCGCCGAGCGCTACGGAACCCTCGTCAACGTCCTGCACGCAAAGAAGAACCTCATCCTGCAGGGCGCCCCGGGTGTGGGCAAGACCTTCGCCGCCAAGCGCCTCGCCTACTCCATGATGGGTGCGAAGGATTCGGAGCGCGTGATGATGGTGCAGTTCCATCAGAGCTATAGCTACGAGGACTTCATAGAGGGGTTCCGCCCGAACGCGCAAGGTTTCGACCTTGAGAAGGGTGCGTTCTACAGCTTCTGCAAGAAGGCGCAAGACGATTCGGACAACGACTACTTCTTCATCATCGACGAGATCAACCGCGGCAACCTCTCGAAGATCTTCGGGGAGCTGTTCATGCTCATCGAGAACGACAAGCGCGGACCCAGGAACACGCTGCAGCTCCTCTACTCGCACGAGCTGTTCTACGTCCCAAGCAACGTCTACCTCATAGGCATGATGAACACGGCGGACCGCTCGCTCGCCATGCTCGATTATGCCCTGCGCCGCCGCTTCGCGTTCTTCGACCTTCTCCCCGCCTTCGACACGGAGAGCTTCATCGCGTACCAGGAGGGGCTTGCCAGCGAGAAGTTCGACAGGCTCGTCGCCTGCGTCGTGAAGCTGAATGGGGCAATCGCAACCGACGAGTCACTGGGCGACGGCTTCTGCATCGGCCACAGCTACTTCTGCCGCATGTTCCCAGACGACGTGACAGATGAGAAGCTCTCGGAAATCGTCGACTACGAGCTCGTGCCGATGCTACGCGAATACTGGTTCGATGAGCCCCCCAAGGTCGACGAATGGGCAGGCAAGCTGCGCAGGTCCATCCAGTGATTCGGATACAGAACATCTACCACATGCTCGCCTACGCGTTCCAGACTCTGCAAGGGCAGGGATACCGCGACATCGCAGTCGAGGAGTTCGAAAACACCGCCGACCTTCTCGCCGAAATACTAGCGCGGGGCGTGAGCTTGCAGCTCAAGCGCGGCCTTGGCCAAGAATACGTTGACTACGAGGAGGCTCTTTCCTCCCCGAGGGGAAAGATAGAACTGTCCGAGTCCCTGAAGACGCGCTCGATCCTCCGCAGGCAGCTGGTCTGCAGCTACGACGAGCTCAGCACGGACACGCGCATGAACCGCATCCTCAAAGCGACAATTGCGCTCCTGGTCCGCTCGGACATAGACAGGACACGCAAGAAGGCGCTCCGGCGGCTGCTCCCATACTTCACCGACGTGGACGATGTGGACCTTTCGAGCGAGGACTGGCACATGCGCTTCGACCGGAACAACCAGACCTACCGTATGCTCATGAACGTGTGCTGGCTTGTCGTGAAGGGCCTCCTCCAGACGCGGGAGGACGGGAGCCTCCGCATGATGGACTTCCTCGATGAGCAGCGCATGAGCCACCTGTACGAGAAGTTCATCCTCGAATACTACAGGCGCGAGCACCCGAAGCTCTCCGCAGGAGCTCTGTACATCGATTGGGCTCTCGATGACGGCTTCGATGATATGCTCCCCGCCATGCACACTGACATAACGCTCGAGCAGGGCACGACTGTCCTCATCATCGACGCGAAGTACTACAGCCGCACAATGCAACAGCAGTTTGATAAGCGAAGCGTCCATTCGAGTAACCTGTACCAGATCTTCACCTACGTGAAGAACAAGGAAGTGGAGCTTTCCAGTATCCCCAAAGCCCACAGTGTATCGGGCATGCTGCTCTACGCAAAGACCGACGAAGAAATTCAGCCTGATGGTGTGTACCAGATGAGCGGCAACCAGATAAGCGTGAGGACGCTCGATCTCAACCAGCCTTTTGAGGAGATACGCTCGCAGCTCGATGGAATTGCCAAGGCATATTTTTCAAAGGAGGCAACCTGTGTTTGAAGGACTGACGAAGCACCTGCCTGCCATTGAGAAAGCCGAGAGATTTGGCAACTGGGTCGTAGACCGAGAGAGCAAGGGCACTATGGATGACCCAATTCAGATGCCTTACGTGGACTACGAAACGACAGTCACGAATGTTGAACAGGCAATCTACGACTTTGCGGACGAGCATCCCGAATATGAACTCACGCATTACCGCGACATACTCGAGCGCAATGGGCTTGAGTGGGGCAGCCAGGCAATGTCCAGAGCAGACGTGTCGGATCTCGACGGCCAGGCGGTGATGGCACTTCTGCTGGGAGCCGTGAGGGCAGAACGCTTCTGCGACGGAGCGCTACTTGGCTTCTTTGAGGACGGGAGCATTAGACGCTGGCTGTTGAGGCTGCGCGAGATTGACAATGGAGGCAGCAATGAGCGATGACTTGAGCTTCGCCATAGAGATACCTTGCGATGAGGATGGGTTCGTCTTGCTGCAATGCCCCTGTGCTTCAGGTTCGCGCTGATTGCCTCATGCGACCTCTTGTCAATGCTCTTTCTCATGGCCGTCTGGCTTCTCGTGTTGGGGGATCCGATCTCAAGGCGAGACGGAGTCAGTGTACGAAAGGACTGCCAAAATGAAGTTGGAGATGTAGAAGAAATAGATTTCTACAGAACGTTGGAGATGCAAAAGCACAAAGCGCCTAATTAGTACAGTATGCTCAGGTGAGATAGATGAAAAAAATTTTCGAAACCTCTATCCTAATTTGCTCATAACCCGAAGATCGTAGGTTCAAATCCTGCCCCCGCGACCATAAGAATTTTAAAACCCGTCCTCGGCGGGTTTTTTGTTAGCAATTAACGCTACTCAGGCAAGTCACTATGACAGCCCAGGCAAGCCACTTTGACAGGATATTAAACCTTCCTGTGCGCACTGCTTCTATGCATCAAAACCAAAGTTCAGCAAGCGTTGCAACCTCAGTTCAAGACCCTTGTGATGATCATAGGAATCGATTATACGTTTATGGTCTGGAGCGGCAGGTGCTAGTGTCTCAACCAGTGCATCTGTTGTTTGTCTCACTGAGCGCAGGGGCTCAGGATGGTTTATACCTTCGTTCTCGCCACTTGCAATACACCAGCGAATCTCTGAACGCACATGACTTGTATCAAAGGTTTTAACAAAATCAGGAAACCACGTGCTTGGGCTGGCAAGAAGATACTGGTCAAAGTAGCAGGTTGTCTGCATCTCAAAGAGACCGCACAAACCCGACAATGAATAGCCTAAAAGCGTAAGCGGACAGTTATTCTGAGTGGTATGGGTAGCTAGGGCAGCGTACTTCTCGACAGTTGGAAGTACGATGTCTGAGAGAAATTCTCTTCCAAATCCTCCAAAGTCTGGAGCCTCAACACGTGTGCTTGGAGCTGGCCAAGGGGAATAGCAGTCTTGATTAGACGGCGCGGTAATGGTGAGGCATTGGGGAAGTTTTGTGGCGTCAAGTTCTCCAGAAGAAAGAAGAGAAGTTATCTTTGGCATCAACAGAGAGCCATGGAGAACAACAAGAAGACCTGGGACTTTGGAGCGTTCTCCAATAGTGATTGTGCTGTCTGGTAGAGCTGATAAATCCATGAAAATCCTTGTCTGTTACTGTCTGTTAGCTACCAGCGATGTACATCGCCGGACGGTAGATCCCATAAAGAGATGTAGCTATTTTAGACATTTCTTACTATGTCCGACTTCTCATAACTCAAAAAGTAAGTTATAGTTAACTCTCAAATTTTCTGCTCTGTCTGCAACTTATGTCTTGTGTACAAAGAAACGCAGCGTCACTTTAGAGGGGTAACGTATGATAAGAAAAGCCGGACCGTTCCGTCTTTTCATGGGCGTTCTCGTTGCAATTCTGGCAGCGAGCATTGTAATAACTTCAACGATGGGCGCCATTGGTGTGTCCCTACAAGACGCATATGCCGTGCTGACACATCATCTTTTTGGCATGCCGCTACCGGAGGCTCTAGCTGCAGGAGGACCTGTCGAGAAAGTCGTCTGGTCGCTACGTTTTCCTCGCATCATCTTGGGTGTGGTAGCCGGAGCTGGCCTTGCGCTTTCGGGTGTTGTCATGCAGGCGTCAGTTCAAAACACCTTGGCTGAACCGTATATTTTGGGCATCTCTTCAGGAGCTTCGTGCGGAGCTACCTGTGCCATCATGCTTGGAGCTGGCGCGGTACACATTGTGGGACTTTCTTCGGTGCCGTTGTTCTCGTTTATTGGCTCAACAATCGCCACGATTGGCGTTTTGTTGCTGGCGTCTACCGGCGGACATATGACGTCGTCAAAGCTTGTTCTTTCAGGCATGATTTTGAATGCCCTGTTCACAGCTCTTTCCAACTTCATTATTACAATCGCAGCCAACGCTGAGGGCATGATGGACTTGAAGTTCTGGACCATGGGCTCCTTGGCACGAGCAAGCTGGGGAAACGTTGGCGTTTCCGTTGTTGTAGTACTTCTCGTCAGTGTGTTTTTCTTAACGCAGTTCCGCTCACTCAACGTTCTTTTAATGGGAGACGAGGCTGCTACAACGCTTGGCCTCAACACCAATTTGTGCAGATGGGCATACTTGACCATTTCTGCCCTCATGGTTGGCACGCTGGTTTCATCGGTAGGAACCATCGGTTTTGTTGGTCTTATCATTCCTCATATTGCGCGCTCGTTTGTTGGATCTG
Organism: uncultured Atopobium sp.; assembly: GCA_938036925.1. Taxonomy (GTDB): domain Bacteria; phylum Actinomycetota; class Coriobacteriia; order Coriobacteriales; family Atopobiaceae; genus Lancefieldella. The sequence goes on from CALHVU010000009.1 coordinate 8,780, forward strand.
ATCACCGAAGACTGGTGCCAACCGCGCTGGTGCTTGGAGCTATTTTTATTCTTTGGGCAGATGCCTGTGCTCGAACCATCCTGGGTAACGCCGAAGTTCCTATTGGCATTCTGACCGCTGTCGTAGGCGCGCCGTTCTTTGTCTACATCATGGTTGCACGTAATTACAGCTTTAGGGATGGTGAGTAGTATGCGCCTTGAAGTGCAAAATGTGTCAGTCACCATTCACAACAAGCCGATTGTAAAGGACGTCTCGCTTAACGTGGCAGATGGCGAGTTTGTGGGTATCCTTGGCCCTAATGGATCCGGCAAGTCTACGCTTTTGCGAGCAATTTATGGCCTTGGTCATCGCTATGACGGCCAGATTTTGTGGGACGAGCGCGACGCCACTGAGATATCACGACGTGACTTTGCGCGTAAGGTTGCGGTTGTAAGCCAGTTTAACTCGCTGTCCTTTGACTTTACCGTTCGCGAGATTGTGTCGTTGGGACGCAGTCCTCATCAGTCGGCGCTGTCAAAAGAATCCGATCACGACGAGTCAATCGTTTCTGACGTTATTCAGAAAGTTGGTCTTTCTCGCTTTGAAGATCGCTCTTTTGCCACGCTTTCAGGTGGCGAGAAACAACGTGTCATGTTGGCTCGTGCGTTGGCTCAGGAACCAGAGTTTCTGGTGCTTGACGAGCCTACTAATCACCTGGATATTACGTACCAGATTGATATTTTGCGCCTTGTTCGCAATCTTGGTATCAGCTGCCTGGCTGTTTTGCATGACATTGTGATGGCAGCTCATTATGTCGACCGCCTGTATTTCTTAAAAGAGGGGACTATTGTTTCCGAGGGAACACCTGAGGACATTGTGACCCCTGAGTTACTTGCTGATGTGTATGGCGTTGAAGGTGCAGTGAGGCCATCAACTGCTGGAAACGGTATCAGCATTGATTACGTGTATTAATCGCCTGTTGAGTATCAACAGATGAATGAAAGGATATCCGATGGATCCTCGTGTAAGTTCAAATCTCTTTACAAGAAGGAATTTTTTGAGCATTGCGGCAGGGTTTGCTGCAACTGCTGCTGGACTGGGTCTTACTGCGTGCAACAATGCTACGTCTAGCCCCTCTACCCCTGCTACAGAAGAAAAGAAATCGGCTAATAC
>CALHVU010000010.1 GCA_938036925.1 uncultured Atopobium sp.
AAGATCGAGCCGTGCCTGGTACGCCCCGTAGCGCCGGACGCGCGAGGCCAGCGACAGCGCGTCCTGGCGATCGTCCTTGGCCTCGTCCCGGGTGGCCAGCGACGGGGAGGCGGGTAGGGAGGAGTCCTTGGCTCTGGCGAGGAAGGGAAGCTGGGAGAAACGCGCCTCGGCGGGCGGGCGTTGGAGGGCGTAGCGGGCTGCTTCCGCGTGGATCTCCTTGAGTGCGCTCTCGGTGACGTAGACGGGGCCGGACTGCGGATCGGAGGACGTAACCAACGGGATGAAGACGCCGGAGACGTCCATGCCCGGAGCCTCGGCGAGAACCTTGCGCGTCACGGCGCCGATGACGTCCTTGGCCTGTTGGGCTGAATCCACCAGGAAGATGACCTTGCCGGAGGACTTGGAGACCCACTGGGACTCGTGCGGTTCTCGGCCGTCGGGCAGTCCGCGAGCCGCGCACCAGGCTGCGGCCGCGCCGGTAGCGAGGAGCTCGTGCGCAGTCCATTGCTCAAGCTTGGTCAGCAGGGAGGACGCTCCGACGCTGTCCCGCAGCCGCGGCGAGGAGAAGATGAAGCGCTGATTCCCGTTGGTTTCAAGCATGACAAGGTGCATCGTCAACTCCGTTCGTACGGTGGCGCGGCTGTGGGCCCCGGGATAGTCTTACCAGACATCCGGTTGGCGTGGCGAGTGTTCACCCAGAACAATGACGTCCTTGACAAACATTGCCATATGGGTTTATGGTCGCCGGTTTTCCCTGCTACCCCAACAACACGCGACAACATCCAACCTTGTAAAAACTCTGCGCACCTGCCGCGGGTGTGGCACTGTTACGGGGCAGGCGACCACCTCTCAACCAGCCCGCCGAGTAAGCAGTCAGTCTGCAGCAGAGCATGCTGATGCGAGCCTCATTTCCAGCACCTCAAGGGTGCGCCCGCACCATTCAAAGGAGAAGAGTCAATCATGCTGCTTGTTCATATCGCAGGCCATGCCGATCTCGGCGCGCCATCGCCCTTTGAAGATCCGGA
>CALHVU010000011.1 GCA_938036925.1 uncultured Atopobium sp.
AGACAAGAAATCCGAGGAAGACCGCAAGAAAGCTCAAAAGTGGGTTGGCACTTACAGCGGCACCGGTACTGACGGCAAGTCCATGGAGGTAGTCATCCAAAAAGACGGTACTGTTATTTGGCGAATTGGTGGCGAGCCTGATGTAACAGGTTCGTGGACAGGTGACGAGAAGGGCATTCAGCTTACCTTCAACGGACAGGTAAGCCAGAGAAGCGAACCCTTTACTCTTACCTCCACAAATGGCGGCCGTACGGTTTCAATCAGTTCTGAAAGCAGCACCTGGGGCACTGATACTCTGACTAGAAAATAAGAAATCCTGCTGAACAAGCTGAGCTCACAAGGCTGTCTACAACAAGCGTAAATCCAATAGAGACCACTATAGCCAGCATCCAATATGGACACTGGCTATAGTATTATGCCTGCGCTAACCTGCTACTTGTTACTCCGAGAAGGTAACATTTTTGGTAAAAGGCGAATACATAGGAATACGCGCATCGCTCGGATACATAGTGTCATCAACCGAATACGTCATCTTTATATCTTTGTCCAAATATTGATCTAAGCCATCTTGGGGATCAACTTCAATCATTGTTGTACGCATAATTTTATAACTACTATCATATGCAGCACGTCCCGCAACATCCTGTTTTTTATCCAAGACAAAGACGTATTCACGCTCTGTAAAATCCATTTGTGCAGGATATTGCATTCCTTGTAAATCAAGAATCTCTTGCAATGTCAAATATCTAAGTATTCCCTGGACTGTTATTTGTTTTTTATCTGCAATTGATACCTCTGGGAAAGCTTGCACAATAGCTACCCTATCCTGACTAAAAGACCAAGTGATTTCTTCCCCCTTCATATCACTAGGAAGATCTGTGATAGTGCCCTCCCATTCTTTAGTTGAGATTGCATCTTGACCAGAAAGTGTATATCTGTAACCGAAGCCACTGCCAGAACCTGAAGACCAACTTACTGCAATTAACCCGTTTTTATCACTATCAACTGTCAAAGAACCCCTAAAGCCACCTGCACCGGCAACGCCCTCTATAATGCCCTTTGTATTTTGAACTTCATAAGCTTGTTTTGTGTCCTTATCAAAACTAAAAATCTTAACATTGTTTATGCCGTTATTACTTGACTGCGTCTTTAAAAGAAGTTGAGGTATATCAGGATTAGCACTATCCATATACACTAAGGCGTACTGATAGATGCGCTGGTTATTCGATGGAACGCTTCCGAAGTCGTAACTTGAGGCATTATCAATAATCTCACTGTATTGCTCGTACATTGCTTTTTTAACTGGGTCTACTTCTGGTGCGTCTTCCTCTTTGTTATTTGTTTCTTGAGTGCTCACGTCAGACTCTTGGCTCTTTTGTTGAGAAGGGCTAAATACTCCAGCAGAGTAAGCTATACCTGCTCCTACAAAAGACAACGTGACTACTCCAATAGCAATTTTTGTAGCAAGCGATTTAACGCCTAAACCTGCTGCCTTTGTGGCAGCTGCCTTAGCGCCTGCAGATGAGGCAGTCTTTGAAGCTAGTGCGTTGCCTTTAGCTGCGGCTTTTCCTGCCACTTGTGCTGCACCAACTCCAGAAGCTGCGAGAAGATGAGAAATCTTTGAAAGCGTCTCTGCCATAATTGCATCGGAGTTTTCTCCATGTGCAAGCCACATAAAGTACCAAATAGGAGACATACCAAACAGACAAATGCCTTGCTTCTTCTCCATCTCACGAATCTTTGTATTAAGAATCTCTTTACTGCTAAAAAGTCTTGATTTAACCGTTCCTAACGGAATGTTGAGACAATCAGCAATTTCTTTTTGCTTTTTGTTTTCAATGTAGAAAAGTTCAATACAAAGACGCTGCTCTTCGGTAAGTTCATTGAGCAGTACATCCATAATATTGTAAGCTTCTTTTTTATCCAGTCGTGCTTCAGGATTAAGCTCTATGCTTTCATCAGCAATATCAAAGAACTCGTCTTCAGTATCATCTGTCTTTTCAGCTTGATGATCCCAAGTTTTCTTTTGACTTCTGACGTAATCAATAATGCCCGACTTAACAACTGTATTAAACCAACTTCTAAAAGCTGCAGGCTGACCCTTAAACTGTTTCATGTTTTTAAAAGCACGCAGATAGAGCTCTTGCATGCAATCTTCAACATCTGCTCCTCTAAGGCTTTGACAAACAAGTGCCCTTACCCAGCCCTCAGTACATCTATAGATTTTCTCGACAGCATTTTGATCGCCTTTGAGGAACTGAACAGCATAACAGCCCAATTCATCTTCAAGTTTGTTTCCACAGATGTGACAAAACTTGTCAGAAGAGTCGTAGAGTTTATTACAGTTCAAGCAATACATTTTCATTTGGCGCTTATCCTCCTATTTAATCTACTTATCATTTTGTGCCTTGTAAGTAAGCTTAGAGGTTTGTTTTTTAGCTCGTTTACAAGCTTTCTGCCGCTCTCGGATAACAAGGTTTCAATCGCATATTTGTCTGAAGTTGGAAGTGAGGAATAATCGCTGGCTTTACTTCCGCAGGAACTACAAAATTTTGCATTACGAGGCATTTTGGCTCCGCACTTGCTACAAAAGGTATTTTGTACCCTTGCTCCGCACGAGTAGCAGAACTTTGTGCCTTCTTTTAACTCTTGACCGCACTGAATACATTTCATTTGAACTCCCTTTTTGAAGGTTTTTCTTGTCTCTTACTAAGACGAGAGAATTCTCCAAAAGGTTCATTAGTTTTTATATTCAATTGTTTTTATCAACGCACATTATTTGTAATTCTATACATATTTCTTGTCATTTATTCTTGTAATACTCACACTCCACAAAATAAGGCGAGAAGACCAATTGATCTTCTCGCCATTTGTTTGCAAAGCGAACGCCGTTCTACACGGTAGTCGTTCTTCTTACCAAACTCCTACGCACCAAGCGCACGCTGTCCAAGCACCAAAGCACCTAGAATACCCTGGTTTCCCTCACAACCTCCAGGAACAACGTAATTCTGTATGTCCTCTATCTCTGGAGTGTTGATGTAGCCGTTGAGGTACGCAACAAGTTTCTGCTGGATAAGTGGGAACAGTTGCTTCTGCTCCATGACGCCTCCGCCCAAAATAATGCGCTGAGGTGAGTAGCACATTACATAGGTGGAGAGGGCTTTTGCAAGGTAGGCAGCCTCAAGCTCCCATACCTCGTCTTTCTCGGTAAGCTCAACAGCCGGAAGCCCCCAGCGCTCTTGAATAGCAGGACCTGATGCCAGCCCCTCAAGGCAGTTCTGGTGATAGGGACACTTTGTCTGCTGCCAGGAATCGTTTGCCTCACGTTCAACAAGGATATGACCAGCCTCGGGATGGAGCATACCGTGCTGGAGTTTTCCTTCAAGCAGCACGCCGGCGCCAATTCCGGTTCCTACTGTCAGATAGACAACGTTATCAAGGCCGCGAGCTGCACCAAAAACCGCTTCTCCTAAACAAGCTGCATTAACGTCGGTGTCGTATCCAACAGGGGCGTTCAGTCCATCCTTCAACGCCTGCAACAGATTGAAGTTGCGCCAACCTTGCTTAGGAGTCGAGAGAATCTTTCCGTAGCTAGGCAAATCAGGATTGACTCCCGTGGGGCCAAATGCGCCAACACCTAGAGCCTGAATAGAGCGAGCTTTGAACCAGTTCACAATCTTTGGCAAAACAGACTCTGGCGCTGTCGTGGGAAAGACCTCACGCTCACAAATTTTTCCGTCTGGTGTACCCGTGGCAAGAACAATCTTTGTTCCGCCAAACTCAATACCGCCAAGGAGCGTCTCTGCACACATGTTCTTCTCGCCAGTTACTTGTTAAGGAGCTTCTCGTACACGTCAATGAAGTCCTCAGCAATAATGCGGAAAGACTCGGCCTGCATAAGCTGGTCCTCAGCGTGGAGCAAGATGAGCGAGAACTCAACATTGCTGTTATCAATTGCGGACTGCTGCAGCATGTTCAGATGCGTGCTATGGCCCTCATTAAAGATCTCTGTACCAGCAATAATATCTGCACGCGCGCCTTCAATATCGCCCGCTTTTGCCTTCTGGATAGCGCCAATATACATTGACTTTGCCGTTCCAACGGTAGCAATAATCTCAAAGGCTGCTTCTTGCGTAGCAGTCATGCCGTCATCTAAATCCATTTTTACCCCATACTCTTTTCTTGAGCACCTGGGAGCTCAGGAAATCTTTTGCCGCTTATTTAATAAGCTCAAGTGCGTCGTCAAGGATTTTTGCAGCGTTCATCCTGCCGTAATCAACCATAGGAATAACAGCTACAGGAGTAGATCCTGCTGCGGCCTCAACGTCTGCCTTTGCATACGCAATCTGAGGTCCAAGCAAAAAGACGTCTGCGCCATCGATAAGCTCAAGTGCCTTATTAAGAGGATTTGCAATAATCTCTGCATCCAAACCACGAGAAGCAGCCTCTTTCTGAAGCTTCTGAACAAGCAGGCTCGTGGACATTCCGGCGTTGCAAGCAAGTAAGATTTTCATGTGATCTCCTTTTGATAAGCCAGCCACCAAATACGATGGCTGGCTTCAAGTGATACTCAGATTATAAGCTTACAAACTACTCTGCATCCTGAGCGTTCTCTGCAAGAGCCTCAGCCTGCTTGGCCTGTGCACGCTCGGAAATCTTCATGAATGGCAGGTAAATTGCCATAGCAAGAAGCACCTCGATGACCTGCCAGATGACGGCACGAATGTCGCCACCGGTTGCCAGCCAACCACTCAGGAAGACTGGGGTTGTCCAAGGAACCATAGCAACGCAAGGGCTAATCCAACCAAGGTTGGTAAACAGGTAGGTCAGGCCGATGAACAAATCTGGAACAAGAACAAATGGAATCATCAAAGGAAGGTTAAAGACGATTGGGTAACCGTAAATAACTGGCTCGTTGATGTTGAAGATGCCTGGGAGAAGAGAAAGTGCTGCAACATCTTTGGAAGCCTTGTTCTTAGAGAAGACAAAGGTGTCAAGAAGCAGCATCAGAGTACAACCAGAACCACCGATCAGTGCAAAGGTGTTGATGATCTGCATGTTCATGTAGTGGTCCTGAGGAATTGGCTGACCAGCTGCAAAGGTTGCCATGTTATCAACAATAAGCATGGTCAGGATTGGCTCGATCAGAACACCAGAGATGGTGGACTGGTGAATGCCAAGGCAGAAGAGCAGGTTTGCAAAGGTGTAGATGATGATGACTGCAAATGGACCAGCATTCATGAGGCCCTTCAGTGGGGCAGAAATGCTTGTTGCAATGATGGTCATAAGGTCGGTACCAGCGCAAACTGCAAGAAGAGCAGAAGCAATACCAAAGACGGTCAGGGTCAACATCATAGGAATCATGGTGTTAAAAGAATCTGCAACCGCTGGTGGAACGCCCTCACCAAGGCTGACCTTCAGCTGCTTAATGCTGGAAAGCTTAATAAAGATGGTGGTAGAAAGCAGACCAATGATGATTGCACCAAAGAGGCCGTTAGTACCGGTGAAGGAAGTGGAGAAAGCACCAGTTACATCAACGCCAGTAACTGCATAGCCGGTTGGCAGAAGCTTAGCAACATCAGCTACAGGAAGTGCAACTGCTGCAGCTGCTGCATCAGCGGCGTTCGCTGCATGAAGAACAGCACCTGCAGTAGCAACAATGCTTTGAGGCATCATAATGATAAGTGCAGCAATACCAATAACAACACAAGAGATTGCGTTTTCAAAACGCTTGTTACGAGCGAGGCAATAACCAATAATGCCTGCAAGAATAACTGCCGAGAAACTCAGAGTGCCCTGAGCAATTGCTGCGCCCCAAACCTTGAAATTAGCCAAGGTAACTGGATCATTTGCAAAGATGAGTGGGAACAGAACATTGTTGATCAGTACAGCAATACCAGCCAAAATGTAAATTGGGCTGACAGTTGCAAATGCATCGCGCAGGCTCCTCAAATGAACTTGATTACCTACTTTTGCAGAAACTTCTGCAAATTTATCTAGAAACGATGCTTGGCCATTATCTTTTGCCATGAGCAAACTCCTTTCACGAGTTTCTAGTCAACTATATGTGTAGTGGCAACTTGCTTAAGCCACTCAGCTGATTTCTTAAGACGACGGTTGTAGTTATCTTCCAGATCAACCTCAACAAAGCCATAACGGTTTTTAAAGGCATTTGCCCAGGACCAGTTATCGATGATGGCCCAGTAGTGATAACCACGGCATTTTGCGCCGTCCTGAATTGCACGAGCAATCCACTCAAGATGACGACGGACAAAATCAACACGATAATCGTCTTGAATTACGCCGTTTTCGTCTTTCTTAAGATCTTCTCGCTCTACTCCCATGCCATTCTCGGAAACAAACCACTCAAGCTCTGGATACTCATCGCGAACCTTCATGGCAAAGTCGTAAAGACCCTGTGGATAAATCTCCCAGCCACGGGATACATTCATCTCTGCTTCTGGCCAAACATACGGGTCAGCAAAGTTTGGAATGCCATTCTCATCAATATCTTTTGCAGGAGCCTGAATGCGCTCTGGATGGTAATAATTGCAGCCCAGCCAATCCACAACACCGTCGGCAAGAATAAGCTTGTCCTCAGGGCGAATAGGCAGGTCAACGCCACGGGTCTGCAGCGTATCAATGACATCCTGTGGAAGCTCTCCCTTAGTTACCAGGTCAAGCCACCAGCGAATGTTTACGCCGTCGGTCATGCGTAGCGCCTCAAGATCTGCCTCAGATGGGTTCTCTTTGGTATATGGCGGTGCAAAGCAGTTGATGAGGCCAATGCGAGAGTCCTCAAGCATAAAACCTGCTGCTTTTGCACGACGATACTCGCGCACGCCAAGCGCGTGAGCAAGTGAAATGTTGTACTGAACAGCACGAGCACGCGAATAATTCTTAACAAAGGGGTACCAGCCACCAAGTGTGTAGCGGACCTCTGGCTCAACAATTGGCTCGTTAAAGGTAAACCAATAACGAATCTCTTTTCCAAACGTTTCAAAAGCAATGCATGCGTAATGCGCGTATGCCTCAACAACCTCACGAGACTCCCAGCCACCGCGGTTGAAGAGGTATTCAGGCATGTCAAAGTGGTAAAGGTTTACAAAAATCTCAATACCAACCTTCTTAGCAACAGCAAAAAGGTGGTGATAGTACTTCTCGCCCTCTGGATTAAGGTTGCCGTTAATGTCCAACAAACGGCTCCACTGAATAGAAGTGCGAATAGAATCCAAGCCAAGAGACTTGAGAAGCTGAAGATCGTCTTCCATTCTTTCTGTAAAGTCATTTCCAGCGTAGGAACCAACGCGGTTGTGGAATGCATGAATGTCTAGGTTAGACCAGGTATCCCAAAGGTTTGGCAGCTTTCCGCCGTCTTGCCATTTACCCTCGGTCTGTGGACCAGACATTGCCCCACCAAAGAAGAAATTCTCAGGCAACTGATACGACACGTCTATCCTTTCTCAAAAATATCTAAACCTGACATGTTAACTTTATAAAACAGATATGTTAGGTTTTCTATGTAGTATACTAATGCAAATCAGATAGAATGCAAAGTAAAATTTTTGCTACCTAAGGAGGTGTCATGAATAAGTACGACTTGATTGTTCAGGATCTTAAAACTGATATTGCTATAGGCACATATCCTGCTTATTCTCGCCTGCCTTCTGTTGCTCAGCTCTGCGAACAATATGAAGTGAGCAAAATTACCATTAATAAGGCACTAGAAGTTCTTGAGCAGCAAGGACTTATCTTCAGGCGAAAAGGCTCCGGCACTTTTGTCAAAAAGCTGGAAGAAGGAATACAAAACAAGCCAAGTAAAGAAGTCTCCGGTCAAATGGAAGGTTTCATGGCTGCACACGCTGCCCGAGGTGAGCGCGTTAAATCAATGGTCTATACCTTTGAAGTTGAGCGTCCCTCTGAATACATTGCTAAAGCTCTTGATATTACTACCGAAGATTTTGTTTACAGAATTGTGCGCGTCAGGCTTGTTGAAGGGATTGCGCAGGTCATCGAGTACACCTACATGCCTATTAGCCTAGTTCCCAATCTTAAAATGGCCCATCTAGAGCACTCGATTTACAACTATATTGAAAGCGAAATTGGACTACGAATTGCTAATGCACACCGTGTTATTAGGGCAGTCATGCCTACTGAGGTTGAAGCCTCTCGACTAGAAATTAGCACGGGCGACCCCCTCTTAGAGGTTGAGCAAATCGGCTATATCGACGATGGCCGTGCGTTTGAATATTCTATCGCGCGACATGCACATGGCTATGAGTTCATGACTATTTCTATGCACTAAACCTCTGACACAGCAACACAAATATGGCGAGAAGATCGATTGGTCTTCTCGCCATTTTTTCGTAAGATGCGCGGCTTTTTAACGATGGACGATACTTACTCGCCCAGGACAACGTGCCTAAACTCGCCGTCTTCGTAGATTCCGCAGCTGTGAGTACCGTCCTTTGGAATGCCCACAGAACCTGGGTTAAATACGGTGACCTCAGGATGGTCATGGCCCTTCTCGTTATACTTTCTGTGTGTGTGACCGTAGACAAACGCATCAAGGCTTGGCATCTGAGGCCATTTATCAACGCTGTTATGAACACCAGGTCCAAACACATGACCATGCGTAAAGAAGATGGTGAACTGCTTGCCAGTCTTTGGGTCCTTATCAAACAAGATGTTATAATCAGCCATGCAAGGGAAGTCCAGAACCATCTGGTCAACCTCTGCCTCGCAATTTCCGCGAACCGCAATAACCTTGTCGGAAATGCTGTTCAACATCTCAATGACGCGTTTAGGAGCGTAATCTGCGGGAAGATCGTTGCGAGGGCCGTGATAGAGCAGATCTCCAAGAAGCAAAACGTACTTTGGCTGCTCCTCCTCTATGACCTGCATGAGCTTCTCGCAATAGTCGGCAGCGCCGTGAATATCTGAAGCAATGACAACCTTCATCAACGTATCCTCTCTATACGTGTTTCTACACGTAGCTTCATACGCGTGTATCAATCAATTATTTTATTGTATTAATGATATCCAGCCAGTTACAAGCGCTGGCAATTCGGTCACCGTGCAAATGCCTGCTTAGAACCTACCAGTCATCCTTGCGTCAGGATCAGCCTCGGAAACACGTTGACGAAGATCTGCAATAGCCGCAGGTATCTCGTCTGTGTTGTACGGTGTCATCTGGTACACCCAGTTAATCCAGTTGCGATACAGCAAGTTGGCATGTGCACGCCAAGTAAACAGCGGCTGCTTTTCTGGATCGTTATCAGGGAAGTAATTCTCCGGCAGACGAATAGGCAGACCCTTATGGAAGTCGCGCCAATACTCCTCTGCAAGTGTATCGCGATCATATTCAAAATGACCGGTTACAAAAATCTCGTGAAAGTCTCTTGTGGCGAGAAGTGCAGGACCGCTGGTAAATCCCTCAGAAAGCACCGCAAGTTCAGGATGATCCACCAGAGCTGATGTCTCAATAGCAGCATGGCGAGAATGCGGCATGTAATGTACCTCGTCAAATCCGTTGGTGAGGAAGCAATATTCATCGCATAAACGCTGTGGGAAAATACCAAAGAGCTTAGCGCCCAGCATCTTCTTGGGAATGTCGTGCAAGTAATACAAGCCAGCTAGTGCGCCCCAACACAGGTACATGGTAGAAAAGACATGCTCCTGAGACCAATCAACAATGCGACAAAACTCATCCCAGTAGTCAACGTCCTCGTATTTAAGATCCTCGATAGGGGCGCCGGTAACAATCAGACCGTCGTAATTTTTATCTTTGAAGTCATCAAAAGTTGAATAAAACGTTACCAGGTGGTCAGCAGCGGTGTTTTTAGATTCATGCGAAGAGATACGCATAAAGTCACACGTAACCTGTATAGGAGACTTTGAAATCAAGCGGAGAATCTGTGTCTCGGTCTGAATTTTCTTAGGCATTAAATTCAAAATTGCCAGGCGCAGCGGGCGAATCTCCTGGTGTTCTGCAACTTCTTCCTCAAGCGCAAAAATACGCTCTTCTTGCAGTGTCTTCTTAGCTGGCAAACCATCTGGAATATTAATAGGCATGGTAACTTCCTTTAGCTAATCGTTGCACATAAGTATACTTGTTTGTATGGAAATAACTTTTGCCGAGCTCGGGCTAAACGAGCAAATTCTGGCAGGCGTAGCAACACTTGGGTTTAACGCACCCACTCCCGTGCAGGCCGCGGCAATTCCCGCTGTCCTCGCGGGAAAGGACGTTGTTGCGTCTGCGCAAACGGGAACAGGTAAAACTGCAGCGTTTATGTTGCCTACGCTGCAGCGCATTGCTGTCGAGAAACCCGGTGGGGCCGAGAAGCCCGAAGCCAAGGAACCCAACGCAAGCGCCAAACCCAACGTGGCTGCCGGGCGCGGCGCCAAGCGTAACGCCAAGCGTGGTGACACCAAACGCAACGCCTACCCCCGCGCGCTCATCATCACCCCAACACGAGAGCTTGCGGCCCAAATTGACGACGTTGCTAAAAGCGTTTGTGCATCCACTGGTCAGCAAGCTGTCATTGTCACCGGTGGCGCTCGCTACAAACACCAGATAACCTCGCTGCAAAAAGGTTGCGATGTGCTGGTGGCAACACCTGGCCGCCTGATAGATCTTCTCGACAAGAAGCATACAAGCCTAGAGAACATCCAGGTACTGGTGCTCGACGAGGCAGATCGCATGCTTGACATGGGATTTTGGCCAAGCGTTCATCGCATTATGGAGCAACTACCCAAGGCGCACCAAACGCTGCTTTTCTCGGCAACGCTCCCCGCATCAATCACCTCAACCATAGACGCGCTGCTTAAAGATCCAGAGCGCATTGAGATTGCAAGAACCGGACAGACTGCGGCAACAATCGAGCAACATTTATGCTCGGTCACTCAGGGACAAAAACCGCAGCTCTTAAAGGCGCTTATCGACTCGTTTGATCCTGCGCCAGAGCGTGTGTTGGTGTTCTGTAGGACAAAGTCGCGCGTTGACAGCATTTACAAAAATCTCAAAGCCGCAGGTCTCAAGGTTGATGTTATGCATGCGGACCGTCCGCAAAAGGCTCGCGCAAGAGCGCTGGAGCGATTCCGTAGTGGCGCCATTCAGGTTCTTGTTGCAACCGACGTCATGAGCCGCGGTATTGACATCCAGGGCATTGACGCCGTTATCAACTTTGATGTGCCGCTTGACCCCGAGGATTACGTTCACCGTATTGGCCGAACGGGCCGCGCAGGAGCCGCAGGTCAGGCGTTCACTTTTATGGGACCAGATGAGGTCACGCCGCTTAGGGAAATTGAGTACTTCACAAAAGCGCTCATTCCTACATGGGATCTACCTGGCTTTTCTTATGACTCGGGTCGCATTATGCTCCAAGACTCCCGCTCTACCACTAAGACCACACGCTCGATGTTCTCGGGCTCAAGGTCAAGAGGCAAAGGCTTTGGATTTGGCGGCAGATATGGCCGACACACGTAATCTATAATCAGATGCAGTCAGCTCATACAGTAAAGGAATAAAACATGGGTCCTTTTAGTAACGTTGGTGTAATTTTTGCCCTTGGAGCTGCAGTTTTACACGTGGTCATATTTTATCTTGAGTCATTTGCCTGGACTTCCGACGGTGCGCTCAAGGCCTTTAACATGACAAAAGAAGAAGCAGAAAATACTCAAGAAATGGCTTTTAATCAGGGATTTTACAATCTTTTTCTTGCCATTGAGGTCTTCGTAGGCGTCTTCTTAATGGCTACCAGAAATCCAGCAGGTAAAGTGCTTGTCACCTTTGCTGTTTGTTCAATGGAATTTGCCGCAATTCTTCTCTTTGTGACTTCTCCCGACAAACGCTCTGCAGCTATCAAGCAGGCAATATTCCCTCTTATGGCTCTCTGCAATTTTTTTATGTAACTTTTTGAGCATCGACGCTGGGTGCTCGCAGACACCCAGCTTTTTGTAAGCACTTCTCGCGAGAAGGATCATCATGAAGCAACTCCGCCCATATCCACAGGTTATTGTCACCAAGAAAGCAGCTCGCGCGCTTGCGGGCGGACATCCTTGGGTCTTTGAGGGCGAGGTTATCCGTGTAGAGCCGTCTCCAGAAAGTGGTGAGTGTGCTCAAAATGGTTGCATGGTTGATGTCTTTGAAGAGAACGGCACCTACCAAGGAACCGGCCTTCTGTCAGAAATGAGCAAGATTCGCGTCAGAATTGTGACAAGAAACGCCAACGATAGACTCAATGAAGCGTTTTGGAGTCGCAAGATTAGCTGGGCGTGGGAGCACCGTAAGACCACTATGGGAAACCGCGCTCTACCCGGGACTGAGCCCGATACCAATTGCTGCCGCGTCATCTTCTCTGAGGCCGACGGCTTTCCTGGCTTAATCGTTGACCGCTACGAGAATGTGCTTGTTGCGCAGGTAGGAACCGTTGGCATGGAGCGTCTGCGTGATGCTATCTATCCACTGCTACTTGAAGTTTTCTCTGCAGACGGTCAGGTAATCGACGGCATTTACGAAAGAAATGACTCCCCCTCTCGCCTTAAAGAGGGACTTCCGCAATATAAAGGCTGGTGGACAGGTGCTTTTTCTGACGAGAATGACTTGCTTGCAGAAAGCACCCTTACCCTGCCTTCAACTCACGTTCTTGCAACAGAAAACGGACTTAAATTTAATCTTGACCTGGAGAACAGCCAAAAAACAGGCTTTTTCTTAGATCAAAAATACAACCGTCGAGCAGTTCGTCAGCTTGCACAAGGGCGCCGTGTGTTGGATTGCTTCTGCCACGTTGGTCCTTTTGGTCTTAACGCCGCAGCTGGTGGAGCAGAATTTGTCCGCTGTGTAGATGTCAGCCAAACCGCCATTGACCTTGCGCGCCACAATGCAGAACTCAACGGCTTAGCAGATCGCATGGACTTTACCTGCGCAAATGTTCTTGAATATCTGCCAGAGTTAGCTCAAGACCGCGCTCAGCTCAAAGCAGAGGGAGGTCCGTTTGACCTCATCATTCTGGATCCGCCCGCATTCACTAAGACACGCGACAAGGTTCGAAGCGCTATGCGTGGCTATAAGGAAATCAACGCTGCGACCATGAAGCTGCTGCCTCGAGGTGGCTACCTGGCAACTTGTTCCTGCTCACACTTCATGACCAGAGATCTTCTCGCCCAGGCAATTGCCGAGGCAGCTCACCATACTAACGTGCAGCTCAAACAAATTGAAGAGCGACAGCAAGCTCCTGACCACCCAATTCTTTGGGGTGTTCCCGAGAGTCACTACCTTGATTTCTTCATTTTCCAGGTGGTTTAAAACCTACAGTCCATTCTTCAAAGAACATTTTATGATATTTATTCCATATTGTGATATAATACTCTTATAAATTATTTTACTAATTTATAAGAGTATTTATGGCATACTTTGGAGGCTCTTATGGCTGAGTTGGATGTCGGGGATTCATCTAAACAGGCAATCTCAAACAAATACCAGTCCTACTTAACCTATGGGTTATTAGCCTTTATTGGCGGTTTTGCTGGTCTTCATTCATTTTATAAAACAGGAAAAATCTCATTTTTTAGGACTGCATTATCTGGATGCTTTCTTTATCTTCTCGTTTCTTTCAACTATTGGTATCTCTATGCTCTTCTCGTGCTTATAAATTCTTTTATCACGCTCTCCATAGTCTTTGATAAAAATATAACTGTTCAAAATATCCAAGGAGATGCAACTCAGTCTCAGGGCGCTGAAAGTAATGACAAATTGATTTTGATCACAATCTCTGTACTTGCATTATTTCTACTAGTAAGCGCGACTCTATCTTTTGTATTCAGTATCTCAATGGCTATAAAGCTCATTCTTGTAATAATCTTCATTGGTCTGGGAGCTTTGCTGATAAACGCTAGTGGAATCAAAATTTCTTTTAAATAATTCTTCCAGACTTCTTATTTTTCCAAACTTTTGCTTTTACGACGCTCTTTAAAGAACGCTTTGAGCTGTGCAGATGCCTCATCTGCTAATACTCCGCCTGAGACTGCAAACTCGTGATTGAGTCTTGGATCGCTGCTCACGTCAAACAACGTGCCCGTTGCGCCGCCCTTGGGGTCAAATGCACCAAACACGCAGCGATCAATACGAGCATTGACCATCAATCCTGCGCACATCAAGCAAGGTTCCAGCGTCACGTACACCGTACAGCCAGAAAGCCTCCAGCGGCCAAGCTTTTTTGAGGCCTCTTGCATGGCGAGAAACTCAGCATGTGCAGAGGGATTGTTGTCAATCTCACGGCGATTATGTGCAACGGCAATAATCTCTCCATCACACACTACAACTGCGCCGATAGGCACTTCTCCTATCTGGGCTGCAAGTTCTGCCTGTTCAAGAGCAAGTTTCATGTACTTCTGATCAAGAGCAGCCTGTGGGGTCAAAGGCTCTTGTACTTCGTTACTCATAGCTGCTCCTCTCTTGTCTAGTTGCTGTCGTAGTTCTTACGCAGTTCTGACGCGAATCCGTCACGAACCTGACACTTATCTGTCGCGATTCTGACGTAAATCTTTCATGACCCTGACGCTTATTTGTCTTCATTTAATTATGAAGCAAAACCCAACTTCCCAAATCCCCTACTCGCAAAAAACTGAATTATGAGGTAGGATATTACCGCTTTGGAGAGGTGGCAGAGTGGTTGAATGCGGCGGTCTTGAAAACCGTTGAGCGGTGTCCCCGTTCCGAGGGTTCGAATCCCTCCCTCTCCGCCATTTTTTGGCGGACCTCAACTTAACGTTTTACCTTCAGAACTTACATTCCATCTCACGTCATTTCTACCTCAACGTTCTTCTCGCCAGTGTGTGGGCGAGCATTCCATTTACCAAAACCGCTTCAGAAAGTTAAAAGCTTTAATTAAAAACGCCTTAGATTTTTACTTTTGGGTATAATTAACCTGTCCAAATGGATGGCTGACACAGGATTGTCAGTGATTGAAAGGATTTAGCATGATTATTGCCGCAGTTGTAGTTATTGTCCTTCTGGTTTTCTGGGCCATTAGCATTCACAACAACATCATTCGCGCAAGCAACAGGTGCGACAACGCTTGGGCAGCTATCGATACGCAGCTTCAGCGTCGTAACGATCTGATCCCTAACCTGGTCAACACCGTTAAGGGTTACGCAGCTCATGAGTCTAAGACTTTTGAGGCAGTTACTTCTGCTCGCGCTGCAGTCGCAAACGCTCGCACTCCTGAAGAGAAGATGCAGGCTTCCGGCACTCTTTCCAATGCTCTGACCAACCTGTTTGCTGTTGTTGAGAACTACCCAGAGCTCAAGGCTAACCAGAACTTCCTGGAGCTCCAGGCAGAGCTTACTGACACCGAGAACCGCCTCAGCTATGCACGCTTGAGCTACAACGATGTTGTCATGAACTACAACAACATCATCGCTGTTTTCCCAAACAACCTTCTTGCTGGTGGACGTTCCCCACGTACAAGCTTCCAGGTTACCGACGAGTCCGCTCGTCAGGCACCAAACGTACAGTTCTAAGAGCTGCTTCGTTTACCCTTTGTACTAGTACAGTCCGGTATCTGCATTCCGCAGGTACCGGGCTTTTTTGTGCAGAGCGTTACCTCGCGGATTGAGCTGGCTGTTCACTGGCCGCGTGCTGGTCGTGCGCTGCTCGTACGCCGTTTGACCGTTGTCCACGCGCTGCTCGTACGCCGGCTACAACCAAATCCGAGCAGCTAGATTATGTGAAGAGTCTTTACAGCCTTGCAGGAAAATCGTTAAAATAGTTACATCTGTGAATTGTCCTCGCAAGCACAATTCACGTTCTATTGGATGAAGAGAAAGGTCAGCATGAAACCTCGACCTCACAGTCGCTGACCTCTTGCGGTGTGCCGATTTGCACCGTGAGGGGTGAAATCGCAATGCAGTCCCCGTGGTAATTACGCGGAGTTTCTCGCCAAAGCCACGCTTTAGTCTTCGGACGCATGTAAGGAGCACACATGATTTATCTTTCCCAGTTAATGGGTAATCCGGTTCTAGATTCAGAAGGCGAGAAGATCGGTTCTGTCTCCGACCTTGGAATTGCTACCGGAGAAGTTTTTCCTCGCATCACTTCCCTTGCTTTTATGGGCCCTGGCCGCACGCCAATGATGATTTCTTGGCGCAAGTATGTTGATACCTACGATGAGGACGTCATCAGGCTCAAGGTACCTTCAACTGAGATTCGCTTCTCGTACCTGCAGCCTAACGAGGTTCTTCTCGCCCGAGATATTCTGAACAAGCAGATTGTTGATACGCGTGGCATTCGTGTTGTCCGCGTAAATGACCTCAAGCTCTCCGATACCAGCTCAACGCAGCTGCGCCTTCTGGGCGCGGAGGTTGGTGCACGCGGTCTGCTGCGCAGCCTTTCTCCCCAGCTTGAGCACCTGGTCACCCGCATTGCGCGCGCTATGGGCCACCCCATGCAAGAGCGCATCATTGCGTGGAGTTACATGGACCTGGTTGAGCGTGACCTCTCCAACGTTAAGCTCTCCGTCTCCCACAAGACGCTGGACGAGCTGCATCCTGCTGACGTTGCTGACATTATTGAACGCCTGGACTCTCGCCTGCGTAGCCAGGTGTTTGCCCAGCTTGATGACGAGCAGCGAGCCGGCGCAATGGCAGAGTTCAACGACGACGCTATGGCAGTTGAACTCATCGGCGGCCTGAACGAAAAAGAAGCATCTCGCATCCTGTCCGAGATGGACCCAGACGACGCAGCCGAACTTGTCTCCGAGCTGAGCTATGACCGTGCCGAGAAACTCCTACGCTTGATGGGCGTTAAGGAGCAGCGCGCTATTAGGCAGCTGCTGGGATACCGTGAGTACACCGCTGGCCGTATTATGACGTCCGAGGCGCTTTCTGTTCCTGAGGACCAGACCGTTGCATACGCCTTTGATCGCCTGCGTAACCTGGACGAAGACTTTGAGACTGTCCGCTACCTCTACCTTACTGACGAGGATGGCCGCCTGTCTGGAACCGTTACGCTGAACCGCCTGATTGTCTCCGAGCCAGAAACTCGTCTGGAGGAGATTGCTAATAAGAACCTGGTCACCGCCTCACCAGAGGACGACCAGGAGGACGTTGCTCGTAACATTGCAAAATACAACCTGCTGGCCATGCCTGTTGTTTCTGACGATAACCGCCTGCTGGGTATTGTTACCGTCGACGACGCCCTTGACGTTCTTGAAGAGGAGCACGCTGAGGACCTGCAGATTGTTGGTGGCGGTAGAAGCGATTCCGATTCTGGTGACCGTGGCCGCAACATTATTTGGTTCCTCCACCGCAACCTCTGGCTTTTGTTCTGGGTTGCTTCCGTTGTGATTGCTGCCTTTGTAGGAACGGCTGCAACATCTAATCCAACCATGGGTATTTTCGCAGCTCTTTGCACTATTACCATGCCAATCTCGCTGAACTTGAGCGAGAATACCGTCAACTACGTGACAAACTTCTTCCTCACAGACGATCCTGGCAGCGAGAAGTCTCCTTCTATCTTGGGCTTTGCCTTCCGCTCGCTTCTACTGGGTCTTCTGGTCAGCGGACTCATTTGCATCCTTGGTGCCGCAGCCCATGCCCTGCTAGAGGCTCTGTTCCATCCCTATGATCCAAATGCAGGCGTATTCTACGCCGCGCTCTTTGACCAGACCATTATTCAGATCTTTGGTGCAGCAGCAGGCTCTACGCTTATTTCCTTCCTGCTAACCCCAATTTTCTTGGCTGTACTTCGCCATCGTGAGGAGAAAAACCAGGAAACCTCAGGTCTCACGCTTACCCTGATTTCCATGAGCCTTTCGGTGGTGACATTCTTCGTCCTCTCTTACGCTCTCTCGCGTGTGAGCGTGATGTAAATGGCGCAAGAGAACGCAGAGGTAAAGAGCACAGCCGCAGAGCAGGACATTGCTGCAGAGCAGAGCGCCGCTGCAGAGCAGGACGCGGCTGGCCAGGACGCCATCGAGCAGGGCAAACGCACATCTAAAGAGAAGGCTCCGGTCAACAAAAACAGCCTCAAGTACATCTTGATGGCAATGGGCCCCGGTCTTCTCGCCGCATTTGCTGGTAACGACGCCGGTGGCATTGCAACCTACTCCAGCGCAGGCGCCACGTTTGGCTATTCACAGCTGTGGACCGTGCCACTTATGTGCTTCCTACTGATTGTGGTTCAAGAAACCGCAGCTCGAATGGGTTGTGTTACCGGTAAAGGTATTGCATCGCTGGTACGCGAGCGCTTTGGTATCCGCCTGTCCACGCTGGCAATGGGCGCGCTGCTGCTCTCCAACATTGCTGTTACCTTCTCCGAATTCGCAGGTATTGCCTCCAGTATGGAGCTCTTTGGCATCCCAACGTACGTTTCAGTGCCTATCAGCGCCCTGATGGTGTGGCTCTTAACTGTTGGTGGATCATACCGTCGCATCGAGAAAATTCTGCTGGCAATTAGCTGCATTTTTGTCACGTACGTGGTGGCTGGCGTGCTTGCTCAGCCTGACTGGGGAGAAGCCCTGCGCGTCACCATCATTCCGCAGCCTTCCGCAGACCCGTCCTATATTTCGCTCTTGGTTGCAAACATTGGTACCACCATCAGCCCCTATATGATCTTCTTGGTTGCATCAAATGTTGTCGAGAAAAACCTTGATACCAGCGACATTCCTGCACAGCGTGCAGACAATGTTGCAGGTGCAATCCTGGCCGAGGTCATTACCTGGTTCATCATGCTGACCACGGGTGCGGTGCTCTTCCCTCGTGGTATCTCCGTTGACTCCGCTGCCGACGCTGCTCGCGCACTTGAACCACTTGCAGGTCAGTATGCAAGTACCCTCTTTGCACTGGGCATGGTTGGCGCGTCCTTCCTGGCAGCATGCGTTCTACCAGGCATTACCGCAAGTGCTATCTGCGAAGCATTTGGTTGGGAGCGCGGAGCCGACCGTAGCTGGCAGGAAGCCCCTGTCTACCACGGCATTATTACTACCGTGCTGGTCATCTCTGCGCTGGTTGTTCTGATTCCAGGCATGAGCCTCTTTGGCATTATGATGGCTGCCCAGGTCATCAACGGTATTCTGCTGCCAATTCTGCTTGTCTTTATGGTTATCATCGCAGCCGACAAACACATCATGGGCAAGTACGCCAACGGCCGCATCTGGAACGCGTTGACCTGGTTTACCATCATCACCGTCATCATCCTGACTATTGTGATGTTCATCCTGCAGGCCATGGGCTTGTAGCACTTGTAGTTCCACTGGCACGTGAGCTCCATGCATTGGCGGGTAACGTGTAATCGCAGCACAAACAGGGCGAGAAGATCGGTCTTCTCGCCCTTCGTTTTATGCGTTTAACTGCTGTTTATTACTTGCTTGCCTTGTCAAACTCGTCCTTGAAGTCAGAGAACATCTTGCCCATGCGGCCAAGCTGCATACCAAAACCCTTAGCTGCCTTGTTCGCAGTAGCCTGCGTGGACGACTTACTTGCAGACTTAGCAGCAGGCTTACTAGCAGTGGCTTTGTCCAAGGCGGCCTTTTCTGCAGCGGACTTGTCAGCTGTGGTCTGCTCCTCCGCAGATGGCTTCTCGAGGCGAACATCCTCTGCAGCAACGGGAGCTGGGCGCCCGGAATCGTCTTCTGCATCGGGCTCGGTAGCATCTTCGATCGCACGCTTTGCCTTGGCCAGCTTCTTACCCAGGGCAAACGCGCCCTTCTCGGTGGCCTCTGCAACGGCCTTTCCAGCCTTGGCGGTGGCCTCGGAAGCCTTAGCGGCGGCGGCTGCGTATCCCTCGCCCGCCTTTGCAGCTAGACCACCGGTGAGCTGGGCATCTGCTGCCTCATCGGAGAGGACCATTGCGCCGTTGGAGTAGCCCAGCAACCACTCGGATTTGATAGCAAACGAGCCTACCAGCGCCTCAGATCCAGCGCCGTCTCCCACAAGAAATGCCGAGACCACACCAGTGACCTGGTCAAACTCTGCACCGCTTACGTAACCTAAGGTTTTACCGCTCTTAGTGCGAGCTTCCATACCGTGCCACAAGATGCAGGTATCAAAGTCCAAGTTCAAACGCTTGATTGCTGCTTTATCGACGTTATTCTCGGGATCCTTAACGCAAAGCCCCTGCTCAATAGTCTCTAGAGACTCCAGCGTGACAAACGCGTCATCCTGCTTAATCATGCCGGCAATATCGGGCTTCTGAACCATCACGCCCACTACCTGCGAGGACTGACCCTGTTTGAAGGGCGCAAAAACCACGTTATGAATTTTTCCTAACTTGGAAAACCGCTCTTCTCCCGCATGCTTGCCCTTTGTAGCAGGCTTTTTGGGAAGAAGGACCTTTACGCCTAGGAGCTCGGTTGTTTTCACGTGAAACCTCTCTATAAAAAACGGGACGTCATAAGGCGTCCCGTCACATTGCTTGTAAGTGAGGCTTATGCCTCCTGATAGCCCTCGCCAGCGTGCTCCTGCTCGTGGGACTCAACGTTCTCGATGCGAACAGCCTGAGCCTCAGCGGTTGTGGCGGTTGGCTCTGGAACAACAAAGGAGTCTGCAACAACATCAGCAGCATCTGCGACAGTGTTAGAAGCAGAGGTCACAGCGTCAGAAAGTGACTCACGGAGCTGATCCATGCGCTCGCGAGCAAGATCAACCTTTGCGCGGAGCTCGTCGGTCTTTGCGTCAACAGTAGGCTTGACCTCGTCAATCTTAGTGCTCACAACCTTAGATGTGCGCTCATAAGAATCAAGTGCGGAATCCCATGCGTCATTGACAGCATCTGCAGCCAAAGCGCGAGTCTCCTCGCCGGAACGTGGAGCCAGGAAAAGACCAGCTACAGCGCCAGCAGCAGCACCAAAAATAGCGCCTAGAAAGAAACCAGCAGACTTCTTGCTCATAAGTACCTCCTGTTAAACAGCAAAACGCTGTACGTAATCATACCGCAATAAGGGCGTTTATCGAACGGGCTTTGAACGAGGAACGTTAATCATGTTCCAGTCGTCTGGGACGTCGGTGACCTCAGAGTCGTCTGTGGCGTCCTCGGCAGCTGTTGCCTCGGCAAGCTCGTCGGCGGGTGCCTCGGCGACGTCTGCGGGCTCGGCGACGTCCTCGTCAGCTGCGCCGATGCCTGCGACCTCGGCGTTGTTCTCCTCAGCGTCCGCAACCTCAGCCTCAACTGCATCGGCGGCTGCGGCATCAGCGACGTCCTCGGAGGAGTTGTCGGCAGCGTAATCCTCAGCTTCTACGCTCTCTGCCTGGAGCGCAGCGTCCGCCTCAGGTTCCGCGGAGTCTGCGAGCTCATCGGTCTTCTCGCCGTCAAGGCTCTGGATGAGCGCAACGAGGCCAGAGACGATTGCATTGATGTCTGGGTCGGCGTCCTCCTGGTTGCCATATGCCCAGTTGAGGAGCCATACAGCACTGGACAGCGAGGCTGCTACCAGCACGTCGTCTGGGCATGCGAGGATAATCTCGTAGAGGCCGCGACGGGAATCCACCAGGGAAGTCTTGCCCGAAGCAACGTCTCCCGCGAGGTTGGTCAGGGCCAGGAGCTCGACGGTTACGTGCTCAAGCAGGTGCGCAACCTCGGTGTCCTTGGCAACAAGGCCAAAGCGAGCGTCGGCGTCACCCAAGCACAGGTGCTCGGAAAGACCTGGCAAAAGCTCAAGCACGCGCTCAGTTGCCTCAGCGTTTTCTGAGGTCAGACGTGGCGCTTTAGCCGAAAACTCAACGGTAGCGGTCAAGTTTTTGGGTCCTACCACAACTTTTTTGATAGAAATCAACTGCGCCATTTCAACCTCTTTCTATTGGTTCACTCTATTGTAATCATTCTTTTAGTTATTCATTTTCTGATATGTCAGAGTTTTCGCCAGCTAGCTCAGATTCACCGTCTACCTGTGGTTCTGGGGCAATTACACGCAACAAAGATAGTCGGCGACGACGCATCGACTGCACGCGAAACACGTAGCCATCCTTCTCAAAAACCTCACCTGGACGAGGCAGATGATTTGCCAAATCCAGCACAAAGCCCGCGATAGTCTCGTACTCCTCGGATTCCCCAACCGGCCATCCAAGTTCAGCTGCGTCATTGAGCGAGAAACGACCATCTACCAGCCACTCTCTATCAGAGAGCTGCGTCAGGTACTTGTT
The DNA here is from genome assembly GCA_938036925.1 of uncultured Atopobium sp. Taxonomy (GTDB): domain Bacteria; phylum Actinomycetota; class Coriobacteriia; order Coriobacteriales; family Atopobiaceae; genus Lancefieldella. The sequence goes on from CALHVU010000011.1 coordinate 22,138, forward strand.
GTCCGGATCAAACTCATCCTCAATCTCGCCGACAATCTCCTCGACGATGTCCTCAACGGTAATGACACCCGCAGTTCCGCCGTACTCGTCAACAACGATGACCATTTGATCGCGGCTTGTCCGCATCTCAGTGAGTAGCGGAATGATGTCTTTAGTATCGGGTACGTAGTCAGCAGAACGCACGAAGCGCGCGATCTTCTCGTCACTATCGTGCTGGTCAAGCGCTGGCTCCAACAAATCTTTGATGTGAGCGATGCCCACGATGCGGTCGATATTCTCGTGGTAGATAGGGATACGCGAGAAGCCCGTCTGGCGCATGACGCGCAGGACCTCGGCGATAGTTGCAGTGTCCTCCATGGCGGTCATGTCAACGCGCGGGACCATTACCTCACGGACAACGGTGTCGCCCATCTCAATGACCTCGTGGATCATGGATTTTTCTTCTTCAGAGAGGTCCTCGGAATCCTTGACAATGTAGCGGAGCTCTTCCTCGGTGACCTCTTGACGGTCGTTGGTAGTGTCAATGCCTATCAGCGTGGTAACCGCATCTGCCGAGGCAGACGTGATGAACACGAGCGGACGCACAATCTGCATGAACGCCTTCATAGGTCCGACGACTGCTTTGGCCACTGCCTCGGAGTTTGCTAGACCGATGCTCTTTGGAACCAGCTCGCCGATGACCACGGAAAAGAAGGAAACAATCAGCGTAATAGCCACGACAGCTAAAGGAAGCGCCAGGTCAGCGTGGACACCAATGCTAATAAGCCAAGTGCCAAATGGCGCAGAAAGGCTTGTTGCAGCAAATGCCGAGGAAGCAAAGCCTACCAGAGTAATTGCAACCTGGATTGTTGCGAGGAAATATCCGCGATCAGTGGCAATGTCAATGACAGCGAGGGCTCTTGGATCGCCTTCATCCACGTCCGCCTCAAGTGCCGCGCGACGAGAGCTAACAATGGCCATCTCGGCCGCAGAAAAAAAGCCGTTTACCAGGGTAAGCAGCAGAGTTATTCCAATACTTAACGCAATGTCCATCGAGTGTATGGGCACCTACCTCTTCGAAGTTACTTTTTGTACAGACTATTGTACTCTAACGCGCTCTACCTTGTAGTCTTCAGGAATTTGACACAGTCTCGCCATGAAACGTCAGGCGCGAGACGCGATGGCGCGAACGGCTCCGCGAGGTGATAGCGTCAACTATACGAGCAGCACGCTTTTCCCGCGATACGAATTACTTTTCTGCGATTTTGCCAGCCATTTTAATATCATGCTTCTCTATTTTCTGCGTTAATTCTGGCTAACACGCAGTTCCCAATATTTGATGCAGAATTTTGAATAACTCGTCCAATTAATTCATTTCCATGAATACGTAACTTTTACGCCTAAAATTATGTGCCGAAAAAGGTAAAAAACCCGTTTAGTTGGAAATGAAAATTGAAAATTAGCTGTTTTATCTCCAACTAAGACGATTTTTTACCGCCTCAAAAACTTTTATCTGGGCAAACGTTGTATGCAGAAAAATGAAATCTCCAACTAAACGCATTTTTTACCACTTCGGGTCACTTCGGAGTCATTTCGGGGTCACTTCGGGGTCATTTGCATCATTTTTGTCCGCTTAACTCCCTTAACAGCAAAAGACCCCCACATTCATGCTGAATGTGGGGGTCTTGCTCAATATACCGCTAGATTAGAGCTGCTTGCCAGCCTCGATCAGGTCCTTGACCTGCGCACGAACGGCGTCCAGGTCCTCGTCGGAAGGAAGCCAACCGATAGCGTGAACAGGCAGTGGCATGGTGAACTCAGCTGCCTCAAGCTCGGCCTGAACCATCTTTGGTCCAAGTGGAGCCCAGCCGTAAGAGCCAAACGCAAAGCCAATACGGTGGTCATTCTTTGGAGAAAGACCGCTCATATAGGTCAGGAAGGAAGAAACGGTAGGCAGGAACTTAGAGTTCAGCGTAGGCGAACCAACGCAGACATACTTGGAATCCAAGAAGTGATACATGACGTTAGAGATGTGAGTCTCTTTGAGGTCGATGAGCTGGGCAGGAATGCCTTCAGCCAGAAAACCGTCCAGGAGAGCATGAGCCATCTTGTCGGTTGAACCCCACATGGAGTCGTACACAACCAGGGCTTTCTCCTCAAGCTTGCCGGTAGTCCACTCCTCGTACTTGGAGATGATGTCGGCAATGTGGGAGCGCCATGCAACACCGTGAGCTGGGGCGATAATATCGATGTTCTCCAGACCAATGCCCTTAACTGCGGTAACAGCAGAGTCAGCCTGACGACCGTAAGGGAGAACAATGTTTGCATAGTACTTGCGAGCCTGCTTCATAACCTCGCAGTAGTCGGACTCATCTTCAAAGCGAGTAGTTGAAGCGTAGTGCTGACCAAATGCGTCATTGGAGAAGAGGATCTTATCGTAGTCGGAATACGTGACCATGTTGTCTGGCCAGTGGACCATTGGGGTCTGCACAAAGGTCAGGGTGCGCTTACCGATGTTGAGCGTATCGCCCGTCTTTACGCCGTTGACGTTGATATTCTCGCCATAGAAAGCCTTGAGCTCCTTAACGCCCTGAGGCGCGCTTGCGTAGACCTCGGCGTTTGGCGCAAGCTCCAGAATGCGAGGAACGCTGCCGGAGTGGTCCATCTCGATGTGGTTGCAGATCAGAACGTCAATCTTTGCTGGATCGATGATGCTCTTAATGCGCTCGACCAGCTCCTCGGAGAATGGGCGCTTGACGGTGTCAATGAGCGTGACCTTCTCGTCCAAGATAAGGTATGCGTTGTAGGTAATGCCCTGCTCAGTGGTGTAGCCGTGGAACTCGCGAGCGTTCCAGTCAAGGGCGCCTACAAAGTAGACATCGGGTTTGATTTCGACAGAACTAAGCATGTGTCCTCCAAAGACCACAGTGCGAAAATTTGACACTACAAGGATATCATTTGCCGGCTAGTGAATGTATGTTCACGTAAACTTTCCAGAAGTTGTCCGAATCTAAATTCTTTCCGTGCTGGAATCTAGATTTTCACTTTGTCCGAATCTAAATATTTTCCTTGCTGTTATGTTCTTTTGACAGTGTTACCATAATTTACATAGGTCTAAAACGTATCCGGAGAGGGGAACCTATGAAAATGCTGCGCGCAATGCGTGAGCCACTGAAGTATGTTCAGGGCAAAAATGCTTGTCTCGAGTTCGAAAAAGAGATGGGCTACATGGGAAAGCGCTTCCTGTTTGTTTGCTCTAACAGCGGCTACAAAGCAACCCACGACATGATCGAGCAGAGCTTCGAGGGCAAGGGCGACTATTACCGTCGCTACGAGGTCTTCGGTGGCATCTCTTCCAACGGCGAGATTAACCGCATGAAGGCTATCGTCGAGGAGGACAACATCGACGTAGTCGTCGCTATCGGCGGCGGCAGCGCTGTTGACACCGCAAAGGCAACCGCATATTACGCTGGTAAGCGCATCGTTATTCTTCCTACCGTTGCAGCTACCGACGCTCCATGCACCGGCCTCTCCGTTATTTACAACGATGACGGTTCCTTTGACAAGTACCTCTTCTACCCACAGAACCCAGATGCAGTTATGGTCGACACCCAGATCATCGCTAACGCACCTGTTTCCTTCCTGGTAGCAGGCATGGGCGACGCACTGGGCACCTACTTTGAGGGCCGCGCATCCATCCGCACCGAGTCTCCTTCCCTCGAGGGAACCGGCATTACCCGCGTTGGTATGGCAATTGCTAAGGAGTGCTACCTCACCCTTCGCGATTACGGTTCACAGGCAATTAAGGCTTGCGAGAACAACGTTGTAACCCCAGCTCTTGAGGCTATCTGCGAGGCAACCGTCTACATGAGTGGTGTCGGCGCTGACAACGTTAACTGCGCAGCAGCTCACTCCTTCTACAACGGCCTCACCTCTCTTGGTGGCCACAGCGCACCTCACGGCAACTGCGTTGCTTTTGGTACCCTGGTCCAGCTTGTTCTTGAGGGCGTTCCTCAGGAGGAGTTCGACGAGGTCCAGGACTTCTGCCTTGAGGTTGGTCTTCCAACTACCCTCGAGGAGGTTGGCATCACCACTGACGAGCAGATCAAGAAGATCGCTGAGGCTGCTTGCGTTCCTGGCGAGACCATCCACAACCTTGCTGGCGATGTCACTCCTGACGAGCTCTATGCAGCTATCGTTCAGGCTGACGCTATGGGCCGCGCTCTTAAGGCTTAAGCTTCTAGCTGCAGGTTGCGCGACGCACACCGATGCGCCGCAACAGCACATTTGCTTGATACAGAAGAGGGACCGCAGATGCGGCCCCTCTTTTTTGTTGCAGCTTTTATGTGATAGCGAGAAGTGCGGACAATGGCGCCGGAGCTGCGACGCACCACCTACAGGCCCAGTACCTGCTTAACGTCTGCGGCAATAAGCTCGGGATCCAGATGACTTTCTCGCATAAGGTCCGCGATGTTGACGCGGTCGTAGAAAGCCTTTTTGACGCCGTAGTTCAGCACACGTGCGGAAGAAGTTCCCAGGTGGCTGGCTATATTTTGTCCCCAGCTGCCCTCAATAATGCCGTCCTCAATGGTCACGATGACGTCGTGGTCTTTTACCAGGTTGTCGAGCAGATTCTGGTCGATGCCAGAGGCAAAGTATGGTTTGACCAGCGTGGCTTCAATTCCCAGGGTGGAGCTGAGGGCCTCAACGGTTTTCTCGCCAAGGTCGTAGAAATCGCCCAGGGCAAGAACTGCCACCTTGGAGCCCTTGCGCGTGACCTCGTAGGTGTTGAGGGCGTCGAAGTTTGTGCGGACGGGGCCCTCGGCATGGACCACAGGACCTGAAGGAATTGCGATGTAGACAGGGTGTTTGTCCTGGTCAAGCGCCCAGTCGAGCATGGCGATATACTCCTCGGCGTTGGACGGCGCGAGGTACACCATGTTAGGAATGTTTGCGATCATGGAAATGCTGCTGAGGCCCTGGTGAGTGGCGGCCATCAAACCCCTAATGGAGCCGGAGCCCACGATAACCGCAGGGTTCTGGTTGAGCGCCAGGTCCTGAGTTAGCTGGTCATACGTGCGCTGGATGAAGGTTGCGCTTGAGCCCCAAACTACGTGCGCACCCGCGTGAGCCGCGCCGGAAGCCATCGCAACTGCAGTTTCTTCGGCAATGCCCACGTCAAGGTAGTGCTTGCCCAGCTCTTCTCGACGTTCCTGCGTAAGGCCAAGCAGACCAGGAACAGCCGACATAAGCACCAAGAACTTTGGGTCAGTCTTTGCGCGCTTGAGGGCATACTCTGCAAAAATGCTGGCATACGACTCGGAAGAACCGGATGCAGGGCTCTGACCAGTCTGGATGTCAAACGGCATGTGCCAGTGCCACTTCTCCTTGTTTGCCTCCGCGGGAGCGTAGCCCTTGCCTTTGAGCGTATTGATGTGGACCACGACCGGATGGGTCGTGTCTTTTACCTGCTCGAATGCGGCGAGAAGAGCCTCGATGTCGTTGCCGTCATTGACATACAGGTAGTCCAGGCCCATCGATTTGAAGAGGTTATTCTCGGCAGCTCCGTTGGTGCGGCGCAGCTCAGCGAACTGGTCGTACATGCCGCCGTGGTTCTCGGCGATGGACATCTGGTTGTCGTTGAAGACGATGATAAAGTTGCTGTTCAGCTCGCCGGCAACATTCAGGCCCTCAAGAGCCTCGCCGCCGGACATGGATCCGTCGCCGATAACTGCGATGATGTTCTCCTTGCCGTCCATGATGTCGCGAGCCTTTGCCAGGCCAAGCGCCAGACTGATGGACGTGGAAGTGTGGCCGATTTTGAAGAGGTCATGCGGGGTCTCGGCGGGATCGGTGTAAGGAGACACCGAGTCGTAAAGCGCGGGATCCATGTATGCCTGCTTGCGGCCGGTGAGCATCTTGTGGGGATACGTCTGGTGCGAGACATCGTAAACGATATGGTCAACGGGCGAATTGAACACGGTATGGAGCGCGATAGTTGCCTCGACGATGCCAAAGTTTGGACCAAAGTGGCCGCCATGCTTTGACTCCATGACCAGTAAGTTGTCGCGAATCTCCTGCGCAAGTACTGCACGAGCCTCCGCGTCCAGCTTCTTTACGTCTTCTGGTCCATTGATATTCTCTAGGTACATGTGCGACCTTTCTTTAATTGATTTGTTTCAAATACGTACCCAGATGGGCAATACATGATACTGACGGGCGTAAAATAAGCCACATGAGTAAGGGAAACACGTTAGAAGCTTGTATCCGTGGTCAACCATATCGTACGGGCAACATCATTAATTGCTTGTACTGTTTTGATGGCGGCTGAGCACACCTATGTCAGATAATCTGTCAAAAAGACGTATACATGACGCTGAAACTAGGCAAGGCATGCAGAATATCTTCATTTGGTGTGTAATATGACCGCAATTGTGCAGATTATCCGACTTAGGTGTGTTCCCTAGATACGGAATTTACCGATAATTAAATTTCTTATATATGCCTATTCATTATTCAGAATATTAATTGAAGTTTATGCATAAAAATGTATATCAGGTATTGAGGCTCTCTAAATGTCAGACATTGAGCCCAGTTATCCGATTATCTTGACTAGAAACATGACAGTTCTTCAGCGAGGCGCGGCTAAGCTGCACCGTTTTGTACGCCAAGCCTAAGAAACCGACGCTAAACACATTACGGAACACAAAAGAACCCTCGCACCTGAAAGATGCGAGGGTTTGTACTTGAAGCGTTAGTTTACCTGCGGTTTAGCGCTCGCCGGCGGCGCGACGCTCGGCGTACTCGGCAGCAAGACGAGCCTGAATGTCGTGCGGGACCTGCTCGTATCCTGCTAGCTCAACGGTATACTCGCCCGTTCCGCGCGAGAGGGACCTCAGCCTTGTAGCGTAATCGGTAACCTCAGCGTATGGAATCGTTGCCTTAATGGTAGTTTCACCAGTGGAAACGCCGGTGCCGGAAGACATTCCCTCAACGCGACCGCGGGAAGCGGAGACGTCACCCATGACGGAACCTGCGTAGCTGTCTGGAACGGTAATCTCCAGGTGAGCCATAGGCTCCAAGAGAACGGGTTCTGCCTGGTCAACAGCCTTCTGGAAACCAATACGAGCGGCGGTCTTGAATGCCATCTCGTTGGAGTCAACTGGGTGGTAAGAGCCCTCGTAAACAGCAACTTTAACGTCAATCATAGGATAACCAGCCAAAACGCCTTCACGCATGGTCTCCTGGACACCCTTATCAATAGCGGGGATGAAGCCGCGCGGAATGTGGCCGCCAACAATCTCATCCACAAACTCGTAGCCTGCATCTGGGTTTGGCTCAATGCGCAGCCAGCAGTCGCCGTACTGGCCAGAGCCGCCGGTCTGCTTCTTGTGCCTACCCTGAGCACTTGCAACTCGACGGATTGTCTCGCGATATGGAATACGGAGCGCAACCTTATGTGCGGAAACGCCGGCTCGCTGCTCAAGACGCTCGAGAAGAACAGCCACTTGTGCCTCGCCGATTGCAGAAACAATGGTCTGGCCGGTGTCCTCGTCACGCTCAACCTTAAGGGTTGGATCGGCGTCAGCGGCCTTCTCCAGGAATGCGAACAGCTTGCCCTCGGTGCCGCGCTCATCAGGCTCAATGGCCGTGCGGTACAGGGAGTTGGGGAACCTGAATGCGGCGGCCTCAACCTTGCCGGTAACGGAAAGCGTGTCGCCCGTCATGGCCTCGAGCTTTGGAACTACCACAATGTCGCCGGCTGCAGCGGTGCTGACGTCAGCCGTGTCTTTGCCGCACATACGATACAGGTGAGAAAGGCGCTCAGGCTTGCGCGTGCGAGCGTTGATAAGCTCGGCACCTGCAGAAACAGTACCTGCAAGCACCTTCACAAACGTAAGCTTGCCGTTCTGCGGATCTTGCAGCGACTTGAAGGCAAACGCAACAGGACGCTCGTCATCAGGTGAAATATCAAGCTGCTCGCCGTTTACCAGCGGAATGCGGCCAAAGTCGGACATAGTTGGGAACCAACCATCAATGGCATCAAGCAGCGAAATAACGCCCTCCTCGCGAACGCAAGAACCCGAGAAGACAGGAACAAAAATGCGATTCATAAGGGCCTTACCCAGCAGACCCTCAAGCTCTTCCTGCGTAATCTCTCCGCCCTCAAGGTAGCGCATCATCAGCTCATCGTCGGCCTCAACAACCAGCTCGGTCAGAGCGGCGCGGGCAGCTTCTGCCTCTGCTTGGAACTCGGCAGGAATATCGGTGACCTCAGGCTTGCCGTCTACCAGCTTGCGCGCCTTCTGATGGACAACGTCAATGATGCCGGAGAATGCTTCGCCAGAACCCATTGGAATGGTCACTGCGCCAAGCGAGGAGCCAAAACGGTCCTGAAGCATAGCCATCGCGGTCTCGTAGTCTGCATCAGGGCGGTCCAAGCGGTTGATGAACAGCGCGCGGCAGAGAGACAGATCCTCGGCGGCAAACCAAAGCCTGGTGGTGATAGTGCCAGGTCCACTAGCTGCATCAACGACAAACAGCGCAGTCTCAACAGCGCTCATTGCCGAATAGGCGTCACCCACAAAGTCAGGATAGCACGGTGCGTCAAGCACGTTAATACGTGTATTTTCCCAGGTAATTGGTGCGATAGTAGTAGAAATAGAGAATCCGCGCTCTGACTCTTGTGAATCGTAATCAAGCGTGGGCTTTGTGCCTGCGTGGCCGCCTAAACGAGTGGTTGCACCCGTCAGATGCAGCATTGCCTCGGCAAGCATGGTTTTGCCCACGCCACCTTGGCCCACCAGGACCACATTCTTTACCTTAGAAACATTTTTTTCGGCCATGATGCCTCCTCTGACTGCGGCAAGCAGCCGAGAAGGTCAGCCGATAGTACGCGCCCGAGTCTAGCGCGATATGCCTCGGCCCTTCCTGCTACTTACCGAACAAGAAAACCTCTAGCCACCCTACCGTACCGCAAAGCACAAAAAGAGACACCCACCATTCGATAAACGACATACGGTGGGTGCCTCAAAGTTTCTTCTCGACAGAAGATTTTATACTGTTACCGCAGGTAGATGGTGCGAAATCGCAGAACACCACCCGCGTGCATCACAATAGTTAGATTCTAACTCCTCGGTGAACGGTGTTGTTAAAGATCAGGTAGCCGATAATTGCGTTCACCAGCGACAGCGTGACAAAGATAATGTTTGGCAGCGTCTCGTTAATCACGCCTGTTGACGAGCTAAATGATTCGATAACCGGAACAATCATCATCATGAACGTGCCGCCGATGACAAACATGGAGCCCAGCGTGCCCGCAAGAGAAGATACGGTGACCGAAAGGCTTCTCTTGGTGATATCGATGACAGAAGTCCAGTCAAAGTTTGGTCGACGAATATCAATGGCCAGGCCAACGTTAGACACCAGGAACACAATGCAGAGTGGCAGAATGACGTTTCTCAGGGCCGTTTCAATGGTGATGTGACCAGGAATTAGGAAGAAAATCTGAGTCACAACACTGAAGATGAGCACGTAGATCATGTTAACGGCAATCTTTGCGCCAAAAATCTGCTTTGAAGATACGGGCATGGTTGCCATCAGCCAGTTTGAACGGCCTTCCAGCGAGTACGAAATAGCAGCGGAGTTGGCAGCGCAGAACATCGAGGTGCCAAACCAGGTGGTTACCATGCCAAAGATGGTTCTTGCCAAAGGTAGATAGCGCGGAACCTCGGACGCAGGAACAAAGTAGGCCACGATAGACGACGTGCTAAAGAACATGGAAATAAAGGCGAGAATAACCATCAGCAAGCAGCCAAAAAGCATGTTTATAAAGACTGCTGGGTAACCCGTGATGGTCTGAATCTCTTTTCTGATCAGAGCAACAAAAGGCGTCGCGGACTTAGTGGAAATCTGTTTGGTGGTGAACTTCTTCTGGACCTTATCCTCGCTTACCAGCGCATTAATGCGGTCATTGAAGCGAGAAATGATTGCCACAATTGCTGCAGGAGCTCCAACAGAAACCAGGACAAACAGCAAGAAACTGACAAGAGAGCCGGAGTTGAAGAAATCCGCAATCCACAGTGATGGAAGATAAACTACGCCAACTGAACTTGCAACGCTAAAGACGGTGTTCCGGAAGTTATCCACCACACCTGGGACAAACTTGTCTGCGTTGAAAGATACCGTAAAGATAAAGAACAGGTACGCGACCATAAACAGAAGACCGAACGCTCCGCCGATAACCACGCCGAGTGACTTGAAGTGCAGCTTTGCAGCAAGGGCAGCAACCACAAAAGCCAAGAGAATTGCAGCAGAAACCGCAAGGTTAGGCCCAAGAAGAAGCGCGAACAAGGCGCCAATCAAGCGTGGAAGTGTAACCGCCTCAAAGGTGAAGTAAGCCAAAAAGACTGGCAGCATAATGACAATAGACCAGATACCTTCTGCAGCATACAGAGCTGCTACGCGAGAATAAATAATGGTGCTCTTTTTGATTGGAAGCGACATGATAAAGTCGTAATCCTTGTACGCAAAAAGCACGCCATTGGCCTTTACAAACGTCAAAATAATACCAGGTAGAGCGCCAACAAGAATTCCTGCCAGAGGAAGCAGCCTTGTGAAGCCAGCAATGGCTAGAGTTGTAGCAATGCCGTAAATGTAAACCATCATGAAGAGCGTGCCAACAACTACAAAAATACCACCGACAATAGGCAGAGCGTTTGCGCCAACCTTTTTCTCAAAATTCTTTCGAGCGCCTATAACCTGCGTAGTCCAAATCATGGTGATCTGAACCTTAAGCAGCATCCAGAACACTTTGAGATCGGAAGGCAGCTTGAGCTCAGAGCGATCAAGAACAGGAACTTGACCAGCACTTACTTGAGCTGGAATAAAGACATCTCCTGAGAGTTGCAGGTTCTGCTCAGGCACATCGGGGCGCTGAGGAGCCTGTGGAACATTGTTTGCCATGACTAGTTCTCCTTAGGGAAGGAGGGAGGAACTGGAGCGCCTGGAGGTACTGGTGCTCCGGGCACGGTTGGAGCCGCAGGTGCTGCAGGGGCTGCTGGAGCTGCAGGCGCGGCTGGTGCTGCAGGTGCTGCAGGTGCTGCTGGAGCTGCAGGTGCTGCTGGAGCTGCAGGTGCTGCTGGGGCAGCTGGAGCTGCAGGCGCGGCGGCTACTGGCGTGCCAGGAATGACTGGCTGAACAGCGGCGCCGTCCTTTGTGGTGGCCATATCCTGAGCAATATCAGCAGAAACACCAGGAGCGCCCGCCTCAAGGCCAAGGAAGACTTCCTCAAGAGAGGCATTGCCGCGAATCTCGTCCGTTTTACCTGCGGCAAGGAGCTTACCCTGACGAATAATTGCAATTTTATTGCAGAGTTTCTCGACAACCTCAAGAACGTGTGACGAGAAGAACACGGCAGATCCGCGGTCGGCAAGCTCGTGCAGCATCTTCTTGAGCTCGAAACTTGCTGCTGGGTCCAGGCCAACAAATGGCTCGTCCAAAATGATGAGCTTTGGCTCGTGGAGCAGAGCGGAAATCAGAACCAGCTTCTGCTTCATACCGTGAGAGTAGCTGCCAATAGCATTTGCCAGGGAGTCGGTGATGCCCAGGCGGTTGGCTAGCGTAGTAATGCGCTCGACGCGGTTCTCCGCAGGAACGCCAAAGATGTCGCAGACGTAATTGAGGTACTTGATGCCGCTCATGAACTCATAAATGTCTGGGTTATCAGGAACGTAAGCGATGACCTGCTTAGTGCCAACAGGGTCGACCAGCACGTTCTTGGAATCCACGAAGATGACGCCGCCCTCAAATGGCTGGGCACCAACGATGGACTTGATAAGCGTGGTTTTACCCGCGCCGTTGTGGCCGATAAAACCGTAGATGTCGCCAGGCATAACGTCGAGCGAAAGATCAGAAACGGCAACCTTGGAGCCGTACTTCTTGGTGAAGTGCTGGACGCTCAGTACAGGAACAACCTCGCCCGGAGCCGCTGGAGTTGCAACCGTTGGTGCTGGAGTTGGTGCTGGAGCTGCGGCTGGTGCAGCAGGAGCCGCGGGCGCTGCGGGAGCTGCGGGTGCGGCAGGAGGTACGGGAGCGTTAGGAACAGGTGGCTGTGGGATGTTGTCGGCCATGTTAGTTTCCTTCTTCCAATTTATCTATCTTGTTCACACGAGCGTCTTGAACTTTTGGAGAGCGCTTTGCCCTTCTCAGAGCATCGCGCAAAATCCATTCTACCTGAGCGTTAGTTGAACGCATGTCGTCTTGCGCCCAGCGTTCAACCGCCTCCCAGACTTCTGGAGCTACACGAAGTGGATATTGTTTGCGAGGTGCCATGGGTTTCTCGCCATGCTTTACTGCTGCAAGGAACCGGTGTTAAGCACAGGCTGAGCCTCGGACTCGCCGCAGAGAACAACCATAAGGTTGGATGCCATAACGGCCTTGCGATCCTCGTCGAACTCAACAACGCCGTTCTCGGAGAGCTGGGTGAGAGCCATGTCAACCATGGAAACGGCGCCCTCGACGATCTTCTTACGTGCAGCGATGATTGCTTCTGCCTGCTGGCGGCGGAGCATTGCCTGTGCAATTTCTGGGGCGTAGGACAGGTGTGTGAGGCGAGCGTCGTCAACGGTGATACCAGCAACGGAAAGATTGCGGCTCAGCTCGGACTGAAGAGCCTCGGAGACTTCCTCGATGTTGGAGCGCAAGGTAATTGCGGTGTTGGACTCGGATTCATCCTCCATGTGGTCGTAGCTGTAGATGCTGGCGACGTGCCTGAGCGCAGTCTCTGCCTGCATAGCAACGTAGCTGTCGTAGTCGTCGACGTCAAAGAGAGCCTTTGCGGTATCGCTGACGCGCCAAACAACAACCTCTGCGATCTCGATTGGGTTGCCCATGCGGTCGTTGACCTTGAGGACGTCGCCATTCAGCGTACGTGCACGAGTGGAAATGATGGAGGTGTGCACGTTTACACTTGGAGTAACGCCTGCAGCGAGAGAAGAGAGGTCACCCACGTTTGTAGAAAGAGTCTTGGCGTAGTAAGGATTTGCCCAGCGAAGGCCCTCGTCCTTAACGGTGCCGATGTACTTACCAAACAGCACGCACACCTTTGCCTGACCAGGCTGAAGACTGAACAGGCCACTTGAAACAAACAGGCCGGCAAAGAAAAATACCAGCGCGCCAATGATGCTTGGGAATGACGGATCCAGGCGAGGATTTCTGTCTGCAGCGATAGCGCTGAGGACAAAATTCAGCGTAAACAGAGCTGCAACTGCAAAAAGAACAATGGTAATCAGCAGGAACAGCCAACCACTCTTGGACTTAATAATTTTCTCGGTGCTCATAAGATCTCCTTTGTGACAATGAGCCTTTTGTTGGCATCATTGTGATATCACATTGATTGCAAGTCAATAGAAATTTTTATTTAAATGTTTTTTAAAAATCGCAGGTGAGGCGGTGGTTTTTTCTGCATGTGTTGCGCGCTCAGGAGCATGTCTGGTCGTGCGCATTGAAATGCCAGTTGACCTGTAGAGCCTGGACCAAGCGCGCCTGACCGTGCGCTTGACCGTGTGTGATGCGCAAGGCGAGAAGTTCTTCTCTTCGAGAATTGCAGCTGAATCGCAAGGCTTACATCAAGCGCGCCTGACTTCTGCAAAGATTCTGTAACTTTTGCCTGATAACACCAAAGAATCTGTGGATTTGCCTGATTTCATCAAAGAATCTGTGTCCCAAACACAGATTCTTTGCACTTTTCAGGCGGGCCTTTCGGGACGTGACTTTTGAATCCGAGGTTAGTTTCACGAGCACTCTTATGGAGCCTGATTTTCTCGCCAAGTCTGAGCGATTCGCCGGAAAAGCGCGTCATGTCTGAGCTATTTGCCGGTTTTTCTCGCCAAGTCTGAGCTGTTTTACTCAGACTTGATGCGGTTTTCAGGCTCGCAATCAGAGCCGATCAAAAAATGGAGAGAGGCAGCTTGAACGCACAAAAACACACCTCGGGAGAAGCCCCCAAGGTGTGTTCGGTATTCGGTGTGCAATATTACCTGTTCGCACTGGCTTGGTCGCAGCCCGCAGCCTCGCGTCCGTCGCAGAGCCCGCAGCGCGATGCAGCCCGCAGCCTCGCGTCACGCTAGTCGATACGAGCGTCTACCTCAAGCCAATCGAGCTGCTCGATGTTGCCCTTGACGTGCTCGCAGGACTTGCGCCATGCCTCAATCTCGGAGTCGGAGAGCTCGGGCACAAAGACCTTCTCGACACCATTGGCGCCGATAACCGCAGGAAGTGAAGAGTAGAAGCCAGAAACGCCATACACGTCGTTGAGCAGCGTGGAGACTGGCGTGATCAGCTTGGTGTCGTGGACAATGGCCTTGATGACCTCGACAGCTCCGTTTGCAATCGAGTACTCGGTGCACTGCTTACCGCTGTAGGTAACGTATCCGCCCATGCGACCAGCCTGCTCAAGCTCTGGGAGGTCAAAGGTCTTGCCTGTCTGAGCTGCAACTTCGTCGAGGGTGAGGCAGCCAATGGAAACGTGCGACCAGCAAGCAAACATGCCGTTGCCGTGCTCGCCGAGCATCCAAGCGTTGATGCAAGATGCTGGATAGCCGGTAGCGCCGGAAAGCGCATGGCGAAGTCGAGCGGAATCCAACGTGGTACCGGAGCCGATAACCTTATTTGGATCAGCGCCGGTCAGATACTGGAGCTCAGTGGTAACAACGTCGCAGGGGTTTGCGATGTTGACCCAAACGCCATCGAAGCCTGCGTCTGCAATGCGCTTAGCGAACTTCTTGGCCTCGTCAGTGGTGACGAAGAGCTCACCATCACGACTACCTGCTGCAGCCTCAATGTGGCCAGCAGCATTAACAATAATATCGCAGCCGGCAAGTTCCTCGTAACGGTCATCTACTTCATAGACACGAGCGGGATGTGGATAAAAAGGCATTGCGTCCAACAGGTCGTTTACCTGAGCTTTGCACAGGACTTCGTTTGTATCACTAATAAAGAGCTCGGTAACAAGTCCCTGGTAAAGCAGGGCATTTGCAACGTGAGCGCCGACGTGATTAACACCAATAATGCCAATCTTGCTGATGAGAGCCATAGTCCACCTCTTTTATCTCGCCAAAATACTGTGCCTGTTAGCTTAACGGTTTTCTAGGCAAACGGGAAACGATACAAAAAATGAAACATATTAGATACAACAATCCCCTCAACGTGCCATTTAAGCCCGCAAACGGTATAGTAGTAATCCAAGATTTGGAGAGGAACTATGGGATACAAGACACCAACATGCTCTATTGCGCGTAGCTGCGGAGGCTGTGAATGGCTTTCGGTCCCCTATCCTATCCAACTTAAGCGTAAGCAGGCGCAGGTAGAAGAACTTCTCGCCCCACTGGCAAGCATCAATAACGTAACTATCGAGCCCATTCGTGGAATGGACGAGCCTCTGGCGTATCGTCACAAAGCAGCAACGCCATTTGCGCCGGGTAAGGGCCGCACGGTTCGCTCCGGTTTTTATGCAAGCGGAACGCACAAGATTATTGCCTCAAAGGAATGCCTGGTAGAAGATGGTCGAGCTCGCGCTATCCTCAACGACGTAGCCTATCTTGCCGGCCAGTTCAACATTCACGCCTACCAGGAGGATCGCGGCAAGGGAGCACTTCGCCATGGCGTGGTTCGCTGCGGATATGCCACCAACGACGTCATGCTGGTACTGGTGGTCAACGGCCAGCACCTGCCTCATGAGCAGGAGTTTATTGCTGCGCTTCGTAAGGCGCACCCCGAGCTGACCAGCATCTTCTTGAACGTCAACCAGAAGCGCACCAACGCAATCTTGGGGCGAGAAACCCGTCTGCTTTGGGGCTCAACGTCTATGAGTGACAAGCTTTTGGGCTGCACGTTTGAGATTGGCCCAACTAGTTTCTACCAGACCAACCCTCAGCAAACTGAGGTGCTCTACCAGCTGGCCATCGACGGCGCACTTGCTGGCTGCGAGCTAGCTGGCTCCGAGCATACCGGCGCCGCGCAGACCAGCGCCTCCGCGCAAGCAGACGCTTCCGCACCGGCCAGCAACCTGCGAGTTCTTGACGCCTACTGCGGCACGGGAACCATTGGACTTTGCTTGGCGCACGCCGCCGAGGCTCAAGGCATCAACCTCTTGCTCACTGGCGTTGACCAGGTTGAAAACAACATTCAAATGGCTCGTAGAAACGCTCGAAACAACAAACTTCAAGCCGAATTTATCTGTGACGATGCCACTCGCTACATGCAAGCTCTGGCAAAAGATGGTCAGAACTTCGACGTTATTATTCTTGACCCACCTCGCGCAGGCTCAACGCCTACCTTCCTTAAGGCGACTGCTCAGCTAGCCCAGAAGAAAATCGTGTATGTGAGCTGCAACGTTGTAACGCAGGCCAGAGACCTCAAGGTTCTTCTCGACAGCGGGTTTGCCATTGAGCGCGTGACACCTGTGGACATGTTCCCCCACACCAAGCACGTTGAGACGGTAGCACTTTTGTCCAAACTCGATGTCGACAAGCATATAGATGTTAAAATTAAGCTTGATTTGACAAGTGCTGAAAGTAAAGCGTCTTATGCACAAATTAAGGAGAGAACTTAAGATGACAACTCTTATTAAACATAAACGTGTAGAATTTTCAGAACTTTTTTATGACCTAGTTTTTGTTTTTGCAATTT
>CALHVU010000012.1 GCA_938036925.1 uncultured Atopobium sp.
ATAAAGACATCAAGCGCTGCATCAAGCTCTTCCAACGTTGGGTAACTTGGAGCAATTCTGATATTAGTATCAAAAGGATCTTTACCGGCTGGCCATGTAGCTCCTGCAGGTGTCATGGTAACGCCCAGTTCATTGGCGCGAGAAACAATTGCGCGCGCAGAACCAACAGGACCATCAAACGAGACAAAATAGCCACCCTTTGGATGAGACCAGGTTGCAACGCCTAGATCTCCCAGGCCCTCCTGCAGCTTGCGTTCAACCAGTTCAAAACGTGGTCGAAGCAGCGCGGCATGCTTTTGCATATGAGCTTCAATGCCCTGAGCGTCTTTGAGGAAACGCACATGTGCCAACTGAGAGATTTTCTCGGGAGAAACTCGAGCAACCTTGAAAGCGCTTTGGATTTCTTTACTGTCTGCAGGACTTGCAGCAACCCATGCCATGCCTGAGCTTGGGAAGGTTACCTTTGCCGTTGAGGCAAAAGCAATTACCAAGTTCTTTTGAGCGCCTTCTGCAGCAACCTCTGAAAGTGCATCAAAGATATTTAAGAGCTGAGGAGCCTTAGATTCTGGTACAAAGGCATGAATCGCGTAGGCGTTATCCCAGAAGATTCTAAAGTCAGAAGCTGCAGGTTTGAGGTTTGCAAACGCACGAACTACCTCGTCTGAATAGGTGATGCCCGTTGGGTTGGCAAAACGTGGAACGCACCAAATTCCCTTAACAGAGCTGTCGTTCTCAACAAGCTCCTTGACCACGTCCATATTGGGGCCGTCATCAGTCATAGGTACTGCAACGTTTTCAAAGCCGTAATGCTGTGTAATAGCAAAATGACGGTCATAACCGGGGGCGGGGCACAGGAACTTGAGCGTGGTACCCTGAGCTTTTGCGGCTGCCATCTGCTCTGCCCAAGAAGGCTGACCAGAAAGACCGTGGGTTACGGCATGAGAAATAATGTCATGCATAAGGTTAAGGCTTGAAGAGCCATTTACGATGACCTGATCAGCAGGTACGCCTGTGATCTCCGCGGCAAAGGCCCGCGCAGAAGGAAGGCCCCAAGGGTCTCCGTAGTTGTCTGCAAAAGAGCCGCCGTCAGTCAGATCAGAAGCAGAATTCAGCTCGTCAAGCATAGGCTTAGACAGCGCCGTCTGCGCAGGACTTGGCTTTCCGCGAGCCATATCAAGCTTGAGGTTTTTCTCGCCAAGTGCACGAGCTTCTTGTCCAATAAGCTCAAGAGCCTGGTTAAGCTCAGCATCGCTCATCTTCTGATAAGCGTTTTGCTCAGAGGTTGACTTTGGCTGGAACAGCTCGCGAGAAACTAGCTCAAACATGACACTCCCCTTTTTGGTCTTTGCGTGATACAAAGTATAGGTGATTTAAAAATCAACGCGACAAGGAGAATCATGGCAAATTCCGCACAGCCTGGCATGCGCTCGGAGGCATATGGCGAGCTCCAGCACCTTGTTGATAATCTTTATAAGCGCAAACCTTCGGGCACAGTTACTAATGTTGACGTGCTGATTCAAGCTGAAGTAGACGATCTTGAAGAGGATTTACAAGAGGTTATTGAGTTGATTCCATCGGGCACATACGTCCGTGCCCGTCTCTGCGATCAGATTAACTCAATTGTTACGGCGCACGGTTGGGGCTTTACCTACGGTACCGTCGAGTAGTCATAGCTTATCGATTAGTACGTCTCATTAGGTTTATTCTTGTACGGCATCTTCCCTTAAGCTGCTCTGCCTTTGGTGCTTATAAAACTCTGCGAGGTGTACAAAGAGTAGGCCCAAGATTGCAGAAGCAAACGATGCGGCAAGAACAGCTACCTTAGCTGCAAGAATCTCCCCTGCATCTGGGAATGCAAGATTAGAGATAAGAATTGACATGGTAAAGCCTAGGCCGCCCATAAGACCAACAGCTGTAATCTGAATCCAATCAACTTTTGCAGGAAGCTTGCAAATCTTACATTTGACCAGCAAGAGCGTTACAAAAATAATTCCTAGTGGCTTACCCAGGACAGCGCCAAAGAAAACGCCATGTGCAATAGAGCTGCTCAATAGAGCGCCAAAATCTGCTCCTACCAGCGTAATCTGCGCGTTTACAAACGCAAAAATAGGCAGAACAACAAAGTTTACAAAGACAGAAATATAGTGCTCAACACGCTGAAGCGGCGGAGTTACGTGGTGCATGACCTGCTCGATAGAGTTGGCACCATGCGTAAAGTCATGCTGACCTAAAACGTGATGCTCGTCATCGTAGTGATCATCAAGCTCACGAGCGCGTCTTGAGAGCCAGCTTCCCAGCTTACTCAAGCGAACATCAGAGTGAGATGGCAAGAAAAAGGCAAGAAGAACGCCTGCAAGGGTTGCATGAATTCCTGAGTGGTACATGCAGACCCAAAGAACCAAACCAACAAGCAAATAAGGACCGGAAGAATAAATCTTTAAACGATTCATTCCCCACAAAATGACAAGTACTCCAAGAGAAGCTGCCAACCAGGCAATATCTGGTGTGTGACCATAAAAAAGCGCAATGACCACAATAGCCAAGATATCATCAGCAATTGCAAGTGTCTGAAAAAAGACCTTGGTTTGCGGACTAATTCTGTTGCCCAACAGCGACATGACACCCAGCGCAAAGGCAATATCAGTAGCAATTGGGGTTGCCCAGCCATGAGGAGCAGAACTTGCATTAAGAGCCAGATAAATAAGGGCAGGAACGGCAACACCACCAACAGCGGCAAGCATAGGAAGCATTGCCTGTCTTGGCTTTCTGAGCTGACCAACAGTTACCTCATACTTGAGCTCAATACCTACAAGCAAGAAAAAGATGGCCATGAGAAAGTCATTAACAAAGACTTCCAAAGCCATATATGCATGAATGGTACCAAGCGAGAAACTCATTTGCACTTCAAGAATTTCTCGAACCACCTCATGAGCAGGTGAGTTGGCAACTACAAGCGCAATAAGAGCTGCAAGTACCATGACTGCTGCCGCAATAGTGCTGTTAGAGGTGATTTTCTTTAGAGAAGAGCGCTGACTAATTCTTCTTACAACTGCGGGCTCTCTATAAATACTAGACATTATCTGCCGTTCTCTCTTTATCTAAATGGTATTGACCGTTAGCTATGAAAGTTTTTCTCGATGTATATGCCTAGTGTACCGTCTACCTACCGTTGAGGGCAACTTGTCATATCTCAAGAAAACGGGGTATATCTCTATGTAAAATGTGGGTAATAGAAAGTCAACGTTTAGCTACTTGTAGCACGTATATATTTGGAGCGGATAATGGACACTAAACGAATTGCCATCATCACAGACTCAGGAACTAATGTCCCACCTGATTTTGTTGCTGAACACAATATTCGTATCACCCCACTTCGCATTAACTATTCTGACGGCTCTTCCTACGAGTCTGGTATTACCATCACGCCAGCTGAGCTTGTTGCTCGCTTTGAAGAAGAAGTTCCTAAGACATCACTTCCTTCTCCTGAGGGCATTAAAGCTGCCTTTGATGATGCAAAAGCAGCGGGGTACGAGGGTGCTGTTTACGTTGCTATCTCCTCTGGACTTTCTGCTACCTGCGATACTGCTCGCATGATTGCGGAGTCCATTACAGACTTCCCTATTTATGTTGTTGATACCAAAAACATTGGCATTGCTTCTGGCCTTATTGTTATTGAGGCTCAACACCTTATTGAGCAGGGCCTTTCTCTTGAGGAGATTGGCGCCAAACTTGATCAGGCTTCTCTGAACACACGCGTATACTTCTCCGTTCCAAGCCTTGAGTATCTACGTAAGGGTGGCCGCATTTCTGAGGCAATTTATCGCATTGGTTCCATGTTAAACATCAAACCTGTTCTTACCTGCGATGAGAACGGCAAATACACCATTGCCAAGAAGACTCGCGGTTGGCAGAAGTCTCTTGCAGGACAGATTGCTCTAGGAGCAGCCTTTGCTCAGCAATTTGACCGCGTCCATGTGGGAATTTGCTGCTCTGCGCCAAATATCATTTACTCCGAAATGGAAGCCATGATTAAAGAAGCAATCCCTAATGTCACCGACTTTAGGTATGTCGAGGCTGGCTCGGACCTTCTTGTCCATACGGGACCAGGCCTTGTTGGTTATGCCGTATTTGGCTACTAAAAGTTAATCGCCTCATGCAACTAAGAACAGCCGCCCACTCAGGCGGCTGTTTTCTTGTAGAGAGCACGTAGGGCGAGAAGAGCTTCTCGTCCAAGCATGTGCGTTACAGCAATGGCTGATCCGCGAAGAAACCTTGGTCGTCAAGAAGATTGGAGCCGTCAGCAGCTTCAGTTGCCAGCTGATCGCAGCGCTCGTTAAGCGGATGGCCTGCGTGGCCTTTGACCCACTTAAAACTTACCTCATGGTCTTCCATGGCGGAAAGCAAACGCTTCCAAAGGTCTACGTTTTTGACAGGCTCTTTAGAAGCCGTTTTCCAGCCTTTTCTAATCCACCCCGAGACCCATTTTTGATTAAACGCATCAACTACGTACTTTGAATCGGAATAGAGCTCAACCTGGCAGGGACGCTTAAGCGCTTCAAGTGCAACAATGACGCCAAGGAGCTCCATACGGTTATTTGTAGTGGATTTATAACCCTGGCTGAACTCTTTTGTATGCTGCTGGCCGGAGGGATCGGTATATAGAAGCACGGCCCCGTAGCCACCAGGACCAGGGTTTCCTCGAGACGCACCGTCTGTATAGACTGTGACGTGCATATATGAGGTTGCAGCCTCCATACCAAATCTCCTCTAGAACGCGCCTCTTACGTGTTTACTTTGCCTCAGCCCAATTGGAGCCATAGCTGACATCAGCAATCAGAGGGACACGCAGGGTAACAACGTCTTCCATGGTCTCTTTTACCAACGCAGAGACTGTCTCAATCTCTGACTCTGGAACTTCCAAGTCAAGTTCGTCGTGAATCTGAAGAATCAGCTTTGACGCAAGACCCTCATCACGCAGGCGTTTCTCGACATTAATCATTGCAATTTTGATAATGTCTGCAGCACTTCCCTGCATAGGGTGATTCATAGCAGTACGCTCGCCAAAGGCAATGAGCTGGCGATTTGACTGATTGAACTCTCTAATGTGGCGCTTACGACCGTACATGGTAATCGCATAACCACACTCGTGAGCAGTACGGACGGAATCGTCAAGGTATGCACGGACTCCAGGATATGCGTCAAAATAGCGGTCAATCATCTCTTGCGCTTCCTTGCGGGAAATCTTCAGAGACGTTGCCAGACCAAAGGCCTGCTGACCATAGACAATGCCAAAGTTAACTGCCTTAGCACGGCTACGAAGTGCTGGCGTGACCTCTTCAACAGGCACGCCAAAGACGCGTGCGGCAGTTGCGGCGTGGAAGTCGGCACCAGAGTTAAATGCTGCTACCAGGTGCTCGTCAGCTGAAAGATGTGCCAGCAAGCGCAGCTCAATCTGGGAGTAGTCGCAGGCGAGAAAAACGCTGCCCTCGGGAACGGTAAAGGCAGTACGGACACGATGTCCCAGCTCAGAGCGAGTAGGAATGTTCTGCAGGTTTGGATCAGAGCTGGAAAGCCTTCCTGTTGCAGCAACGGTCTGATTGAATGTGGTGTGGATGCGCTTATCGCCACGAATAAGCGCAGGAAGCGCATCGAGATAAGTTGATTTGATCTTGGCGCGCTCACGATATTCAAGAACATCAGCAACAATCTGGTACTCCTGCGCCAGGTCTCCTAGAACCTTTGCGTTGGTGGAGTAGAACCCGGTGCGCGTCTTTTTAAGGCCGTAGGTTGGAAGTTTAAGCACGTCAAACAAGATATGAGAAAGCTGGCTTGGAGAATCCAAGTTAAAATCCTCGCCTGCTGTCTGGTGAATACTTGCCACACGCTGCGCAATATCTTCACCCAGCTCCAAAGACTGCTTAGCAAGCTCTTGAGGATCAACGTAGAGACCACGACGCTCCATCGCAGCAAGTACAGGCAAAAGTTGCATCTCCAGAGAAGTAAAGAGCTCCAAAGAACCATCATCTTCAAGCTTTTTAGTAAGCACAGACACAAGAACCCTAGCAGCTACAGCTCTTAGTGCTGCAGCGGGAATCTCATCTGTAGGCTCAGGAAGCTCAGAGCCAAAGTACAGCTCAACCAAGCCGTTGATATCAAAGCTTGAACGATCAGACTCAAGCAGATACGCGGCAACACCTGTGTCAAAGAGGCGGTCAGAATCAATGGTCTCAATATCCAGTTTCTGTGGCTCAGATGAATCAACAGGGCTTACCTCATGAAGCAGCGCCTTGACATCGTCTGCAGCAACACGGGCTTCTCGCAAAATACGCAAGAGTGCTGCGGTGGCGTTTTCTCCTTCAAATTTGAGGAGCGCCTTTTCTGTAGACACCCAAAGCGTGCGAGAAAGGCTAAAGAGGGCTCCAGCGTCCGCAGCTGAATCCTCAGCAACGCCAATCCACTCCTGGTTCTCAATTGCAGCAGTGAGCACAGCAGATGCATCTCCTGCCTGCAAAAACACTGATGGAATAGGAAGTGCAGGTGTAGCAGAGGCGGTTTGTGCGACTGCGCCAGCGGCAGAGCCACCGGCCATGCGAGCAAGCCTTGAGGTCATACCGGTAAAGCCCAAAGCAGAGAAAGCCTTGACCACGTCATTTGGATCAAATGTTGGGAACTGAGCGTCGTCCAGGTTGATATCAAGCGGCGCATCAGTGCGAATAGTAGCAACCTTGCGGGAAAGCAGCGCGTCATCAATGTGGGCGCGAAGGTTTTCTCCCACCTTACCCTTGACCTCGTCAGCGTGAGCAATGACCTGGTCAAGCGAGCCATACTCCACAATCAGCGCAGCGGCTTTCTTGGGGCCAATTCCGGGAACGCCCGGAATGTTGTCGGAAGAATCTCCCTTAAGACCATAGAAATCTGGAACAAGCTCAGGCGTAATACCTGCATAGAGATCTGCCACAGTCTCTGGTGTCATAATTGAGACGTCAGAGACGCCCTTGCGCGTAGAGACAATCTTGACGTTTTCTGTGGAGAGCTGATACATATCGCGGTCGCCCGTGAAGAGCAGCATCTGATAGCCCTCTGCCTCACCGCGGCGAGCAAGGGTGCCCAAGATATCGTCGCCCTCCCAGCCTTCAAGCTGGCAGACAGGAACATCAAGCGTCTTGAGCAGCTCCTTGACTATGGGAAACTGTGCATGCAAAGCGGGGTCCATCGGAGGACGCTGAGCCTTGTACTGAGGCAACATATCAATGCGAACCTGTGGTTTACCCTTATCAAAGGCGCAAATGACACCATCTGGCGAGAAGGACTCAACAAGCTTGATAAACATGTTGAAGAAGCCAAACAACGCGCCAGTTGGCGTACCATCTGGAGCTGCCATTGGCTGACGGATTGCATGGAATGCTCGGTGCATGAGCGAGTTTCCGTCAATAACGGCAATGGTCCTACGTGGTTTAACTGCACCTTCTTTGATTGATGCAACCTCGTTTTGATCTGTAGTATCAACTGGCATAGTAGTATCAGACATACCTGCTCCTCTTAGTTTTGTGTGCTTCTATTGTACTAAGAGTTCCTCTGCTTATGCGCGCCAGAGCCCATGGAAACAAAGCCCACATCTCATTTGGGCAGCGGCCAAAATTTTTTGTAATCGTTATGTTTCTGTTTGTATCCTCGCCACTCTGACTCTGTCAAACGTGCGAAAATAACAACCAACATAACGTGCTCAGCACGCGAGAAAACAGACTAACTGCCAGCATTTATCCACAAGGAGGGGCTGTGGCTCACGACAAAGTTTCTCAGGAATTTGGCTCACTTCTCTTTACCGACGCAGATATGCAAGAACGTCTGCCAAGGCCAACGTACAAGAAACTTCGTAGTGTCATCCAAGACGGCAAACCGCTTGACCTCGACATTGCAAACGAGGTTGCGCATGCCATGAAAGAATGGGCACTTGAAAAAGGTGCTACTCACTTCACGCACTGGTTCCAGCCTCTCACAGGTATTACTTCCGAGAAGCACGACAGCTTTATGACTCCTCAGGGAAACGGCACTATTTTGATGTCCTTCTCGGGAAAAGAGCTGGTACAGGGCGAGCCTGATGCATCAAGCTTCCCTTCTGGAGGCCTACGCGCCACTTTTGAGGCTCGCGGTTACACGGTTTGGGATCCTGCAAGCCCAACTTTCATCAAAGATGAAGTCCTCTGCATTCCAACTGCATTTATTTCATACACCGGAGAAGCTCTGGATAAGCGCACTCCTCTGCTTCGCTCCCAGGTTGCCCTAGAGAAGCAGGCCAAGCGCGTTCTTGCACTCTTTGGACAAGAGCCCTCACGCGTTGTCACAAACATTGGACCTGAGCAGGAGTACTTCCTTATCAAAGAGGAAGACTTTGAGCAGCGCCCTGACCTTATTCTTTGTGGTCGTACCCTCTTTGGTTGCGAACCAAGCAAAGGTCAGGAGCTTGACGAGCACTACTTTGGTGCCATTCGTCCAACCGTCAACAACTTCATGAAAGAGCTTGATGACGAGCTCTGGAAGCTGGGTATCCCTGCAAAGACCAAGCATAACGAGGTTGCTCCTTGCCAGCATGAGCTTGCACCTGTCTTTGAGCAGGGAGCACTTGCTATTGACAACAACCTTCTAACCATGGAGAAGCTCAAGCTTCTTGCACCGCATCACGGTCTTGCCTGCCTTGAGCACGAGAAGCCCTTTGAGTACGTCAATGGCTCTGGTAAGCACGACAACTGGTCACTCTCTGCAGACAACGAGAACCTGCTCGAACCTGGCGATAAACCTGGCGAGAACCTTCGCTTCCTGGTCTTCCTTGCGTGCCTTGTTGCCGCTGTTGACTCTCATGCAGACCTTCTGCGCATGTCTGTTGCATCTGCTGGAAACGATCACCGTCTTGGCGCAAACGAAGCTCCTCCTGCGATTGTCTCAGTCTTCTTAGGCGCTGCGCTTTCTGTAATTGTTGATGATCTTATCACTGGCTCTGATGTTCACGGTGCAAAGCGCACTCGCATGGACCTTGGCGTACCAACACTACCTGCAGTCCTTAGGGACAACACAGACAGAAACCGTACCAGCCCCTTTGCGTTTACTGGTAACAAGTTTGAGTTCCGTATGTGCGGCAGCCAGCAGAACCTCTCTGATCCTAACGTCATTTTGAACACCATTGTTGCCGAGCAGTGTGACCGCTTTGCAAACGATCTTTCAAACGCTTCTGAGGAGAACTTCACCAAGGAAGCTTTGAGGTGGGTTATTGATACCTTCAAAGCTCACGAGCGCATCCTCTTTGAAGGCAATGGCTACTCAGGCGATTGGGAGAAACTTGCCGAGGAGCGCGGTCTTCCAAACCTCCGCACCACCCCTGAGGCACTTCCTGCAATGGTTGCTCCAGAGAACATTGAGCTCTTTGAGCGCTACGGTGTTCTTTCCCAGGCAGAAGCACAGGCTCGCTACGTTGCAAAGGCAGAGCAGTACGCTAAGGTTCTTAACATTGAGGCTCGTACCATGCTGTATATGACGCGCCACATGTATCTGCCTGCACTCTTTACCTACTCAAGTGATGTTGCCTCTTCAGTTGCTGCTAAGCAGGCTATTGGTATCAAGAGCGCTGCAGAAACAGAGATTGTTGAGAAGCTCACCGCAGGTATTGACGAGATTTATGCAGCTACCAACAGCCTTGATGAGATCAATACCACAGCTCACCAGATGAAAGATCAGCCTCAGGAGCAGTGCGAATACTACTGCAATGAAGTTCTTCCTGCTATGGCCCGCCTGCGCAGCGCCGTTGACTCCATGGAGCTCATCTGCGGACACGACTGGTGGCCAGTTCCTAGCTACAACAAGATGCTCTTCTACGTCTAATTCTTCATCAGGGCTTCTTGGCGAGAAACCCGGTCTTCTCGCCACTCCATCTATACAGCAAAACGGCTCAGTTTACCTGAGCCGTTTTTTGTATCCAAACTCATAAGATGTGGCAAAGGTTATGCGTTGACCAACTTACTGTATGCAGCATGGACGTCTTCAAGCTTGATGAGATTGCCTTCAGCATCGGTGGGAGCAGGAGCTATCTGCATTGATTCACTTACTGCTGTCAAATTCAGACGATCCGCATACCAAGGCGTTGGTGTTCCCTCAATAACTGGCGAGAAGAACGAGTCCATTTCTCCCATGTGTTCAGCAGAATCTCGTTTGGTAATAAATTCCTGCCATAAATACGCTGAATACGTATGTTTTGACCCCTGGCATACAAATGACCTTATCGTAGAGAAATAAGAAGTGCCTGGCAGAATAACTGAAAGATTATCAAAATCGTCTTTAGTAATTGCCCTATAAGCAGCGCTCAGCGGACAAACACAAGCCCTGTACCTGCCAAATCCTGTGTCTCTAATAGCTTGATGGGTACTCTCAGAAAATGCGTCAACATTTTCAAACAAACTTTGGATAATTTGAGCGCCTTTATCCAGACCATACTGGCCTAAAAAGAGCGATTCAAACTTCTTGCCCGTATACGTAAGTGCGGGGTCAGGAATAACATACCTTCCACGCAGGCCATCTGTAAGAAGATCGGTCCATTCGTGAGGACGCAAAATCTTTTTCTCATTAAGGCGTTCTTGATTTACCAGTAAAACCAATAGATCTGCAGCGTAGGCATACCAGTGTCCGTTGGCGTCAAAAAACTCAGGGCGCACATACTGGTCTGTTGAAGAAACTTCAAACGGTTGACAATATGCGGAAGTCTCAAAATTTTGCATGAGAGCTTCGCTTGCCAAGAAAATGACATCGGGTTTCTCAAAACCCCAATCAGTACCAGATTTGGTATCAGAAGTTTCAGACTCCGAACTCTTACCAGAAGTATATGTTTGCTGAATAAACTCCTGAATTTCTTCCTCTGTTGCCTCACCCACCGTAACAGGCATAGAAAACATTCTTGAATATGTTTCTACCAGGGACTTTACCGCTTCTTTTGAAGTACATAAAAGATTGAGGGAGCCCTCTCGTTGCGCAAGTTGAATAAGCGCTCGAGCGTAGCCTGGAACTTTTGAATTAAGCTGTGGAGGAAGAAGCTCCTGCTGAACATAAGAAATTCCTGGGCTCAAAACATTTGCTACCGTAGCTATTACAGGTGCAGCAACCGCCGAGACAGCCAGGATAATAAATGAGGTTCTTGTAACAGAAGTGGCAGTTGGTGGAGTAATCTTCTCATCAGGGTCTTTTGGTCCAAAAGTTTTATGCATCTTCTGGCGCAGACAATCTGGGATAAACTTCACACTACCTCCTTACCTGCTACATAATCCGTCTGGTCAAACAGATTTTATCCAAAAAAGGCTTTTAGTCCAATCAGGATAAGTACTATTCCGCCCACCATCTCGGCACGGTCGCCCAGAAGAGAACCAAGTTTTTTGCCAATGAACAGAGCAATGGTGCAGAGAATGGCAGTAATAATGCCAAAGAGCGCCGAGGCAACCAAAATGTCTACACTATGTGCCCTAAAACTTACACCAACAGCAAATGCGTCGATTGCTGTAGCAACAGCTTGAAAGAGCAGCTTTCCATAAGAGAGCGTCGTAGCACTTTGCTGAGCTTCTTCCTCATCTTCTTCAGAAGCATCTTCTTTGAGCGCCTTATAGCCGCTGTACAGCATGTTTGAACCAATGAAACCAAGAATAACCAACGAGACAATACCTGCGTACTTCTCAATCAACTCTGCTGCAATGCCACCAACAAAATAACCGGCAAGAGGCATACCAAACTGAAAGAGACCAAAGAAAAGAGGCATACGCATAAGACGAGAAAACCTATGGTCATCAAAGGCAAAGGTGTTAGAGATAGTGACAGAGAACGCATCTGTTGCAAGCGCCATACCCAGCATTAAAATTTCAAGTAGACCCATGTGTCAGTTCCCAAGTATCATTAAATCTTGTAACACGAAGGAGAAATTTTAACGCCTATAAGCTATTTTGGGCTACTCTTATATTGAAAAACTACAAGGAGTCCTATGCCTGCTTTAATAACCCACTATCTGTTTGGCGCAGAAGTGGTTCATGATTTACCGCAAGAACTTGTTGCAACTGATGCAGAGGTCAATGCATTCCTGCTTGGAAACCAGGGTCCTGATCCCTTCCTAGCACGTCATCTTGCCTGGCCAAACCACTCGCTTGCCTGCAATAGACTACATCGTCGTATGCATGCGGGTCATATTGTTGACGCGTTTCTTTCTATTCGCGATGGTGTTTCTCGCCTACCGCAGAGCGACATGCCCGCTGGTCGTGCGTTTGCGCTTGGCCTCTTAGCACACTACGCCCTGGATAGAATTGTCCATCCATTTGTGTATTCCCAGCAAGATGCATTGATTGAGGCGGAACCATCTCTCAAGAATGCCTACAGAGAACTCCATCCTATTATCGAGACAGATTTAGACTCATACCTTCTCTGGCACTTGCGCCATACTACCGTTGAAACGTTTCCCCCAGCTGAGGTGCTTGAAGCAATTGAATCAACCAAGCACGTTGGTGGCGCGCTCTTCTCGCAAGTAGCGCTTCAGGTATTTGACCTTAATGTTGGCGTTGGTGAGTACGAGAAGGCCCTTCAGGATTACGCTCGCATCTACCACACTGTAGAGCGTACTGATCCTAAGTACACCACCAAGCTTCCTGACGTTTTGTATAAGACCGAGAAGTTCATGCGTCCTTCAAACAATTCATATGTTGCGGCGATGGCCCATCGTATTGTTAAAACCGAGGACTTCCCTACGGCAAACCTCAAGCGTCTACCTTGGAAAGAGCCTTACACAGGAGAGATCAAGACTGAAAGCATTCTTGATCTTATGGATGAAGCTCGTGAGTTCTACAAAGAGCTTGTTCAGGCAACTATTTTGGGTCAGAGAATTACCTTGGAAGAGCTGGTCGACGGCATCAATTACATGGGTAAACCTGTTGTAGAAATGGTTGATGACGAGGACTAACTTGCAGCAAAACACCAAAGGCGTTGCATATTCAAACACGTAAGAGAAAAGGCAACTACTTGAGTAGCTGCCTTTTTTACTAACGCTTATCTACAATCTATCGCATGCTGTAAAAGCGCATGCTATAAAAACACATACCATAGAGGTCGACTCTACAGAAGTGCTTCTTCCCACGCAGGCTCCTTGAATCCAAGCAAGATAGTATTACCTGCAACCACCAAGGGGCGCTTTACCAGCATGCCTGTAGTGGCAAGCAACTTATAGGCATCACTATCGCTCATACCTGCATCAAGCTGCTCCTTGATGTTATTATCGCGATACACCATGCCTGAAGTATTGAAGAATTTCCTGATGGAGAGACCGCTCAGCTTGTGCCACTCAGCAAGCTCTTCTGCAGTTGGATTCTCCTCTTTAATATCGCGCAGTGTATAAGAAACACCGTGTTCATCAAGCCATTTAAGAGCTCTCTTACAGGTAGTGCAGCGAGAATAGCAAAGAACCAAAATGTTTTTATCTGCCATGGCTGTGCCCTTTGGATCAATTATCGATTACATAAAGGCAATCTTTTTTGAGTTACAAGCAATCCTAAAATCAATATTCCTAGAGAAACGCCATAAATCATACCGATAAATAGGTCATTAACGTTTGATGCTGCGCCCAGGATGATTGCTAAAATCAAAAACATCATTCCAAGAGAAACATACTTACTTTTTAGTAGGTTCATTTGGTCGCCTCCTTTTTACTGACGGTAACGAAGCATTATAAATCAACACCTTGTTACTAACCATGCACATTTATGCAGGTGCCTGACCTGTTTCAAGAATTTGCTGGAGCGCAGCCTCATCAAGTACGGGAACGCCCAAGCTCTCAGCCTTTGTAAGCTTAGATCCCGCGGCTTCTCCTGCTACTACGAAGCTAGTCTTTTTAGATACAGAGCCAGAAACCTTTGCTCCCATGGCTTTAAGCTGGGCGCCAGCCTCATCGCGTGTGAAGTGCTCAAGAGTTCCCGTTAAAACAAAGGTAAGTCCAGCAAGCGTCTGAGGAAGCTCATTTTCTGACTTCTCTTCCTCAAGCACCACGCCTGCTTGACGAAGACGCTCAACAACGGCAACATTTTCTGGTATCGAGAAGAACTCGTGTACAGACTCTGCAATCTTA
>CALHVU010000013.1 GCA_938036925.1 uncultured Atopobium sp.
CATAATCTAAGTCAGTTTGTAGTAGATTTTTTAGTGATAAAAGACAATAATATTTTTAGTACAGGAGTAAGTTTAATTAATCATTGGAGAGAGCTATGAGTAATGACAATGATAGCAAGCAAATGATGTCATGGAATGCTATTCTCTCAAAATCTCGGACAAAAGAAATTGACAGGATGAACCCTGAATTTGCAGGCGATTATAAAGCAGCAGATTTAAACAATTATCCATTTGAATTCGATTGCTTTTCCATTTCATCCTGCTCAGCAATTCGCGCAATGCAAGATAAAACACAAGTATTTGCTTTTGGAAGTTCGAATTTTTGCCGTACACGTCTCACACATTCTATAGAAGTCGCATCAACAGCTTCCTCAATAATTTCAATGATAAGCCGAAATGACCCATCTTTCTTTGAAGATGACGAAGAAAGAACTAAGAATAACTTCAAAATAAGCCTAAAAGAAGAAATAAAAGATGTAGTTTATGCTGCAGGGCTTCTTCATGATATCGGTAATCCTCCCTTTGGCCATATGGGTGAACAATATTTAAGCCAGGCAATTATAGCTTGGCTCAAAGACCAAAACATGATAGCTATAGTCGAAAAAGAAATCAATTTTGATGATATTGTTCAAAATAATATAATTGAAGATAAAGATGTTCTTTTTCTATATCCAAAATACACCAACGATAGAAGTAAAGACAAACTCAAATATATAAAATATAAAGAAAATGAATTTATGGATAAAACTTTCATGCAGGATCTTATTAATATCGAAGGAAATGCTCAAGGTATAAGATATTTAATTGATGATTCGCCTATTAAAGAACTTAGTACAATTAAACCTACCTATGCTGTACTCAGTAGTTTAATGAAATATACAAGCAATCAGCCAAATGTGACATTGGAATTTTCGAACGCTTCTAATACCTCTGATAGTAACCTAAATCATATAGTAAAAATTAAAGAATCATTAAAATTCGAACAGCTGGCAAATGAGGGTGATTCGGATAATAATCAGTTAATAAAAAATCCAGTCTATCTACATAAAAAAGGATTTTATCTATCAGAAGAAGAAAAAATAAATACAATATTTAACGAGTTAAAAATTAGCAAGATAAATAACAATTACGTTAGAAATCCTCTCGCTTACATCCTTGAAGCAGCTGATGATATTTCCTATAGAACCGCAGATTTCGAAGACGCTCTTTTGAAGGGAATTATTACGGTTAACGATATAAAAACTGTTCTAAAGGAATATCTCGAAATTGACGATAATGACTTAAAAAAATTCGAAGAGAAAATTAAAAGTACCAGTATATCTCGTAAAAATGTTACAAATATATCGCATGATTGTTTTAAAAATAATTTTGATTTACAGTGTGATGTCTATTCTTTACTTTCTCTTGTTCTAAAAATTGAAAATTGTGAAACTAAAAATGACTTTAATAAGTTCCACGAATATTTACATGAATGGATTACACAACTAAAAACTCAATTAATTTTTGTTGCAGCGTGGTCATTTCAATATAACATTAATAAAATCATGAATGGTACTTTCTCATCTGAATTGCTCAATGCAGATAAATGCTATCATAAAAACATAATGCGTATCCTTAAAACACTAATGGAAAAATATGTGTACAACTCTGATGAGGTCAGTTTTCAAAATGAACAAGCAAAATTTTTGATTAATAAAGTATGGTCAAATCTTACAGAATTCATCAAAAATAAAAAACGTAATGACTTCGATAATGATTCGTTTAAATTACTGCCAATGCGTTTACAACAAACACTTATTAAGTAT
This sequence comes from uncultured Atopobium sp., assembly GCA_938036925.1. GTDB lineage: Bacteria > Actinomycetota > Coriobacteriia > Coriobacteriales > Atopobiaceae > Lancefieldella. The sequence goes on from CALHVU010000013.1 coordinate 1,806, forward strand.
ACTTCAAAAGAAGATGATTTTTTATATTCTGAACTTCGAATAATAATCGATTTTATATGTTCACTCAGCGATGAAGAAGTAAGAAAATTAGCTAACTGGGAAGTATTGAATAGCATGATTGGATAGAACTATATCATGTCATTTTTTAAAATACTAAATTGAACATATTAGAATCAATTTTTCTTTTTATAGTAAACCTTCAAATTGATAGTAAAAGAGCATCTAATAACGTAGATGCTCTTTTTGTGTTGAGTATGTAAGAGTGGCTAGAGCAACGTATCCCTACCGTAAGCCTCACGCCATGCAGCAGAGAACTCATTAACTGCAATCTTTGTGCCAGGGTGATCCATCATTGTGTAAACGATATCTGGTGGAAGAGTAACAGCATCAATACCTGCAGAAATAAGTGCATTGACCTGCTCGGTATTCTTGAACGATGCAGCAAGAATCTTAGAATTCAGTCCATGAGTTTCAAGCATCTGCATAAGATCAAAAACCTGACCGATGCCGTCGCCGTAATTACACATACGGTTAACATAAGGAGCCAGGTAATCTGCGCCATTCATAGCTGCCAAGAATGCCTCGTCAGCTGAATAAATTGCAGTTGCAAGAACGCCAAGGCCCTCGGACTTGAGCTGTTTAATAGCCTTGTATCCATTGCGGGTAACAGGAATCTTCACATAGGTATTCTCGGGGCGAAGGCCACAGATATAGCGAGCTTCCTCCAGCATCTTCTGATAGTCAGTTGAAACAACCTGCACAAAGAACTTTTGCTCAGGCAACAGATACTCTACGAACTCCTTGATTACCTGCTCAGGTTGCTTGCCACTTCTAGTGATGATTGAAGGGTTAGTGGTAACTCCATCGATGGTCAAAAGCTCATCAAGTTGCTTAACAGCCTCAAGATCAGCTGTATCTAGAATAAACTCCATGCGTGGCTCCCCTTCATCACTAGGGCATCTATGTTCTAAGAACTATTCTAGCCGTTGTACTTCTCGCCATTAGCTGGTATTTCGTCTTATCTATGAGCGGCAGTGTATGTGAAGGGTTAAACGCTACTCAGAGTCCATTGCATCAACCAGTGGAATTCTGATTGTAAACACAGAACCCTGTGGGGTGTTTTCAGAGACTGTTATGGAAGCTCCATGTCGCTTCAAGATGGTTTTAACCAGCGAGAGGCCAATGCCTGCGCCGCCAAACTCTCTGGATCGTGACTTATTCACCCTGTAGAACGGCTCAAATACAAGCTCTCTTTGCTCAGGAGCTATGCCCACTCCTGTATCGGCGATTATAATCACGCCTTCTTGACCCCTGGTTTCTAGAGTAATGTTAACTGAACCTTCTTCATTGTTATAACGAATGGCATTTTCAACCAGGTTGTAAAGAGCTCGATATAGCAGATTGGTATTTCCTTTAACGATAAAGGTCTGTGCCTCAGATTGTGTATCAGAATGTGCATCAATCTGCGTGTTAACCTGCACGTTTACCATATTATTTTGGGCAACTGATTCAAGATCATCCACAACCGTTTTAATTACTGAATCAAGAGAAACGTCCTCAGCCTCTCCTAGCTCAGATGTCTCCGCAAATTCCAAAAGGTCAGTGATGATGGAAGATAGGCGGTCAATGTATGTCTCCATCGTAGTTACAAGCTCGTCATATTCATGCTGTTCGCGTTTCTTTTTCTTAAAAACATCCAGCTTGGTCTTCAGTACTGCAATTGGCGTTCTAAGCTCGTGAGCTGCGCTAGTCGAGAAGCGCCTCTGCATTGCAAATGCTTCATCTAATTGATCAGTCATCTGATTAAATGACTTAACCAGCTCTTGAATCTCTTCTCCACCGCCCTCAATCTCAATGGAATCAGACAATGTATTTGGGCTAATTTCTTTCATGTGAGCAGAGAGTTGTTGAACTGGCTTGGTATAGTGGCCTATTAAAAAATAAGCTACACAGCTTCCCGCAGCAATCACAACAAGCAAGATGCCTAACGCGTCAAACAAAATAGAGCGTTCGATAGCATCTACATCCAAAACGATAGAAAGAGCTCCCTGATTGATGGCGTTGGCTGCAGCTAGTTCCAGCAGCTCAGAAGTCGAGCGATACACAAGCCAGGTCAAAACAACGCAACAGCACACCAATAAGCCCACCATAAGAAGAGTGAGTTGGGCGCGTATCGAGCGCATTGGCTTTGGGATTATTTCACTCATCTTAGTCATCGCTGTCCCTCTTAAAGCAATAACCCTCTCCTACTTTGTTAGAAATTGGGTCATATCCAAGGGCTTCTCGCAACTTTTTTCTAATCGAGAAAATATGCACACGCACAGAATTGCTAAATAAATCCACGTTGCTATCCCATGCATGAGTCATGAGCTCTTCACTACTCACAACCGCTCCAGCATGTCGCATCAGATACTCTAGAATTGAGAGTTCTTTCTTGGTGAAATTAACCTGAGCGTCTCCAACAAAAACTTGTCGAGCTGTAGTGTCAAACCGAAGTTCTCCCAGCGTCAAAGACGCTTCTCCATGTGTATATTCGCGGCGCAGGAGCGTCCTCATACGGGCCTCGAGCTCACCAAACGCAAAGGGTTTTATAAGGTAGTCATCAGCACCCGCGTCTAATCCAACAATGCGATCAGACACCGATGAACGTGCAGAAAGAATCAGTACCTTAGTCTCTGAGTGCTCCGCTCGTAGTGTACGCAGCAAATCAAGTCCATCGATACCAGGAAGGTTAAGGTCAAGTAGAATCAGGTCATATTGCTCAAGCTGAGCCATTTCAAGAGCCTGAGTGCCGTTGTCGACAAGATCAACGTAATAACCGTCCAGCTCAAGCCCCTCTCCAATAGAGGCAAGAAGCTCTTTTTCATCTTCCACTACAAGGATTTTCAATTCTTCCCTTTCAAATGCAGCTTGATGCTATTTGCACGTATTAGAGTACGCCTGGACCAAGCTCAAGTGACTCAGCCCAGGCGTACTTATACAACACTTCAAATGCTAACCGATTGAACCCTACGGCGAGAAGTTCTTCTCGCCGTGTGCCGTGAGTGGTATGTAAGTTTCTATAGCCTACTTTGACTGAGCAAGAGCCTGGTCAACGCGCTTTTGAAGTTCGCTACCCTGGAGCTTGCTGGCTCCACCGGTGATTGGATCGCCTACGAGTCTACCGTTCTGGTCAATAACCATAGTAGTTGGGAACGCTGTGAGACCTTCGATAACGTGACCGCCATCGCTGTGAGGATCAAGAGCGACGTTTCCGTAGGTAACGCCTTGCTTCTGGAGAATATTCACGGCTTCCTTCTTAGCATCGTCCGTGTATGCGGCTTCGGCGTTAACACCCAAGACATTGACACCTTTGTCCTTATAGGTATTAGCAAGTTCTTGAAGCATTGGCATCTCCTGAATGCAGCCAGTACAGCCATTGAACCAGAAGGTCAGAACAGTAACCTTATTCTGTCCAAATACGGTGTTGTCATAGGTAGCGCCAGTAGTGATATCTGTTGCCTTAAAATCTGGGAAGGTATCGCCGTCTTTGAGGTGCAGCTTTGATGCTGCCTCAGGTGGAACTGCAGCAGAATTCTGCTGCTCGGCAGTTGGAGCGGTTGTTGTGCCTGTGTTGCCAGTACCACCAACGCTGCATCCAACAAGCGCAACTGCCATAAGTAGGCCAGCGACATACGTCAGGGATTTTGTTACAAATTTTTTCATTTCATAGTCCTTTCTGTCTTTTCTACGTACGAAACGTAGCTATACACGTTTTATGACACTTACTTTGATGAGCTTGTCGCCTGTAGATCAGCCAAGTGCTTTGCTGTAGCAACCTTTTCCGATTGCTCAATTTTCTTGTTGATTAACAGGAGTTTTGCATCAATCGCATGAACAGGACATACCTTTATGCACTCTCCGCAGCGAATGCACTCAAGAGCTGCGTTATTCTTCGTAATATCTACGTCCATCTTGCATGTACGCGCACACTTTCCGCAGCTTACACAGGTCTTCTCGTCAACTCGATATTGCAAAATCGAAATGCGATTGAACAGAGAATAAAAAGCTCCGAGCGGGCAAATCCATTTGCAGAAGGGACGGTAGAACATAATGCTCAACAATACGATAGTTGCCAGAATGCTGAATTTCATCGTAAAAAGTGTGCCTAGAGCTGCCTTAATGCTGACGTCTGCTAAAGAAAGCGGAATTGCTCCCTCGAGAATTCCCTGTGGACAAACATACTTACAGAAATAAGGCTCTCCCATTCCTACGGCATTTTGAATCAAAGCTGGTAGAGCCCAGACAAGTACAATTAATATGACGTACTTCAAATAGCGCAAGGCTTTGAGTTTTTTAGTGCTAAATTTTTTTGGGAATGGAATCTTGTGGAGAAGATCTTGTACCCAGCCAAATGGACAAAGAAATCCGCAGACAAACCTGCCTAGCAAAGTTCCAATGAGAATCAAAATACCCGTAATGTAATACGAGAAGCTGAATTTAGAAGATCCAACTACTGCCTGAAATGCTCCAACGGGGCAAGCGCCTGTAGCTGCTGGGCAAGAATAGCAGTTAAGTCCAGGGACACAGACTGACTTTGCAGGACCAGTATAGATAGTTCCCTTAGCGAAATTTGTTAGGTGAGGGTTGGTTAGAAAGGTTGCGCATGCCTGCACGAAACCTCTTTTAGTGATAAATTCTCGCACTTTCTTTCCAAGAAATTTAGCTCCCGAGAGTACTTTCACTGCAGGTCACCTAACCAATGCCTACACACTCAAGGCAGATTCGTACCGCTTTTCCCAAAACGGTCTGAGCCTCTCCACGAAGCGCGCCGTAGACTACAAATGCACATCCTAATAGCAAAAATAGAATAGGCAGGACACGTAGGCGACAGCTCCAACCACAAGCTTGCTTTGATTTCATAGATACTCCCTTCTCCTGGCTCTAGTACAACAGAAGGGGTGTTAAATCCCTGTTAAGCTGATTTAAATTTTCTGGGAAGGGTTGTTTTTATATAAGTCTCTTAACTTATAAAATACGCAATTACATAAAATCGCAGATATACAGCTTGCGAGAAAATTGGCCTTTCTCGCCATCGGCTTACGAGGCAAATTTCGGATCCGTAAAACACACCTAAGTCGGATATTCTGCAAAAAAGACGTATACATGACGCAGAAATTACCTCAACCATGCAGATTATCGTCATTAGATGTGTAAAATGCCCGCATTTGTGCAGAATATCCGACTTAGGTGTGTTCCATAGAAGTGGAATTTACCGATAGTTAAATTTCTTATACAAGACTATTCATTATCTAGCATATTAGATGAAGTTTATGCATAAAGATGCATATCAAGTAGTACGACCCCTAGCTGCCTGGCTATATTGATTAGGCACATATCGATTCTTCAGCGAGACATAAGAAAGCTGCGCTATTTTGTGCGCCAGGCCTCAAAGCCGACGCTAACGCGCCAAAAAAGCTGGTAATCCTTACGAATTACCAGCTCAAGGTCAGTATGTTTCTCGCCACATGAGAAAACCACGTGTGAGCAGCGCGTTTGTGCTCGCAGCGCTTTCGTACTTGAAGCGCGCATCCGCACTTAACGTGCTTTCGTGCCCAACGCGCGCTTAGTGGGTTGCGTCCTCGAAGAACTCCCATGCCTGAGCGTCGGTTGCGCCCTCGTGAACGATCATGCGGACAGCCTCAGCCATCTGCAGAGGATGGGTGCTCTGGAAGATGTTGCGGCCCATGTCAACGCCGCGTGCACCCTTGCGGATAACGTCGTATGCAAGGTGCAGAGCATCGCGCTCAGCAAGCTTCTTGCCGCCAGCAACAACAATTGGAACTGGGCATGCTGCAACGACTTCCTCGAAGTCCTCGCAGTCGTAAGTCTTAACAATCTGGCAGCCCATCTCAGCGATGATACGGGTTGCAAGCTTGAAGAAGCGACCGGTGCGCTCCATGTCCTTACCAACAGCGCAAACGCCAAGGGTAGGAATGCTGTAGCGGAAGCCAGCGTTAATAACCTGGCTCAGGTTGTCAATGCTGGAGAGCTGGCCATCAGCGCCGATGAAGGTCTGAACAGCCATACAGTCTGCGTTCATGCGGATAGCATCCTCGATGTCAACAGCGACAACCTCGTGAGAGAGATCGGACTGCAGCATAGAAGAGCCAGAAGAAACGCGAAGAGCGATGCCCTTAGAAACCTCAGGAGAAACGCAGGTCCTGATTGCGCCACGGGTGCCCATGAAGCAGTCAACGTAAGGAGCAAGCTGTGGAAGCAGCAGGTCAAGACGCTCAAGACCAGCGGTCGAACCCATGAAGTAACCGTGGTCAAATGCGAACATTACAGTGTTGCCGCTCTTTGGATCAAAGATGTTGGAGAGGTGCTTCTGCATGCCCCAGTCGAGGTTGTTTGCACCCTTTACATAAAATCCCTGATTGTTAGCAAAAGGAGTGTCTACGTGATAATCCTTAGCTACTTTCAATCCGTCCAGATCTGCCATGAAAATCCTTTCAATAAAACCTTAAAGCTCGCAGAGAGGCGCCTTCTTGGGCGAAGCTGCCTCGTACGAGAACGCGTCTCTTTGGGCCCCCCTCTAGGAGAACCGCCCCGGGAGGACCACCCTCCTCTGCGGCTGAATTACCTCATAAGCTGGCGAGAAGATCGGTCTTCTCGCCAGCCGTGAACTTACGCCTTGATTAGAAGGAGTAGTTGTTCATGTTCTCCTTGGTGAAGACAAGGCGCTCAGGAAGCAGGACAACGCCGTTGTTCTTCTCGCCAGTCTTTGCACCCTCGGCGATGGAGTCGTTAGCCTCAACCTTGACATCGCCAATGCTTGGGATGGAGATGGTGTCGCCAACCTTGACCTCGTTACCAGCTGCAAGGAATGCTGCAACGTAGCAGCCCATAGCGCCCTGAACTGCGCAGTCCCAGAGGCCCCAGTTGTAGATGGTGCCGTGCTCGCAGTAGGACTTGATGGACTGTGGAGAAGCAAAACCGGTGATGGTGATCTTCTTTGCGTCGTAGCCCTTGTTCTCTGCAGCCTGGAGCTGGCCAGGAAGAGCGGTGGAGTCGTTGCAGATGATCAGGTCAATCTCTGGGTAAGCATCAAGAATTGCCTCACCAATGGTGATTGCCTGCTCAGCGTCCTGGTTGGAATAGTAGTTCTCGTGAACGTTCTTCCACTTAGGATACTTCTCCTTGATGATCTTCTGTGCAGCTACCTGCCAGGAGTTCTGGTCGGTAACGGTTGCCTGGGAGTAGTGCCAGACATAGGTGATCTCGTCCTTCTCTGGATCCTTGCCGCGCTCCTTGAGGCCGGAAACGCCCATGTCAACAAGCATCTGACCAAGAATCTCTGGAGTACCCTGAGAAACCATGAGGGTACGATCCTCTGGGTTAGCGTCGGAGTCCCAAGTGGTAACTACGATACCAGCAGCGGTTGCCTTCTTCAGTGCGTCAGAAACGCCCTTTGCGTCCACGGTGGAGATGCTGATTGCGTCTACGCCGTTAGCAACTGCCTGGTTGATGACGGAAACCTGAGCGGAAACAGATGCGGTTGCGTCGCCGATGTAGTCAACGGTGAAACCCCACTCCTTGGACTTGTCCTGTGCGCCCTTGTTTGCGGACTCGAAGAATGCGTTGCCGGTGACCTTAGGAATAAATGCTACGGTCTTACCCTTGACGTCTTTGCCACCCTCGGACTTCTTGGTCTCTTCTTTCTTCTCGCCACCACCATTATTGCAGCCTGCCAGAGCGAGGCCAGCGCTAACTGCGGTGATACCAGCGGCACCAATAAAACCACGACGAGTAATCTCTTGCATAGGTAACCTCCCTTGTCTGTGCCTAAGGCACAATTCCCCAAAGCTTATGCCTTGGCTTTACTGCTGCTAGAAAGCAGCGATTTCAAAAACGTACCGATATTTGTTCCGCTTGCTGCCGATCGAGCAACGATGACAACAACCAGCAGGACACCAACAGGAATATCCAGATACTGTGGGCTTACCTTGAAGCACAGTGGCAAGCCGAAGCGCAAGAACGCAATAACAAACGAAGCAAGTGCAGTACCAACAATGGAGCCCTTACCACCAGTAGAAAGCGTACCGCCCAAAACAACTGCGGTAATGATGTCCATGGTAAGGTCAGCGCCAAGATCGGACTTAGCGGTGCCCAGGTAAGCGGTCAGGACAACACCTGCAATAACAGCAGAAACTGCGGTGAGCATGTAGGTGGACATAATGACTGCTCGGCTGTTAATGCCAGAGAACTCAGCTGCGCTCTGGTTAACGCCAACCAGGGTAATGCGGCGACCATACTTGGTCTTGTGCAGCAGAATGAATGCAATCACCAACATCAGGATGTAGATCAGCAGCTGGAATGGAATGACACCAAAGAGCTGGAAGTTAGATACAAACTTGAAGTCCTCGGGGAAGCCGCCAATTCCCTGATAGCTCTCGGTCTTGGAGAGCGTGGAGATGAGAAGCGCCAGGCCGGAGTACAGGAAGCTGCCGCCCAGGGTAACAACCATTGCTTGCACTCGGCAGTACGCAATCAAGAAGCCCGAAAGCGCGCCACAGGCAACAACCAGGACAAAGGCAACGCCCACGGCGCCCCAGATAGGAAGACCAAAGTCCTGCCAACCAACGCCAATGGTGATGGACGTCAGACCAACCAGAGACGCAACCTGAATGTCGATGCCGCCGGTAACCATAACAAGCGTTACAAAGAGCGAGATCATAAAGACTGGCAGGTTATCGTTAATGCTGGTAAACAGCAGTGCTGGACGCAAGAACTTGCCGTTTGCAGCACCAAAAATCACAAACTCAAGCACAAGCAGACCGATGAGAATCATGTTCCAGCTTGTCTGACCCTTGGACAAGAATCCCTTAAGTGTCTTCATCATTAGCGAACACCGCCCTTCTTACCCAAAGGGCTCATAGCTGCCTCTCCAAAGTCTGCAATCTGCTCTGCAAGAACTTCAGAAGTTGCCTTTGGAGAAACACGTGCGTTCAGACGAGCATGCCTGTTCTGAACAATGGAGCGGTGCTGAAGCAGGGCGTCCACAACAACAATGACAATCAGAATGACGCCGGTAATTGCGTTGTCGTAATTTGACGAGAAGCCCATGAAGACCAACAGGTAGCTGATGGATGCCATGATGACGGAACCGACAGCTGCACCAAGGACGGAGCCAACGCCACCAAGCAGACTGACGCCACCAAGAACGCAAGCTGCAATAGCCTTCATCTCGTAGCCGTTACCGCTCATTGGGGTAACAAAACCAATACGGCTGCAGAAGATGATGCCGCCGATAGCTGCCATAACGCCGCAGATGACGTATGCCAGAATCTTGGTCTGAAGAGCTGGAATACCAACCAGAGTTGCACCGTTAGCGTTATCGCCAACTGCTGCAAACCAGCGACCACGACGGGTCTGGGTTAGTGCAAAGTGAATCAGAATAACCAGCGCGATAACTGCGCAATAGTAAACGGTGAAGTCACCAATACCGGTTACTGCCGAGAAGTCCTTGAACTCCTTAGGAAGGTTCTCAACCCACTGGCCGTTGGTGTAAACGTAAACAATACCGCGCAGAACGCCGTTGGTACCCAGGGTAAAGATGAGCGATGGAGCCTTCATAACGGCAACGCCCCAGGCGTTGACCAGGCCAATTGCTACACCAATAAGAATACCTACCAGGCAAGCAACAGGCAGTGGAGTTCCATCTCTCAGCATGCTGCCAACTACCACAGCAACAAGACCCAGGTTGGAACCAACAGAAACGTCAATCTCACCAATGAACAGGGTGAAGGCCACACCAACAGCGACCAATGTGTAGACAACGGACGTGTTAAAGCAGGCAGCAATTGTTGCTGGCGTCAAGAATGCGGGATTCATTGCACCAACAATAATAAAGAGAGCAATCAGGAATGCGAGGCTGCTCAGTCCCCTAGCCTTGAGAAGGCGCTTTACAAGATCCATACGTCACCTCCTACAATCCAAATGCAGCGGACATGAGGTTGTCCTGCGTAATTTCTTCTTTTTTGAACTCATGATTAATGCGTCCCTGGTACATGGTGAACGCACGGTCAGCAAGCTCAATAATCTCTTCCATATCAGAAGAAATCAGAAGAATAGAAACGCCTTGCTTACGAAGCTCCTGCAAAACGGCGTACACATCACCGCGAGCAGCAGCGTCAATACCACGAGTTGGCTCGTCCAAAATAACAACCTTTGGAGCAACCGAGAATGCACGGCCAATAACAATCTTCTGCTGGTTACCACCAGAGAGGCCGCCTACCTCCTGATCAAGGCCGGTAACCTTGGTGCGGAAGTTATCAACGTAGTTCTGAGAAACCCTATCTTCTTCTTTGCGGTTAAGCAGCAACTTACCAAGAGAAGAGTTAGCAAGCAGAGAGCTTGTGGTGTTCTCGGCAACATCACGAATTCTAAACAGACCGTCGTTGAAGCGGTCTTCTGGAACATAGCTCAGGCCTGCAGCAATGACGTCCTTGGTGGACTTGCCGGTGATGTCTTTGCCGTCAACAAATACCTTGCCGCCCAAAACCTTATCCATACCGTAAATGGTGGTAGCCATCTCTGATCTACCAGCACCAACGATACCTGCAAGACCAACAATCTCACCTGGATAAATGTTGAGGTTTACGTCAGCAAAGCCATAGCCGGTGAACTCAGCAAGTTCAAAAATAGGCTCTGCGTCGTAATCAATGTTTGCGCTCTCGGCAATTTCTTTCTTAATCTCTGCTGCGTCTGGTGGAAGAAGTCCGCGTACAAGATCTTCTCGCGTAAAGTCCTCTACCTTACCGCGCATAGCCATAACGCCGTCGCGCAGAATGCCAATGCTGGTAGAAATCTCAAAGACCTCTGCCAGGCGGTGCGTGATGTAAATGATGCCAATGTTTTTCTGCTTGAGCTCCTGGACTACCTTGAAGAGACTCTGTACCTCGTCAAAGGTAAGTGCAGAAGTTGGCTCGTCCAGAATAAGAATCTCGGAATGACGCATAAGACCGCGGAGAATCTCAACCATGCCCTGCTCAGCAATGGAAAGCGTCATTGCCTTGCGGTCCAGATCAAGCTCCCAGCCAATCTCTTTCATAGTATCTTCGAGCATCTTGTTGAGCTCGGCTTTTGGAGCCTCAAAACCAATGGTGATGTTCTCTCTAACGGTCATGTTAGGGAACAGCATTGGCTCCTGAGGAACCATATAGATACTGTGTGCAAGTGCGGCCTTAGGGTTGGAGATATCAACCTTTTGACGATCGATAGAAATTTCTCCCTCATCGGCAGAGTAAATACCCATGATGATCTTCATGAGGGTAGATTTACCGGAACCGTTGCCACCAATAAGAGAGATGACCTCTCCTGGCGCCAAATCTAAGTTAATGCCTTTTAATACCTCGTTGGAACCAAATGACTTCTTGATTCCGCGGACGGAAAGAAGTGTGTCGCACTGCTCGCACACATCTTTTCCTTCAGGCGACTTTGGGTCAGTGGCATCGATATCGATGTCAAAAGTTTCACCCATAGTACCTCCTACCAAAAAATAACAAACGGCCGTACAAAATCTCACACTTTGAAGATATATATAAATAGGCATTCTTCAAAGCACCGTCACGGCAAACGGTATTATTACTGCCGTGAATGGTATTTTTGATTGTATCATGAACAATAGTCCGCAATACCTCTATACGTAATTATGGTATTTGTAGTATATCTTCCTGTTAATAGGGAGAATAATTACTATAATGAAGTCTAGTATGTTAGATACAAATGTTTTATCATTAAACAAAAGTATCAACAGGAGGATGCATGGACGAACAAACTTATGCACTAGCTACTAAGGCTGCATGGTATTACTACATGGAAGATAACACCCAGGCTCAGATTGCTGAGGTCATGGGCGTTTCTCGTGCAAAAGTTATTCGTCTACTTGAAGAGGCTCGCGCGCAAGGCATTGTTCAATTCAGCTTCAGAAAGAACGATAGCCAGCGCGTTTCCGCAGAACAACTCCTTATTGACCGCTTTGGCCTCAAGGATGCTTTTGTGGTACCCACTCCCTTGGACAGCTCTGCTATTAATCAATCCATTGCTCAGGGCGCAGCTCACTACGTCTCCGATCACCTGCGCGAGGACGGCTACCTCAACATTGGCTACGGCGACACCGTCAGCCGTATGCTGGGATTTCTTGCCAAAAACCGCGAAGAGTCGCTCAATGTTGTTAGCCTTACGGGTGGCGTGAGCTACTACCTGCCATCCGTTGGCACCACCGCCTACTCCATGCACCTGTTCCTAACGCCGTCTCCACTTGTTGTGTCTTCTCGCCAAGTGCGCGATGCGCTTCTTGACGAGAAAAGCCTGCAAGACGTGTCCACTATGACGGAATATGCAGACATGAGTGTGGTCGGCATCGGCGCCGCAGTTGAGGGCTCCACCGTTTTACGCAATGGCATCCTTAACGAGGGCGAGCTGACCGTGCTTAAGATGCAGGGGGCCGTCGGTGACGTCCTCAATCACTTTATGGATAAAGACGGCAATCTTATTCAGACAGAAATTGAAGATCGCGTCATTAGTACCGATCTGGACAAGCTTCGCCAGCTCAAGAACGTTGTTGGCGTTGCTGGTGGCAAAGATAAAGTTACGGCAATTAAAGCAGTGCTTAACGGCGGCTATCTGAACGTGCTGATCACGGATTCAGACACCGCTGCTGAGCTGCTTCTTTCGTAAACAAGGAGGATCTGATGAGAAAGTATCTTCTTGCACTAGACGCGGGAACAGGAAGTATTCGCGCCGTTCTCTTTAGTGTTGACGGTGAGCAGGTTGGGGTTGCTCAGCGCGAGTGGGAGCACCACGAGGACCCTCGTTGGCCTGGCAGCATGGACTTTGATTGGGTTGCTAACTGGCAGCTTGCTCTGGACTGCATCAAAGAGGTTCTGGCAAAGACCTCCATTGATCCTAAAGAAATCGCGGGTATTTCCACTACCTGTATGCGCGAGGGTATCCTCTTGTATGACCAGGACGGCAACGAGATTTGGGCGTGCGCTAACGTTGACGCTCGAAGCGTTGACGAGGTCAAGCAGCTCATTGATATGGACCCAGAGCTTGAAAAGAAGATTTACCAGAAGAGTGGTCAGACCTATGCACTAGGCGCTCTACCTCGTCTTCTTTGGGTTAAGAACAAGATGCCAGAGATTTACAACAAGGCAGCCAAGATTGGCATGTTCAACGACTGGCTTGCTTACAAGCTCACCGGTATTCTGGCAGTTGAGCCATCAAACGGCAGTACCACCGGCATCATGAGCCTGGAAGAACGCGCCTGGGATCCAGAGATTGCAAAGGAGTGCGGTCTGCGCGACGACCTGTTTGGCCAGGTTATCGAGTGTGGAGAAGTTCTTGGCGCTGTAACTGCAGACGCTGCAGCAGAGACCGGCCTTGCTGAGGGTACACCTGTTGTTGTCGGCGGCGGTGATTGCCAGCTGGGCATGATTGGCGTTGGCGCTTGCGAGCCTGGTCAGGCTGGCGTTTTTGGTGGTAGCTTCTGGCAGTACGAGTTCAACACCGATAAGAGCGCTCCAGACCCAGATTATCGCGTCCGTGTAAACTGCCACGCTATTCCACAGATTTGGCAGTACGAAGCTCTGGCATTCAAGCCTGGTCTGGTTATGCGTTGGTATCGTGACGGCTTCTGCCAGGCAGAAAAGGCCGAAGCAAAAGAGCGCGGCATTGATGACGTGTATGAGGTCATGAACGAGCGCGCTGCAGAGATTCCTGCTGGTAGCCACGGTATGCTTTGCTGCTTCAGTGACGTTATGAACTACATCCACTGGACCCACGCAAGCCCAACGTTCACCAACTTTGAGCTTGATCCAGAGCGTTTCAATAAGTACACCTTCTATCGCGCAATTTTGGAGAACACCGCCCTTCTCGTCCGCGGCCATATTGAACTGGTCAAAGAAGCTACGGGCAATGAGCCAAGCGAGCTCATCTTTGCAGGTGGTGCTTCCAAGTGTTCTCTGTGGGCACAGATTGTTGCCGACGTTACTGGCAAGAACGTCCGCATCCCAGAGGTCAAAGAGGCAACTGCTCTGGGCGCCGCTGTCCTTGCAGGCTACGGTGTAGGCATCTACCCAAGTATCGCTGAGGGCGCAAAGCGCGTTGTTAAATGGGATAAGACATTCTCCCCCAACCCAGACAACAAAGCTGTTTACGATCAGCTCTATGTCCAGTGGAAGGATGTTTACAAGAGTCAACTTGAGCTTGCAGAAGAGAACAAGGTCAAGAGCATGTGGAGAGCACCTGGTCTGTAAACGCCGGGCTCCGCTGCGCCACGGATACGCATAGCGCACAAGAAAAACGTTTGGTCGCATCAAAAGTTGCGCCTGAAAGGAAAGCAAGATGTTTATTGTCAACGAGAACGATTTTGAGTACAGGTGCGGAGATCACGGTCCTAAGTACCTGATGAAAGGCCCTCGCATGAACTATGCCATGGTCCAGTTCCAGCCAGGCCAGGATTTCCAGGCCCACTACCACAACATCATGGAGGAGAACTTCCACATCCTCCAGGGTAAGATTGATATTGTGGTTGACGGCGAGGTTCACACTCTCTCGGCTGGCGACTTCATCCACATTGAGCCCGGCGAGGTCCACTACGTCAACAACCCTTA
>CALHVU010000014.1 GCA_938036925.1 uncultured Atopobium sp.
CCAAGGCAACTAATACCGATTCAGTTGAGAAATCTCTGACGTCGTTTCCAGGTAAAGACGTTATTTTGCTTCTTGGTGGTCACGATAAGGGCACAGAGCTTGATGAATTTGCTCAGAAGGTGTCCGCCACCTGTGCATACGCAATCTGCTTTGGAGAGGCAGGTCCTCGCTTTGCAGAGGCGCTTCGCCGCGTTTCTGACGGCCATGCAGAAGTGGTACAAGAGCCTCATATGCATGAAGCTTTTGACCGAGCGGTAGAGCTTGCTCGTCCAGGTTCTGTAGTGCTTCTCTCACCAGCATGTTCCTCATTTGACGAGTTTACGGGAATGGCTCAGCGTGGTCGTGTCTTTAAACAGCTCGTGGCAGATCTTGCTCAAAAAGAGAGCGGTCGATAATGGCTACCAGCAGAAACAGAACAGGGGAGCGCGCGCAGCAACCACGTACTTCTCGCCAGAAATCTTCCGAGGGCTCGCAGACTAAAGGCCGCTTTGGTGCTATTCCAGAGCGTTTTATGCAGCCTCGGCTGGTGCTTCTGGTGTCAACGGCAATTCTTGTTTGCTTTGGCTTGGTAATGATTTACTCTGCATCCTCGATTTCTGCGATGACTTCTGAGGATATGGGCTACAACCCCTTCTATTACGTGCAACGCCAGCTTGGCTTTGCTGCGGCAGGAGTTGCGTTAGCGTTTATTGTTTCTCGCATTGATTACCGAGCAGTAGTAAGAAACCTCCAGGTACCTATCTGGATTGTGACCATTGGCATGCTGGCAATTATTTTTACTCCTATTGCTGGTGCCGACGCATATGGTGCAACCCGTTGGATTTCCATTGGGCCATTTTCTTTCCAGCCGTCTGAGTTTGCAAAGATTACCATCTTAATATCTGTCTCGTACCTGGCTCAGCAGTACTTTATTGATCAGACCATAGATCAGATGGAGTTCTTTAAGAAGTTTGCTATTGCTGCGCTTGTGCCGCTGATGCTTATCTTGGCTCAGCCAGATAAGGGCTCTACGCTGATTATTGTGGGAACTCTTTTGGTTATTGGCTACCTAGCTGATGTTGACCGAAGGGTTTTGGCAACTATTGCTGTTGCTGGCTTTATTGGCTTTGCGTTCTTATCTCTTAAAGATGATTATTCTCGTGCCCGCGTTGTGACCATGCTCAACCCTTGGGCCGATTATTACGGCGCAGGTTATCAGCTTGCACAGGGCTTTTATGCCTTTGGCTCTGGCGGTATTTTTGGTGTTGGCTTTGGTTTTTCTCGTCAGAAATATTCGTATCTGCCTATGGCTCACAATGACTTTATTTTTGCAGTCATTGGAGAAGAGCTGGGCTTTATTGGCGTTTTGGGTCTTTTGGCTGTATTTGGCGCGCTGGTATGGGCAGGCTTTAAGATTGCTCGCTATGCACCAGATTTGACCGGCAGGCTTATTGCTGCAGGTTGTACCTCTATGTTTATCATTCAGGCCTTTGTCAACATCGGTGGTGTTCTGGGCCTTTTGCCTCTTTCTGGTAAACCTCTTCCGTTTATCTCATACGGCGGCTCAACCATCATGTCCAGTATCTTGATGGTTGGACTTTTGATGTCTGTTTCAAGGCAGTCAAGGCTTCCAGAAACCGAGTACGATAGGCAGCGTGCGTCTTGGAGCATAGCCGAAGAGCAAGATACCTTTGATGCTCCAGGTTTTGCTGGTCTTACCATGGTTGATGGTGGGGTAGGAGTAGGCATGCCACTCCCACGTTCTTCTCGCCCCAAGAGCAGCGCTCAGAGCTCCGCACGTCCTTCACGAGGCGTTTTGCGCTCAAGAGATGACGACGCCCCTCAAGGTCGTATTACAACAGACGCTTCCGGTAGGCGCAGAATTGATTTGGGACCTTCTGCATCGGACAGGCTTCGTGGAAATAACAGGGCTCGTCGATAGCTGATTTCTAGGAGATGGATTGCATGACAGAACAGAAGAAACTCTCTGTTGCAATTGCTGCAGGTGGAACTGCAGGTCACATTAACCCAGCTCTGGCTCTAGCTGAGGAGCTTCGTGAGCGTGGTCACCAGGTTACGTTTTATGGCCAGCCCAATAAGCTTGAGGGTACGCTGGTGCCTGAGGCGGGATTTGAGCTGGTACCTATCCATGTCAACGGCTTTGATCGCAGGCGCCCTTGGACGCTTATTAGCGCGGCATACAATCTTGAGCGCGCAAAGTCGCAGCTTCACAAGCGTTTCAGAGAGCAGGGAGCTCCTGATGTTGCAATTGGCTTTGGAGCCTATGTTGAGCTGCCTTTGCTTCAACTTTGCGCTAAGCTGCACATCCCGTATTTAATTCACGAGCAGAACTCGGTAACAGGTCTTGCTAATCGCGTTTCTGCTGGTAAAGCTTCTAAGGTATGCATTGCCTTCCCAGAGGCTCGCAAGGCTTTTGAGGGACGCGTTAAAGCTCAAGACACCATTGTGGTCACCGGAAATCCCGTGCGAAAGAGTGTTCTTTCTGCTGATAGAACCACCTCTAGGCAAGAACTGGGCATTGCAGACAATCAAACATTGCTGCTTATCTTTGGTGGCAGTCTGGGTGCACGTAGCATCAACGAGACTTTTGCTGCACTTAAGCAGGAGCTTCTTTCCCGTCCTAACCTTCGCATCATTCAGTCAACAGGTCAAAAGCTCTACGACGAGGTTGTCTCGCTTATGAAGCTTTCTGACGAGGAGGCTGCTCGCTGGGAGATTAAGCCCTACATCTCCAATATGGGCGCAACCCTTGCTGCAGCTGACCTGGTGGTTTCTCGCTCCGGAGCATCTTCTGTGGCTGAGATTGCAGCGTTAGAGCTCCCTAGCATTTTGGTGCCGTACCCTCTGGCAACAGCAGATCACCAGACTACTAACGCACACCTGTTGTCGGACGCGGGAGCAGCTATTCTGGTGTCAGATAACCAGGTGGGCACCACGACCTTCTCGACAGCTCTGTTTGAGCTGGTAGATAACGCGGACCAGCGCAAAAAGCTCTCCGAGGCTGCCGCCACACTTGACCAGCGCAGCGCCGCATCTCTTGTGGCTGACGCTGTGGAAAGTGCCGTTTGTGGCGCATAAAACATTCGGTTTTGCGTTAGAGTAAACATGTCTTGGTATGTCCAGGACTCAAACGATAACAATACTTGGAAAGGCTCTCTTATGGCAGATTCCATGGGCGAGAAGACCATCTCGCGTGCACATTTTATTGGAATTGGTGGCGCTGGCATGAGCGGAATCGCTCTTGTTCTACACGAGCGTGGCTGCACTGTTACCGGCTCTGATCTAAAGAGCTCGCATTATGTTAGAGAGCTTGAAGATGCAGGTATTCAGGTAAGCATCGGTCACACCGCGTCTACCATTGACGCTGTGATGCCCGATGTCATTGTTACCTCTACGGCAATCCCAGAGACTAACCCAGAGGTTATTCGCGCACGTGAGCTTTCCATTCCTATTTGGCCTCGCGCAAAGATGCTCTCGTATCTCTCACGCGGCCGCAAGACTATTGCTGTTGCCGGCACTCACGGCAAGACCACCACATCTTCCATGGTTGCAACTATGCTGGATAAACTGGGTGCCGATCCATCATTTTTGATTGGCGGTGTTGTTGAGGGTTACGACACCAACGGCAAAAACGGCAACGGCCAGTACTTTGTCTGCGAGGCTGACGAGTCTGACGGTTCGTTTATGTTCCTTAACCCTAACGTGGTGGTAGTCACCAATATTGAGGCAGACCACCTTGACCACTATGGCTCTCTCGAGAATATCGAGAAGACCTTCTGTGAGTTTATGAGCTTGCTTGATAAGGAAGAAACCGTTGTTATCAACGGCGATAACCCTCATTACGTTGAGCTTGCTCAGTCAACTGGCAGGCATGTGGTTTCTTACGGCTTTGATCCTAGCTGCGATTTTGTTTGCACGCAGGAGGAGAGAAAAGCCGGCATTGAGAATCCTCTGACCATTAAGACTCCTTCTGGTCAGACTATCTCTGTGGTACTTCCGGCCAACCCCGGTAAGCACAACGTTGCTAACGCAACCGCTGCTATTGCTGTTGCTGATGCACTTGGCTTTGATCTTGAAGAAGCTGCTGCAGCGCTGTCGCAGTTCAAGGGCGCACGCCGCCGCTTCACGCACGTAGGTGACATCAACGGTATTACCGTTGTAGACGATTACGGTCACCATCCAACCGAGATTGCAGCAACCATGTCTGCAGCTCTTCCTCTTGGTTTTAAGCGCGTTGTTGTTGTCTTCCAGCCACACCGCTACAGCAGAACACAGGACTTGGCAGACTCGTTTGCTCACGCGTTTGACGGTATTGACGTGTTGCGCGTTATGGATGTCTTCTCCGCAGGTGAGCTACCTATTCCAGGTGTCTCGGGCAAGACCGTCTCTTCAAGGGTTGAGGTTGCTCATACTGTTCCTGACGTGCGTTATATTCCTTCTCGTCGTGATCTTATCGCAGACCTTCTTGATACGGTTAAACCAGGAGATCTGCTGATTACTCAGGGCGCAGGTGACGTCACTCAGATTGGACCAATGTTTATCCGTGCACTCAAAGAGCGTCTTCAGAACCACTAGGACCTCTGTCGTGAGCTTGTTTAACGCCTATGTAAGCCTTTCTGGGGCCCTTGATGCAACAATCAAGCAAGATGAGCCGCTGAGCCACCATACTTCCTTTAGGATTGGTGGTAAGGCGTCGCTTTTTGCTGCTGTTCACAGCCACGTGGCGCTGGTGCGTGTGCTTGAGGTGCTTGCAGCTAATAAAGTTGATTGGGTGCTTTTAGGCAAAGGTTCAAACATCCTTGTCTCTGATAAGGGCTACAACGGCTGCGTTATTGTGCTCGACGATGAGCTTTCTACCATTTCAGTTGGCGAGAATAACCTCATTACTGCAGGTGCAGGTGCGCTTACAGCACGCGTTTGCAATGAGGCCATGAAAGCAGGTCTTTCTGGCCTTGAGATGTGTGCTGGCATCCCCGGAACTATTGGCGGCGCTCTTTCGATGAACGCAGGTACTAGGCATGATTGGATTGGTAAAGCTGTCCGTGATTGCGTGGTACTTAAGCCTGGCAAGGGTCTTGTACGCTACGATGCCTCCGAGATTGAATGGGGTTATCGTTACACTACGTTTGCACCAGATGAGATCATTCTTGAGGCAACGTTTGCGCTGACAGCATCTAATCGTCCTAAAGTTGCTCTTGGCATGGATACACTCTTGCAGCGTAGAAGAAATACTCAGCCAACTGGTCAGCTTTGCTGCGGTTCTGTTTTTAAGAATCCAGGTAGTAGGTCTGCTGGTGCACTTATAGAAGAGTGTGGTCTTAAGGGAGCTACTGAGGGCGGCGCACAGATTTCTGATATTCATGCCAACTTTATTGTGAATACCGGTAACGCTACCGCCTCAGATGTCATTGCACTTATGCGCAGAGCACACGATGCGGTACAAGAAAAGTTTGACATTGATCTTCAGCCAGAGGTTAAACTTCTGGGTTTTGGGGCATAGGGAAGATATGGCAGAAGATACTTCAAAGCAAACAACGCGCCGTAAGGGCACAAAAAGGGAGCCTTTATCGTCTGGCTCTACTCAGACGACAGGCGCTACTAAGCCTTCTTTTATGAGCAAGGCCTTTAAGCCTAAGCCAAAGGTTGAGGCTACAGCTCCTGATGCTAAACCTTCTGCTAAAAAGATTTCTGCCAAAAGGCCAAATAACGCTACAAAAACTGCAGCTCAAGCTCGTGCTGAACGTATTAAACACAGCAGAAAGGTATCGTTTAAGGCAGTACGCACGGCCTTTATCGTTTTGCTTAGCCTTGCCCTTCTCGCTGGCATTGCTTTTCTCGTCCTACGTTCTTCCTCAGTCTTTGCTATTACTAACATTCAGGTAGAGCCAACAGAGCACGTCTCTAACGAGCAAATTCAAAAGCTCATTGCAGTAGAAGAGGGAACAACCCTGCTCAATATGGATGAGTCCCTTATTACCCAAGAACTTCAGAAGGACCCTTGGGTAGCTTCTGCAACGTATGAGAGACAATTCCCCAATACGCTTCACATTACTATTACTGAGCGTAAAGTGACTGCTCTGGTTGCACTTTCTTCTGGTCCGGTTGCGTGGTACTTGGGCGAGAATAACGTCTGGCTAGAGGCAGATCAGCTTAACGTACCAGAAGGAAAGACTACTGCTACCGTTGCGCTTGAGAAGGCAACCTCAGAAGGTGAGCTGCTGATTACCGATGTTCCTGCAACAGTTTCTCCTGTAGCAGGCACCACAGCAACAGACGCAGAAATTCAAGCGGTTATGCAGTATCAGTCTACGTTCTCATCAGAGCTCACGTCACAGATTGTGAGTTACTCGGCTAGTAGCGTTGATGCAATCTCTGTCACGCTTACCAATGGTGTGCAGGTTGCCCTAGGCTCTCCAACACAGATTGCTGACAAAGAAAAAGTGATTCTGGCAATGCTTAAGCAGTTCCCAGGAGAGCTTACGTACTTGAACGTAAGAACACCTGCAAGCCCAACCTATAGGCGTGTTTCTACCGGAAACGTTCAGTCTGGCTCTGGTGTTTCGTAGGTAAACGCGTAAACTATATGTGCCGTTAGGGAATAGTTTCCTACCGTTTACCAGCTTTCTTCACAATTTCTACATATTATTTGACTTGTATGGGTCAGTTGTGCAAATATACCCCGCTTTGCATGAAGCGTAAGCCTTAACTTGAGGTTTAGGGTTTTATACAGCGGTTCTGCGAGCGCATAAACGTAGCCTAAGCGCAGTCGCGCTCCGGGACAAACGGGCACAAGCGTGCCTCAAGGAGGAAGACATGATTAAGGACACCGATACCCTTAACAACTATCTTGCTGTTATCAAGGTTGTTGGCGTTGGTGGCGGCGGAACTAACGCTGTCAACCGCATGATTGAAGAAGGCATCCGTGGCGTTGAGTTCGTTGCTGTAAACACCGATGCACAGGCTCTTGCAATCTCCGATGCTGACATTAAGGTTCACATCGGTACTGACATCACCAAGGGTCTTGGTGCTGGCGCTAACCCTGAGGTTGGTAAAGAGGCAGCAGAGGATAGCCGCGACGAGATCAAGGCTGCACTTGCTGGCGCTGATATGGTCTTCATCACTGCTGGTGAGGGTGGCGGTACTGGTACCGGCGCTGCTCCAGTTGTTGCTGATATTGCAAAGAATGACGTTGGCGCACTGACCGTTGGCGTTGTTACTAAGCCATTCTCCTTCGAGGGTCGTCGTCGTTATGGTTCTGCAGCTGACGGTATCAAGACTCTTTCCGAGAATGTTGATACTCTCATTGTTATTCCAAACGATCGTCTGCTTGATCTTTCTGAGAAGAAGACCACCATGCTTGAGGCATTCCGCATGGCTGACGACGTTCTATGCCAGGGCACCCAGGGTATTACCGACCTCATCACTGTTCCTGGTCTGATCAACCTCGACTTTGCAGACGTCTGCACCATCATGAAGGGCGCAGGTAGCGCAATGATGGGTATTGGTATTGCTGCTGGTGATAACCGCGCTGCTGATGCTGCAACTGAGGCAATCTCTAGCCGCCTGCTTGAGAGCTCTATTGAGGGCGCAACCCGCGTTCTTCTCTCTATTGCTGGCAACAAAGACCTTGGTATTCAGGAGATTAACGAGGCAGCTGACCTGGTTGCTAAGAACGTTGACCCTGACGCAAACATCATCTTTGGTACTGTTGTTGATGAGTCCCTGGGCGATCAGGTTCGCGTAACCGTTATTGCAACTGGTTTCAATGACTCTAACGTTCAGCAGCAGCTTCCAACTCTGAACACTCAGAGTACCACCCGTCCAAGCCGTCCTGTTCAGCCACAGCCAACTCGTCCTGTAGCTGCTCAGCCACAGCCTGCTCGCACCAACAACTCTTCTAATGAGAAAGAGTTTGATATTCCAGACTTCCTTAAGCGTAGCCGCATCTAAATATGTGCGCGCTGAATAGACAGTGCTTACACGGCGTGACCCTGCTCATGGATCCTGAGGTTCCATGCGGGGTCACGCTCGCATTTACTGAGCGTACTGGCGGTTTTTCAGAAGGGGAGTTTGCTTCCCTCAATCTGGGCAGTAGATGTGGAGACAATCTGCAACAGGTGCAAAAGAACCGCCTGCTGGTCTTAGAGGCTCTTGGAGCTGGCGAGCTTTTCTCGCAACTCCTTATTCCTCATCAGGTGCACGGAAGCAAGGTAGTTTGTCTGACTTCCAATACATCAGAGGCTTTTGAACTGGCTAAAGCTGAGGCAGAAGCTGGTGCAGACGCCATAGTATGTACGGTTCAAAATACGCCTGTGATGTTGGCGTTTGCCGATTGTGTGCCGGTAATTCTTGTAGCTCCCGGTGGATTTGCAGTGGCACATTCTGGCTGGAAAGGCACAATTGCCCGCATTTCTGCGCGCGCAACCGAGGCGCTTTGCCAGGCAACTGGCGCCAAGTCTTCTGAGGTCAAGGCCTACATTGGTCCGCACATTGGCAGCGCTGACTACGAGGTTTCTCCAGAGCTCATTCAGATGTTCTCACAAGAGTTTGGTCCCGGCGTTGTAGACCGTGCATCTGGCGAGAGGTACTTAGATCTTGGATATGCTGTCAGAGCCGCACTGGTAGATGCTGGTGTACGCGCGTCTGCTATCGAAGAGGTTACTGACTCGACCGCCTCTACAACTGAGCGGTTCTTCTCGTACCGAGCAGAGCATGGCAAGTGCGGAAGACACGCGGCTGTTGCTTACATGGCGTCAAAGTAGGGTAGAAGACGTTTAGCGCTATCGGAGAAGGCGTTTAGGTCTACGACAAAAGTCGTTAAACGTTTCGTAAGATGTTGATGTATTCACCGCAAGAGATGATGGCTATGACGTACGATTCAGACGAATATCTTGAGTTTATAAAGGCTCGTAGAGCTCAGATTGAGTCACTTGTGGCGGATGCTGCAAAAAAGTCCGGCAGAAGCGCCTCTGAGATTGAAATTGTGGCTGTCTCCAAAACTGTTCCTGTTGAGGCCGTTCTTGCAGCTTATAAGGCTGGCTATAGGGTTTTTGGCGAGAATCGCCCGCAAGAGCTGACACATAAACTGACGTGTTTATCTGAAACTCCTTTTGCGTCTGAGATATCTTTTGACATGATTGGTAATCTTCAGAAGAACAAGATTAACCAGGTAGTTGGTAAGGTTCGCTACATTCATTCAATTTCTTCCGAACATCTTGCAGAGGCGGTTTCAAAGCGTGCTGAGGTGAAGGGTACTGAGGAGTCTGTTCTACTTGAGGTAAACGTCTCCGCTGAAGCCTCAAAATCGGGTTTCTCGCCAGAAGAAGTGTCTGAGTCTATTCAAAAGATTGTTGAGCTTCCGCACATTTCTGTTGTGGGTCTGATGACTATGGCACCAAAAGATGATCCAGAGCGCGCCAAGAGAACATTCTCAGGACTTCGAGAATTACGTGATCGCTTGAGCCAACAAGTTGGTTTGAAGTTAGATGTTCTTTCTTGTGGCATGAGTGATGACTTTACGTATGCCATTGAAGAGGGTTCTACTACTATTCGCCTGGGTCGAGTATTGTTTGACCCAGCCTATACGTTGAGTGGGCACTAAAATAGTTGCAAGTTTTTGATACAGTAGTAAGAAGTTACGTGCGTTACAGAAAGGCACAATGATGAGCATTCTTGATACGCTAAGAGCAAAGCTTCGTGGTGGTCAGGACGATGAGTACTACGACGATGAGTATTACGGCGATGAGGGCTATGACGAGGTAGACGAAGCTTCTCCTCGTTCGTACGATGATCGTGCACAGCAAGGCTCTTCCAACAGACTACTGGGCAATCCATCCAGACCAGAGGCAGAAAGCGTTTCTGTTTACACGCGCTCTGGAAAGCCAATTAGCACCAATCCAGCTGCTTCTTATAATCCTCAGCAGGATATGCGCTCCCGTGCTTCTGCGTATGCATCTCGTCAGGAGCCTTCTGGATACACTCCTTCTTACGAGCATGCCGTGAGCCCAAATCTGCCAACTCCTGGTGATATTGGTCTTCGTCCTGTGAGCCGTACAAGCTATTCCGGACAGCTGCCACCATACGTTCTTCGTCCTGTTTCTTATGACGATGTTCAGTCGGTAGTTCGCCGTGTTCGTACTGGTCAGCCAGTTGTCCTTATCTTTAAGAACACCAACATTGAGGTTGCCAAGAGAATTTTGGACTTCAGTTTTGGTCTTTCTTATGGACTTGACGGAGCTGTTGAAGAAGTTGCTGACCGCGTTTTTGTTGTACTTCCTCATGGTGTCTCTTTGACGCAGGCTGATCTTGATAAGCTTGCTGATGAGGGCGAGATTACCAGGTAACTGGAGGTTTTTGTGTTTTCGTATTATGTTTTGAACGCGCTCTATACTTTGTTGAGGATTTACAGCTTCTGCATTGTGGTATGGTGCCTGTCCTCTTGGATTACCGTTTCAAATGATTCGGTTAAAAACATTCTCGAGGCAATTGGCAAAATTGTTGAGCCATACCTCAGTGTGTTTAGGAACGTAATTCCTCCAATTTCTGGCGTTGACCTCTCACCGATTGTTGCACTTTTTGTGCTTAATCTTGTGGGACGTTTTGCCATTTCAACGCTGGGCTTTATACTAATATAAGAAACTAGTTTGTCTTTGAATACAAACTGAGTAGTTATGATGTGTGGTACGTCTACTCGCAGACTGAAAGGGAACAAAGATGGCAATCACACCAGCAGACATCGAGCAGCAGACATTCTCTCCTGCTGAGACCGGCTACAATCCAGAGGAAGTTGATGCATTTCTTGAGCAGCTCTCTTCTGAGGTTGATGCAATGCTTCAAAAGATCGCTGACCTTAAGGGCCGTCTGACCAGCACTGAGCAGCAGCTTGCTGCAGCACAGGCACAGGTTGCAAACCTTGAGGAGAATGCAAGCGTTCCTTCTGTTGAGGAGACAAACGCTGCAGCTATTGCTGCATCTGAGCACCAGATTTCTCAGGTCCTCATTGTTGCTCAGCAGAGCGCAGATAAGCTTGTTGCAGACGCTCGTGCAAACGCAGAGCGCATTCGCAACGAGGCAGACCAGAAGGCTCGTGAGGTTATCCGTCAGGCTCTTGCAGAGAAGCAGACTGAGCTTGATGAGATTGATCGCCTCAAGCAGTCCCGTGAGGACTTCCGCGCTGAGTACCGTAAGCTCCTCCAGCACTTCCTGGATGACGCAGACTCTGTCTTCCCAGAGACTGTTCTTACCAACAATGCTCCAACTGGTTCCCAGAATGCTGCTCAGCCTGCAGCTCAGCAGACTCAGATTTCTGCACCTGCACCTGCAGCTGGTGACTTCAACGACCTTGACTAAGTCTTAGGTCATTACCTTTGTACTGATAAGCGCTCAGCCCTGCTGGGCGCTTTTTTGTATCAGTCATCTTAAGCGGCAGCTTTATAACCCAGAAGTAAGCTCTTTGTAGAATGTTTGCTTTTGTTCTATATGATGCACATCCTTTCTGTTTTCTCGCCCCTGATAGCGAGCAGGTACGCCTTGGCTACGCGCAGCTTCTGCATTTGTGCTTGCAGTGAGTTCGGTTAGTCCCTGCCACACACGCTTAGGCATCCAATGAGCACGTAGGTCATATCCTCTTTCTGCTGGTCCACGACCCTCTAGACCAACTCCCTCATAGAAGCGCCTCCACATGGCTTGCACGTATTTCTCATCAGTCGCAAGGTCTGTTCTAGAGAGCAGATCTTCCAAAGAGGCATCGTCCAGCTGAATTGTTCCAAAGGTCTTCATTTCTGGTGCATAAAAACTGACTATATGATGAGCTGGATCAACAATAAAAAACCGCTCTGTACTCATCCGTTTGACAAAGTAATTGCAAGTTAGTGGCACTACGTTTGCATTAGGTTGAAATACAGACATAAAAGAGCCATCTGACATGCGAGAAAACCGCACAAATTGCCGCGTATGCTCTCGTTCAGTTTCTACCTGCCTAGCCAGGGCATTAAACTCTGCCACGGTTGGGTCTGCAATATCTTCAAGGGCTCCTACACCATAGGAGAATGCAAGACGAATGTATCGATGCACAATCTCCGGCATGGCGTATGCATCTGAAGCGCATGCCAGAACAATGCGACGTGTTATTTCTCTTGTGCCTACTTTCTTCTCTAGCCCAGTTAGAACTCGTTTAGCCAAGGCTACTACTGAGTCATCAGAAGGGTCTGGTCCACAGAGAACATGCTCCCCAAGGCTAGGCTGACAAAAGTTTTCTCTAACAAGACGTACGTGTGCCGGGTTAGCATGTGAGAGATAAGTGAGCCCTACAGCCCCT
This sequence comes from uncultured Atopobium sp., assembly GCA_938036925.1. Lineage (GTDB taxonomy): Bacteria > Actinomycetota > Coriobacteriia > Coriobacteriales > Atopobiaceae > Lancefieldella. Next base: position 12,317 of record CALHVU010000014.1, read on the forward strand.
ACAACGCCTTCTAAGCTTGGATTACAGGAGATAACAACCTTCTGAGGCTTGGAGAGTCTTGTAAGCCTTTGAACAAGCGAGACAAGCTCTACGCTCTGATTAGAAGAGCCTGAGTTGAGAGGACTCAATACGGCGTCTTGTTTTGTTGTACGAACTTGCTTTGGCATCAGCAATTACCCTCTGTTTAATCAGTTCTTGGTCAAGTGGAGCTGAGGCATCCCTTACGCCACAGCAGGTGAGAAAGTGATGAGATCGTTTGAGCTGTATTCCCAGCCGTTTAAGATCATCAAAGGTGAGGCGAGATCGTCTTCTTGCAGCAATAATTCTTCGTGCGCCGGTAGGGCCAATACCGGGCACTCGTAAAAGTATTTCTAGTGGTGCATCCATAATCTCTACAGGAAATTGATTAAGATGTGCCAGCGCCCATCCAAGCTTTGGATCAATTTCTAAATCAAGCCAAGGTGCTTCTGGAGAAACCAACTCATCAGGAGAAAACGCATAGTAGCGCATAAGCCAATCAGCCTGGTAAAGACGGTGTTCTCTACGCAGGGGAACAGGAGTGTCCAACTCAGGAAGACGATGGTCTTCTATAACAGGAATATAGGCAGAGAAGAATACTCGTTTCAATTCAAATTGCTGATAAAGCGCTTGCGATAAGTGCAATATTTGATTGTCTGATTCCGGAGAAGCTCCAATAATAATTTGCGTTGATTGCCCGGCAGGCGAGAAGGACCTCTTGCCTGAAGACACCCTTGATGAGCGCATAAAGGTATTCTTCAAGCAGTTTGAACGAAGAGCTAAACCTTCTTTTATAATCTGCTTCTGAGTAGGAATAACAATGCCCTTAGATTTCCCAGCAGACTTCACAATGCCCGTTGATGCATTTTTAGCTTCAAGCAATTGCCTTTCTTCAGAGACGCGTAGGCGGTGAATGAAAGACATGGGTTTAGTAACCGTTTCTGCATTTTTATGAGGGCAAAGTTTAGTAAGCGAGGCCGAGCTAGGCAACTCCAGGTTGACGGAGAGTCTATCCGCTAAACGGCCAATAGTATCAATAAGACCTGGATCTGTTCCGGGAATTACTTTTGCATGAACATAGCCGTTAAAGAGCAACTCATTCCTAAGGTAGGAGAGGCATTCAATCATGAGTTCTGTGGTGTGGTCTGGCGATCCTATAACACCTGAGGAAAGAAAGAGCCCCTCTATGTAATTTCTTTTATAGAAATCTACGGTAAGTTCTGCTAGTTCCTGTGGTGTAAAGGTAGCCCGCTTGGTTTGTGCAGAAGATCTATTGACGCAGTAAGCACAGTCATAACAACAAGCATTAGAAAGTAAAACTTTTAGCAGCGTAATGCAGCGGCCATCAGGAGCAAATGAGTGGCAACAGCCGGCCGCTGAGGCCATTCCTACCTTTCCTACCTGCGGATCTCTGTCTACACCAGAAGAAGTGCACGCCGCGTCAAATTTGGCTGCATCTGCAAGTATGGTGAGTTTATCAAGAGTATCCATGGCAGCAACTTTCTACTTGAAAATAGAACGTCTGTTCGTATACTTAGACTATCACGAATGGGGAAGAAGTAAAGAAAAATCTAGAACAAATGTTTGTCATTTTAAAACCGCAGAAAGAATGTGAATGACGTGTGAAGGATGTATACTTTTCCCATCAGCAACTGCGGAAGGAATGGCCATGAGCATACAGAAAAACAGCTCTTCACCATGCCTTTCTCGCCCCGTGAATTTACAAGTTCCCACGTATGCCTTGCGTGCATTAGAAGTTCTTGAAGATGCTGGATTTGAGGCGTGGATTGTAGGCGGCTGGGTACGAGACGCTCTACGTGGTTCATTTGCTCATGATATAGACATCACAACATCGGCAACGTGGCAGCAGAGTAAAGCAGCTTTTGTGGCTGCAGACATTCCTGTGCATGAAACAGGTATTGCATATGGAACCGTTACTGCTGTTGTCGAGCAACGCCCTATTGAGGTCACAACGTATCGCTGTGACGGAGAATACTTGGACGGTCGTCGTCCTGATTCTGTGCAGTTTGTCTCTCGTATAGAGGAAGATCTTGCTCGTAGAGACTTCACTATTAATGCAATGGCATATCACCCAAAGAGGGGATTGCTTGATTTTTATGGCGGTCAAGAAGATTTATCTGCACGCGTAATTCGCGCTGTTGGGGAGCCTAAGGTTCGCTTTACAGAGGACGCTCTTCGCATGCTTCGAGCATTGCGGTTTGCATGCAGACTCTCGTTTTCAATTGAGGAGAAGACACATCAGGCACTTACTGAGTGTGCGCCGCTACTCTCTCAGGTTGCATCTGAGCGTATTGGTTCGGAAGTGGCTCAGATTGTTGAGGCTGGCCATACTGCCCATGCTATCAAGCTGGGATTTCCTGTTCTAGCGATAGCAATTCCAGAGCTCTTACCACTTCAAAACTTTGATCAAAGAAGTCCGTATCATGCTTATGACGTGCTGGAACATACAGCTCGAGTCTGCTCTGCAACAGAGGCTCTTACAGCAGGGTGTGCTACTCCCGCTCTTAGGTGGGCGGCGCTTCTACATGATATTGCAAAGCCAGAAATGTTTAGCGTTGACGCAGATGGAAGAGGCCATTTTTATGGTCATCCAGAAAAAGGTGCAATCGTAGCAAAAGCCTTGCTTAAACGTTTAGCTTTATCGCAGCATTTGAGTAATGAAGTTTGTGCTCTTGTGGCATTGCATGACTATGATGTGGACGTTACAACCGCGTCGCTTAGGCATATGGTTGCCCTGTTAGCCGAGGCAAGCAAATCGGATGGCATTGCCCTTGCGTATGACCTTTTGACGTTGAAGCAGGCTGATGCCTTGGCAAAGGCAAATCCGTATCGCAGCTACGCAGTAACGCTTGAGGCTATGAGAGAGCTCCTCTTACACGAGGCAAAACAAGAAATTGCTCAGCATCCACAAGAGTTGTGCGTTTCGGGCGCAGAAATTATGGAAGCACTTTCTCTTCAGCCAGGACCTGCTGTGGGTGTGTGTCAACGTAGGCTTTTTGAGCTTTATTTAGCAGGTCAAGTGGAGAATAGGAAAGAAGATCTTCTCGCCATTCTCTCTAAGGGTAATTGGTAAAAATAATAAAGAGTGCCAGATTAAAACAATAAAAAAGTCAGGCCTTTGTATTTTTCTAGGTTCGGCAAAACGGTATAGTAAGCATAAAAAATTATCAGAGAGGCGTCATTTTATATGACGGATAGTGTCGTATGGGGGAGTTCATGGGCGAGAAGCGCGATTATATTACGTTAGAAGTCATACATCACAATGCTTATGAACAGCAGCCTACAGAAGAACCCGAGACTCCAGCGCCTTCTAATTCTCATATTCGTGCCGAAGCTCGTACTAAGAAAAGTGCAGCTACACGTAAGCGTATTATGCACGAGACAACCAAGCTTATGCTTGCTCGTGGAAATACCAATTTCAAAATGAGTGAGATTTCTGATAGAGCTCGTCTTTCAAAAGGTGCGCTGTATTACTACTTTTCCGATAGAGAGCCCCTTTTGCAGGCAATCTTTGACGAGAGTGTTGATGAGCTTGCAAAAGATATTGCGCATACCATTGGTAATAAGCCCGCCTCAAAAGAGACGCTTCACGCAATCATCGCTCAACTTGCTGCTCATATTTTGCCTGACTCACCTTTGGTTTTGGCTTTAATTAACAAGCTTGCAAGCTCTGAGCAGGCGCTTATTACCAACATTGAAGGACCACTTTCTCGCGTGGTTGTTCTCCTTGCTAACCAGCTAGAGATGGGAAAATTGCAGGGATTTATTCGCCAAAGCGTTGATTCAAGACTTGCTGCCTGTTCTATTACGGGGGCATTGGTTCTCTCGGCTATTGGTCTGATGGGAGAGCGTCACGGTGCGGAGGGTTCTGATGAGCTTGCACAGAATCTGCTAGATATGACACTTGCGGGCATTGGAATAGATGAGTAATCATACGTATTTTTGCATAATTCCAGGTTAACTATGCTATTTAAAGAGCGCCCTTGTGGTGCTCTTTTTTCAAATTTTCTTGACTGATCCTGCTCAAAAGTGTCTTTGGTGGGTATAGTAAGAGTAGTTGCGCGTAGAAGAACGCAAACATTCTGCATAAGCAGAGAAGCCATGCGTGAAAGGACAGTTCATGGCACACAAAAACCATTTGTTTACCTCAGAAAGTGTTACTGAGGGACATCCAGACAAGGTTTGCGATCAGATTTCTGACGCAATTCTTGATGCAATCCTGGCAAAAGAGGCGGAGCTTGAAGAGCGTGGGTACGTTTCTCCAAGTGGTGTTCCTGCTTGCTTGGACAACGTTCGTTGTGCATGTGAGACTTTTGCTACTACAGGAACTATTGTGGTAGCAGGAGAGATCCGCACTCAATCCTACGTTGATGTCCAGGAGATTGTTCGTAATACTCTCAGAAATATTGGCTACGACCGCGCTAAGTATGGTTTTGACTGCGAGACCTGCGGCGTTTTAAGCCTCATTCACGAACAAAGCCCCGATATTGCTCAGGGCGTTGATCAGTCCTATGACACGCAGGCAGGACGTACTACCGATCCGCTTGATCTTATCGGCGCAGGCGATCAGGGTATGATGTTTGGCTTTGCCTCTGATGAAACTGATGTTCTTATGCCAATGCCAGCTTACCTGGCTCAGCGTCTGGCTCAGCGCCTTTCAGAGGTACGTAAGTCTGGCGAGGTTGAGTACTTGCGTCCAGATGGTAAGACTCAGGTTACCGTTCGTTATGAGGACGAGAAACCCGTTGAGGTCACCGCTATTGTTGTTTCCACGCAGCACGCTCCAGAGATTGAGGACATGTCCGTTATCAAGCAGGACATGATTGACCACGTTATTGCTCCTGTTATGAGCGAGGTCAACATTGCTTGGGATAACGCTGACATTTACGTTAATCCAACTGGTCGCTTTGTTGTTGGCGGACCTATGGGAGACACAGGTCTTACCGGTAGAAAGATTATTGTTGATACCTATGGCGGTATGGGCCGTCATGGTGGCGGCGCTTTCTCTGGAAAGGATTGCACCAAGGTTGACCGTTCAGCAGCATATGCAGCGCGCTGGGTTGCCAAAAACGTCGTAGCAGCAGGCCTTGCAAAGAAGTGTGAAGTTCAGCTTGCCTACGCCATTGGTGTTTCTCATCCACTGTCTATCATGGTTGATACCTTTGGCACTGGTATTGTTGATGATGCTGTTATTGAGCAGGCTATCGAGAAGGTCTTTGATCTTCGTCCTGGTGCCATTATCAGAGATCTTAAGCTGCGCCGTCCTATCTTCTCTAAGACAGCGGCATACGGACACTTTGGCCGCAAAGACCCAGACTTCACATGGGAAGCAACTGATCGTGTTCAGGAGCTTAAGGATGCAGTTTCTGCAATTCAGGCATAACGTTCTTACAAGGTAATCTTGTACAACCTCATAGAACCTTCTTCCAGCACCACCTCAAAACCTGGGGTGGTGTCTGTTATTTGCGTGATACCTCTGAAGGTTCCAGGTTTGTAGGTACTGGTAACAGCGTTGGAGTAATCAACAACGTTGTTCAGAATAAGGACGTATTGTACGTTAAGGTCGCGTACCGTCTGAAGCACCTCAGGGTCGCTCGCAATGCGATTAAGGCGTTTACGAAGAATTGCACTTGCGGGACGTTCTGAAGCGTCATAGCCGTTAGGGAAGCGCCAGAGCACATGTAAGTCGTTAGTGCCATATGCCCAGAGACTGCCATCTTGAGGTAGGTTTGCAATAACAGCACCTGCAGGAACGGTAAGCTCCACGCGACGTAAAAACTCCAATTCTTCCGATGTCAAAATGTAGTGATCACCATAGGCCTTCTCGGAAGCCTGTTTAAAGGCAGTAGCGGCAGGAATTGGCTTTTCCGATTTAAGGTTTGGCATGGGGACTACATAGTTGAGCACAACCACACACGCAATAACTGCGCCAGCAATCAGAGGTTTAGCCCAAACGTTGCAAAAGACGCAGGTCTGAGCTTTGGTCTGAGTCTGAGAAGCTTTTTCTCTCCAGGAGGCAAACGTTTCCAAAGCGGCCTCGGCAAGGGTTGCTAGGCCAAGCGCTGCCAGCGGAATTGCCATAATGACGCAGCTTGCCGCAATGCGGAACGGATCGGTATACCAAAATCCCGAGAGATATCCCTTCAGAGGAACGTCAAACGTAATAATAAAAATGCAGAGTATAGACAGGTACATAAAGGCAGATACCATCCATCGAGCCTGCTTGTGCTTAAACGTCCATACAGCGCCTACAAGCACGCAGATTGAAAGTATCGGTTGTGGAGAAACAAGCTCTCCACCTGCGTACGACTGTCCAATAAAGTCCATGCCAAGGGCGTGCAAAATAGCATCTTGCAGGCTCGAGTAGGCGCTCCACCAGAAATTGAGAGCCACGCCTCGAACAATCAAAACGTAGTAGAAAACAGACCAAATAACCAGCGCAAAGATAAAGAATGCGTATGCCAGCGTGACAGGCTTGATTTGTTTTCCAAAGAGAATAACTCTGCGTTTTGATTCTCCAATGCGCGCAAAACTCCAAGGCAAAAGCACAACAATTGACGAGAAAATCGTGGAAGGATGCAAGATAAAGAGGGTAATCAAGCCAAGAACAAATATGACAATAAGCCAGATGAGGTCGTGTTTTGGTGTTTTTGAGCGAGTCATCTGCATAAAAATCCACCAAATAGAAGGCATTACACAGAAGGCTACGGTGTTAGGAAAGATTGGTCCGTAGATGAGAAGCGACCAAGGGAAAACAAAAAATGCTAGGCAAACAAAAGCTCCACTGATAAGCGCAATACGATGTTTAGGAAGAACTTTTGCAATAAGTGAGCAGATTGAGAGCGGAAAGATAATTGCTGCACTGACAAAGTTGAGTGCATTACCTGCAATAGGAACGGTTGTAGAAACAAGCTGCGTTGTTAGTGCAACAATGATGTTCCAGCCTGAAGGATAAAATCCCGAAGTCCCCGGCTCCCAAGGTGTAATTGAAGCTTCTACGGTGCTGTAGAAGTCATAGTGAATTGATGAGTACTTTTGAGACTCAATCATTGCCTGCGTGACATCTAAGTGATGCACAATGTCCCAGCCCTGAACAAAGGAGCTGGCAGAGGGCAGGGTTGGTAAGAAGAGAAACCCTACGGTAAGAAGACCAATTGCAACGTACAGAAGAGGTATCCAGAAGGAGAGTTCTTCGCAGATAAATGCTGGTGCAGGGCTAGTTGATTGCTTGCCAGCGCGTATTGCTTTAGATTTGTTGGGTTTCTCGCCTCTGTGATGTTCTTTGTGTTTGGGAGCAACATAAAAAACGTAGCCATTGACCAGAGCTGCAATAAGTAGAGGAACAAGAACCATTACAGCCAAGGGGATAGGGATGTTCAGTGCGCTAAAGATTTCTCCCTCAATAAAGAAGAGTGCGCAGCTTACCAAAGGAGCACTAACAAGCGCCCAGGGCTTTGGCATGCCGGAAGCATGCAACAAAATGACGCCCGGTACGTAGAGCAGGGCAATAATGACAACTACACTTTGGAAGAACTCAAGCCACATCCTGATCCAATCAAGGTGTTAGTAAAAATTCTTATACTTCTGGGTCACACGACTGGGTGTGACAGTTATTTCAAACAGACTGGTCTATTTTACGATAGAAGCAAAAGTGGTGTTGAGATAAACAAAAAGGACTTCCGAAGAAGTCCTTGAACATTTGGTAGCCCGTACCAGATTCGAACTGGTGATCTCCGCCTTGAGAGGGCGGCGTCCTGAACCGCTAGACGAACGGGCCATGTATGACTGGGAGGACATGGCTGGGATAGAGAGAGTCGAACTCCCGTTGACGGAACCAGAATCCGCTGTCCTACCACTAGACGATATCCCAAGATGTCATCCGTGCGCATCAGCGCGAGAAATAACTATAAAGGAGACTCGTCAGAGATGCAAGCAATAATTTCAAGAAATTCTGTTTGCAGCAAAAAATATTATACAAAACGCATCTCTAAGCGCAAGGAACGTCTCTCGTATTTGAGCTGAGCATGCGTTCTGCATCAATAAGCGCCTGGTCAAGAGGGGCACAGCCGGTGCAACTTGCGCATGCGGTAGGAGCGCTTGGAGTTGCGGCAAGACCACCTTTAGCTGTTTCTCTGAGAGAAACAGGGAGCGCGGCGCCAACTTCTGCCATAGCGTGTGCAACCTCATCAAACGGAATTGGGTTTCCAACACCTGCAAGAGCAAGCTGAGAAGAGCTTACGGCGGCGGCTACACCAATAGCGTTTCTATCTTGGCAAGGATACTCGACTAGTCCTCTGACAGGGTCACAGACTAGTCCAAGAAGGTTAGAGATGGCAATAGAAGCAGCGTCCAAGCACTGTTGAGGAGTACCACCCAAGAGCTCGGTCAGTGCAGATGCGCTCATGGCAGCAGCAGATCCAACCTCTGCCTGGCAGCCGCCCTCAGCGCCAGAAACACTTGCGTTGGTGGTTAGGATGGCTCCAATAGCGCTTGCATTCCAAAGCGCAGAAATAACTTGCTCGTCGGTGGCACCAATCTCTTCTGCTACCGAGATAAGCGATCCTGGTACAACGCCAGAAGCTCCTGCAGTAGGAGCGGCAACAATAACGCCCATGGTTGCCGAGCGCTCAAGTACGGCCATAGCGTAGGCAACGGCTCGTGTTTGCGTGGTACCCATAAGCGCACTTGAGATTGCAGCTGGGGTGCTAGCAACCGTCTTGGCTTGTCCGTTGAGCAGACCGCCAATGGACTGACGAGGCGTCTTAATAGTGTCGTGAACCTCATCGCGCATAATCTCAAGAACGTGAGCCATCTCGGCGTCTACGTCGGCATCTGGTCGCAGGTCCTTCTCGCGCTGGCGCATAATCTGGCCAATAGAGGCTCCTGTCTTGGAGCACCTGGCGAGAAGATCTGCGCCGTTGTCAAAGGCTCCTGAAAGCACGTCGTTTGTGACCTGTGGAGCTGCTCCTGGAATGGAAACCTGAGCGGCATACGAAACGTGAGGTGCCAGCTGGAAGAGGTCGAGGACTTTCTGCTCAATAGGCTCGTCAATCTCAAAGACAGTGTGGGCAAAGCCGCCGCGCTCTGAGCGGAAGGTGCGCATAGTTGCAACATTGATGTTTTGTGTAGCCAAAATAGTAGTGAGAGCTGCAAGAACACCGGGTTTATCGCGATGTGAAACAAAAATAGTGGGCATATCGCCAGACATGCGAATGCGCACGCCGTTAACACCAGAAATACGAATACGGCCGCCACCTACGGACTCGCCCATAACAGAAACATGAACGTTATCTGCACCGTAGAGGTGAATTTCTACGGTGTTTGGGTGCAGAGTCTCGTCGTCGCCCTTCTCAATAACGCTGTAGTTAAGATGGGCTTCTTCTGCCAGGGTAAGTGCTTCACGGACGCGTGTATCGTCTGGAGCAAGGCCCAAGATGCCTGCGATCAGAGCGTAATCGGTGCCGTGACCAAGGTGGGTATGAGAGAAGGAGTTGTAGAGCCAAAACTCAACGCGCTCCAGCTGCTTTGGCGCAAGCGAGCGTGCAACCAGAGCAATGCGCAAGGCTCCTGCTGTGTGCGAGGAAGAAGGACCCACCATAATGGGGCCAAGGACCTCAAACGCAGACATAGAAATCATAGTTACTCCAAAACTAAACAAACGGTAACGATAAAAGAGCTGCAAAACCATCTGTTTTACAGCTCTTGTGTGGTTTTACTTTTGATACCCACTTACGCTTGGAAGAATACGCGGCAACCGCGCATTCACGCGTTATTTGCAAAGCTCCAGAGCGCGGTCAAGGCGAGCAAGGCAAACCTCACGACCAAGAAGCTCCATAGACTCTCCAAGAGGAGGTGAGACCATGTTGCCGCACTCAGCAACGCGAATGGACTGGAAGACAATGCGTTTCTTAAGGTCAAGCTGCTCTGGAAGCACCTCAAGGGCAGCGTCAATTGCTGCAGCCTTCCACTCGTCCTCAGAAACGCCCTCAAGAGCGGTCTTTGCAGCCGCAAGGACGGTAGCACTTTGAGCAGCGTCTTTAGTAAGGCCCTTCTCAACGCTCTTTTGATCAAGGGTGACGTTTGCGCCTTCATACAGGAAGCGGGACTTCTCAATGACGTCTGGGCTTACTGTGGTACGAGGACGAAGAATCTCGGAGAGCAGGTCATACCAGCTTGGACGAGTTGCGTAAATCTCATCTGCGTCAGTTGCATTGCCCTGAACAGGCTCAAGACCTGCGCCCACAAGCTCTGGAATCAGAACAGTCTTTGCAAAGGTCTGGTTGTCCATATTGGCAAGATACGTTGCATTAATCCAGTTCAGACGCTCTGGATCGGACTTAGCAGGGTTCTTGGAAACGTGGCCCAGAGAGAACTGAGATGCCAAAACGTCACGAGGAACAATGGTTGTCTCGCCATCAAGTGACCAGCCGAGAAGAGCCAGATAGTTGACAAAGGCATCTGCAAGATAGCCCTGGTCACGATACTCTTCAACAGAGGTTGCTCCATGGCGTTTGGAGAGCTTCTTGCCGTCAGGACCCAAAATCATGGAGATGTGCGCGAAGGTTGGAACAGGTGCGCCCAGAGCCTCGTACACCATAATCTGACGAGGAGTGTTAGACAGGTGGTCATCGCCACGAATGATGTGGGTAATGCCCATGCCAGCGTCATCAACAACGGTGGCAAAGTTGTAGGTTGGGGTGCCGTCAGAACGGAAGATGATAAAGTCATCAAGCTCGCGAGCGTTAAAGGTTACGTCGCCGTGAACAGCGTCGTGGACAATAACGTCGCCGCGGTCCAGAGGAACCTTGATACGGATGGTATAAGGCTCGCCAGCATCAATGCGGCGCTGTGCCTCTGCAGGATCAATGTTTCTGCAGGTACGCTGATAGCCCTGGAAGGGGTCGTGGCGCTCTTCTGCGGCCTTCTTGTCTTCAGCAAGCTTCTCTGGCGTGCAGAAGCAAGGGTATGCCTTGCCCTCTGCCAGCAGTTTATTTGCTGCCTCACGATACAAATCAAGACGCTCGGTCTGGCTATAAGGACCGCAATCGCCGCCCTTATCGGGACCCTCGTCCCAATCAAGACCAAGCCACTTCATGGCGCGCAGAATAATCTGAGTATTCTCTTCAGTTGAACGCGTTGGATCTGTGTCATCAATACGAAGAATAAACTTGCCACCATTTGCGCGAGCAAAAGCCCAGTTATAGATAGCAGTACGCGCACCTCCGATGTGCAGCTTACCTGTTGGGGATGGCGCAAAACGTACTCTAACCTGCTTCTCTGACAAAACTCCTCCTTGGCAGTTATTTTCTAGCGAGAAAATCTAGTTTTTATGCACTCTTTAGTATAACGCTTGAACACAGGTAACCGACAACGTTGCCTAGTCTTCAAACATATTGTGGTCTGCAAACTCTGCTTGAACGGTACGAATCATAAGGTCTACGTCTTCAAGTCCCAAGTGACGTTCCTTCTCGTCCGCCGCAAGGGTATGCCTACGACGTGCCCAGTTCTCAAGTGCGGCAGGAGAAGACTCACGGGGAAGAGACCTAATCTCTGGATCCAAGCGACGGCAGATGTCGCGGGAGTCAATGACAATAATCTTGCCCGCTTTTCTAGCTTCTGCGTAGCCATCAATGTTGAACATGAACCAAGAATCCTCAAAGGCAGCGTTATGTGCCATAAAAGGAATCTTTTTCATAGTTGCCAGCAGCGCCTCTTGGGCTTTTTTATCGTCTCTAAATGATTTCTTGCCTTCAACATCTTTCCAGGTAATCTGGTGAATATCGGCAAGAGGGACGCCTTTTTCTTTGTACATCTCTGGAATGCCAAAGTAGGCGGTGTGAGGCTCTACGGCAACGGTGTTGCGACCAAGATTCCAGAACTCAAAGCCCACGTTAACAATGTAACCCAGCTCAGGGAAGCGCGACGTAGTCTCAATATCAATACCCAGAACCGTGCCAGAAACGCTCTTCTCGACATACGCAATTTGCAAGTCGTTAAGAAGAGGACCTGCGGTTTTAAAGACAGCCTTAGGACGACGACGCTGCATCTTTGCAACAGCAGCCGCAAGGTCGTTGTTTGAAAGACCGCGAGAAAGTCCAACGCCTCGATGGTTTCTGAGCCTCTCCACACCGTAGGTATCGCAGAGTGAGCGCGTTCTATCAGCAAGCTGCTGAATGACAGAAAACTCTACAGGCTCTTGGCCAAGCGGCGCTTCCTTCCAGGCATCAAGCAGCGTTTTAATGGCATCACAGTTTTTGTTAACCTCGCCGATGATGGACTGATCATCAACAAGAAGGCCAGGTATGACAAACGCATTAGCGTGCTCAATAGCTTGATTGATATCCATACACTCTCGCTTTGGTGGGTGAGAATTAGTTCAACATATAAGTATCTACCCTGAAGCGCGTATTCTTTGCGTCATTTTCTAGAAAGTGCGCGCCTCACTAAAAATGCGTGCTAGGCTGTTGAGTGCAACACAGTTCTATGAAAGGTTTTACGCATGTCTGATTTGAATGAGTCACTTGCTCTTTCTGAGGAGCTCCTTGCTTTTATTAAGCAGAGCCCTTCTATGTTTCATACCACACAAACCATCAAAGAGTACCTGTTAGAGAATGGTTTTACCTATCTCTCCGAGGGTTCTTCTTGGGATGTTCAGCCAGGAGGCTCTTACTTTACCACGCGCAACAATTCTTCAATTGTTGCCTGGAAAGTTGGCGAGAAGTACCGAGAGTCCCAAACCTCAAACGCTAACGCTCCTTACCACTTCCAGCTCGCCGTTGCTCATGGCGATTCTCCAACCTACAAGGTAAAAGCTCAGCCAGAGCTTACCGGTGAGGGCAACTCGCTTCGTCTGAACACCGAGGCATATGGCGGCATGCTTGATCACACGTGGTTTGACCGTCCTTTGGGTATTGCCGGTCGCGTGCTGGTCAAGGTGGGAAACAAGGTAGAGTCCAGGCTGGTCAACATTGAAGATGACGTTGTCATGATTCCAAGCCTGGCTATACATCTTGAGCACAAAAATGGTCTCTCGCCAGAGTTCAATCGCGCTAAAGATCTGATGCCACTCTTCAGTGCTGGAGAGCTCAACCCTGGTGCTTTTAACGCTCTGGTGGCTGACGCAGCAGGTGTGTCTCAAGAGGACATTCTTTCTCGCGATTTGTTCTTAGTTGATCACACGGGCGGCCGTATTTGGGGTGCTAAGAAGGAGTTTGTTTCCGCTGGTCATCTGGATGACCTTCAGTGCGCCTTTGTAGCACTCAAGGCTTTCCTTGCATCTTCAAATGAGCAGGACATCTCTGTGTATACCTGCTTTGACAATGAGGAAGTTGGTTCAAACACCAAGCAGGGTGCTCAGTCCACATTTCTTAAAGACACGCTGCAGCGTGTTAACGCCACGCTTGGTTTTACACAGGAAGATTATTACCGCGCGCTCTCGGCATCTTTGCTGGTAAGCTGCGACAATGCGCATGCGGTACACCCCAATTATCCCGAGAAGCACGATGCGGCTAACAAGCCTTATCTCAATGGCGGCATGGTTATCAAAGAGGCCGCACGTCAGTCATACTGTACCGATGCGTTCAGCCGCGCCATTGTCGAGGCTATTTGGAAGCAGCAAAACGTTCCTTACCAGGTCTTTGCTAACAGAAGCGACATGCCAGGCGGATCAACGCTGGGCAACCTCTCCAACATTCAGGCCAGCATGCATGCCGTTGACGTGGGTCTGCCACAACTTGCTATGCACTCCGTCTACGAGACCGCGGGCACCAAAGACACGCTTTTGGGATACCAAGCACTCAAGGCGTTCTATGACACCTGCGTCTGCATCACCGATGCCGATTCGTTTGAGTTGAGGTAGTACCTGGGAGAAACCCCGTGTACTAGCTATACTTACGTACGTCGCATACAACACATTACTTGAAGGAGCTCCATGTCAGAAAAACAGCTTACTGCTCATGATATGGAGCTCCTAACTTGTGCAGGTATTTACGTTGAACCTCAGGCACTGAATGGCCCTGCATTGGTATTTCCTATTTCAGATGGTGAAGGTGGAGAAATACGTGTGTTGTGGCAGGGCGGCGCCTATGAAAGTGCAACGTACACGGATTCTAGAAAGAATCAGCTGGTATTTCCTTATCTTGAGTTGTACGACTTACTGTTTGAAGCTGCCTGCCCCGTGCGCTCAGTCTTAATGATTGGTGCTGGCGGTTGCTCGTATCCTCGGTATCTAGTTGCTCATTATCCAGAGGTTTCTTGTGATGCACTGGAGCTTGATCCTAAAATTGCAGCTCTAGCTCATAGCTACTTCTTTGTGGATGAAGCTATTAGAGAGAGTAATGGTAGGCTTCAGGTACAGGTAGCTGATGGAATTGAATATATAAAGGCTCTATCAGCATCTGATAATAAGCGCTATGACGCTATCTTAAATGATTGCTTTAGCGGAGAGGTTCCACCTGCGGCTATGATAACCAGTGAGTGGATGAGTCTGGTGGCACACTGCCTTACTCCTGGTGGAAGATATCTCACAAATGTAGTTTCTGCACAGGTAGGTGAGGACGCACATCAACTTGAAGTACTCATGGATGCTGCTCGCACAGTGTTTGAACAGGTAGAGGTTGTACCTTTGGATCCAGAAGCAGACCCAAGAGAGCCAGATAACCTTATGCTCGTTTGTCAGCGCGCTTAAGTGCGGTGAGCGCGAGCGCTAGGCAGCTGCTCATCAGTACAATGCCAATGCCAAAGAGCACCAAGAAACCTTGAGCTGAGCCATCTACAATTAGGCTCCAAATAATGAGTGCACAAGCAGAGACAAAGCAGCTTACGCCTGCAATTCTTGAGTAGATAAGAGTGGAATCTTTTTTGCCAAAGACTGCACGCACCAAAAGCGGCGAGCCGACTGTTGTAAGTGCGTAGGCAATTCCAAAAAGGAAGGTTCCTGCCAGCAAGAGTGGCAATACTGGAAGCTTAATTCCCAACATAAGTAAGCAAATAATGCCCGAGAAAATTCCTACAAAGCAAGCAAGCTTCACAGAGATATCGCTCAAGGCGCCTAGCAGCACTTTTCCAATTGCTTGACCCAGCATAGTTGTTCCAGCAAGAAGGCCTGTGGCAGCGGCAATGGCAGGAGCAGTTTCTGCAAATGTTGCAGCATAGCTAGGGAAGTACTGAGAGATTTGCTGGTTAAAGGTAATGAGCGCGTAAAACGCAGCAACCATATAAAACTCTGGATATTTCATTGCGTCATCAGCAGAGATATCGTTTGAAGAAGCGTCTTCAACTTCAACGGTTTTCTCGTCACCGGAAGAGAAGGTAAGAGGCGTAAGGCCCAGATCTTGGGGTTTCTCGCGCACTACAAAAAGGGTAAAGGGAAGTGTTCCAACAAGCATGACTAGGGCAAAAATCAGATAGCAAGCGCGCCAACCTTCAGGGCCAGAGGAGATAATGGCAGATCCAATGGGGTTAAAGACGGTGCCGCCAATGCCGGTAAATGCAAAGCAGAGACCCATAAAAGTACCAACACGCTGGTCAAACCAATCGTTGATAAGGGCAGGGACGCACAAGAACATGAGTGCTGGCACACCAATGCCAAGTCCCACCGCACAGAGATAAAAATGCCAAATCTCATGAGAGGCTGACATAGCTCCATATGAGATTGCGCAGATGATAACGCTTGCAGAGAGTACCAGGCGAGTATCGTGCGTTTTATAGAACTTTCCTATGAACGGCAAAGCTACCGTCATGGCAATGCAGAGTACCGAGAAGACCGCAGAGAAGGCAACGCGGGGTACGCCAAAGTATTGTGAAACTGGTGTGATGAAGATGCCGAAGCACGTCAAGATGATGGCGCAAGGCAAAAACATGATGACAATACAAGTTGCAACAATGGCGTATGCATACTTAGTGCCTAGTAAACGTTGTAGCACTGAGGCTCCTCTCTTTTGGCCAGAAATAGTGTAGGCGATGTGCCTTAAAAAGGACACATCGCCTACCGAGTCGCACAAAATTTTTGAGAGGAAGCTTAGTTTACGTGCTTGCGATCTTAGCTGTCGGAGCCTCTGCGGTTCTCGCCCTCAAGAGCACGGATTGGTCCGATGTCCTGCGTGGTCTCAAGAGCACCCAGGTAGTTATCCTCTTCATCGCGAACAGCAAAGTAACGGACGTAGAGGAACTTATCTCTTACCTCAAACCAGAACTCGGAGGAGTCGCTACGACCGCTCCTGAACTCGGTGAGGATGCGACGAACAGCTTCCTGGCTCTTTGGTGGATGGCAGTCATATACGTCGCGGCCAAGGCAGCTCTTAGGACGAGGGAAAGCACGGGTGTCGCCGTGGCTGAAGTAACGTGTCTTGTCATCTGCATCAACAAAGGTAATGTCGAGCGGAATAGTTGCAAAGACAGCCTCAAGCTGAGGAATAGTGAACTCGCCAGTAGAGAGCTTAACCTTGCCGTCAGCAGAAAGTACTTCCTCTTCTGCCTCAGCGCCCTTCTCGTCCAGAGCGGCAGCAGCTTCCATCTCTTTGAGCTTGTCGTTTGCAAGCTCAAGAGGATCTGCGTGCCATGATGGAGGATTGACGCCAAATGCGTGACCAAACTCGTTCTCTTCAGCGGCAATCTGGGTCCACTGGGTGGCGGTTAGGTGCTCAAGAGAAAGCGGAATAAGAACGTTTTCTTCCTTGGATGCCATGGACTCAGCACCCTCAATAGCCTCATCCAGGTAGTCAGCAACGGCTGCCATAAGGCCTGCATCATACTGGCCGTATGCAGTCTCGAGCAGAGCCTCTGCACCGTTAACAGCGTTTCTTACCTCGTCGTCCTTACCCCACATAACCTTTGAAGGACCAGTGATATCGTGGCGCTCAAGATGAGGGAAGAGCAGTTCTTCCTTGCGCTTGTAGTGAACAAAGACCTCGTCAAAGGCGTCCATATCAGCCTTTAGAATTGCTGCAACACCAGCGCACTCTTCGTTGCTGGAAGACTCGGTAAGCGTACGAGCACGCTTTACATCTGGAGCAACGCGGTCATGGATAAAGGCAAGAATGCGGTCGTTCTCTTGGCGCATGGTCCAAACAGGATGGCCAGGAGTCTCTTCAACAGCGCCTGTTGGTGCGCAAGAGACCTTGCCTTCAAAGAGGGCAGCATGAACGTCACAGAGCTTCAGGACCTTCTCCATAGGAACACCGCCAGCAATGAGCTCCTGCTCAGCGTTAGAAATCTCTGAGCCAGAGACGTCCTTGAAGTTACGGGTAAAGTCCTCGCGAACAGCCTCTATGTCCTCGCCGTCATTGAGGCGCTCAAGGTACTGGGCGATAAGAGCTTTGCGCTCCTCAGGAGTCTGCGCGATAGGTGCGTTCTCTGCCTCTGCGGGTTTCTCGTCAGCTGGGGTTTCTGCTGCTGCAGGCTCCTCATCACCAAGAATGGTAAAGCCGTGAGAGCGGAAGATTGCTTTGAGTTCCTCAAGGTCTACGCCTTTGTGGTCGCAACCTTTAGGGATGGTCATAAAACGTCCCATGGTCTGAAGACGGCCTGGCTCGGTAATCTCGGCAAAGCCATTTTCTGCCATGAGGCCTTTAATGACGGGATACTTAGTGCAAATCTCATAAACGGATTTGCTTAAATCAAGAACCTGTGCCATACGGGCTCCTCTCGGATAAGTTTAGAAAGTCTACTACGGCTTACTTTATACCCAAAGTGTGACAGGACTTCCATATGGCTTTTGTTGTGGTTACAACAAAACAGAAATTATTCTTTAGTTTTAATGTCTTTTTTAAATTGATTAGAGAGAACAATTTCAAGCATCTAGGACCTCCGACATTGCGTCGGAGAATGAGGCATAGTGCTTGTAATTTTCTGGATGCTCTTTCATGTTGGTGTATTCATTAAGAGCCTCTATAGTTTGAGCATTAGGAATTTCTCGCTTGATTTCAAAAGGGATTCCCTGCTCACGAACAGTCTGGCGAAGAAAAATGGTAATAGCAGTAGTAAGATCCATGCCTAAATCTCTGAGAAGTTCCTGGGCATTCTTTTTAAGCGTTGGATCCAAATTTATATTTGTGCTTACTTTTGCCATAATGACCCGCCTTTCTTGTAATTTTGTTATACAAGATGAAGACGATAAAGTCAACAATTATGTGCGTATTATAGGTATAACACGCACATAATATGGACATGTATTATCAATCAAATAAACGCTATTCTGCGCTCTTTAAGGTAAATGACAGAAGAACCGGGTTGTGGTCCGAGTAAGCAAATTGCGTGTCAATGTTTCTGGCGGTTGCAACAACGTTATCCGAGACAATCCAGCCATCAACTGTGGTGGTGTACGTCTTGTCCTTCTCGTATGGGATGTCATCTCCACGGCAGGTAGGAACGTTGGTAAGGTTGTCTGGAGCTACAACGCTAAAGCCTTCTGGCAAATCAGAATCTTTGAGTTCTGCTACCCAGTCTGGTACCTGCTGAACAGAAGGGTAGAGTGTAAGCGAGCCCAAAATGGCATGGTTCCAGTCGCCACCCGCAATAACGTAATTGCCCTTAGCGCGCTCCTCAGACATTATTTTGGTTAGAAGTGCAAGCTGCTGCGCGCGACTGGTGCCACCTTTGTCGTAGGCAGACATGTGGCTGTTAATAAGTACCAGCTCATGACCATCGCTGGTAGGATAGCGTGTAATCATAAAGCAACGGTCTAGGTCAAAGAATTTTGTTGGGAACGACTCGTCAATGGGGTAGGTACGACGAGTTGCGCTTGAAGCAAGTACGTTTGAAAGCGTCAGAATTCCAGAGTTAGAGGTTCCGTGGAACTCCGTAAGTGGATAGGCGAGAAACGCGGTGTGGAAGTTCTGCGCAAAATATGATGCGTAGGATCCAAAGCGGCTCTCTGCTTCAGAAACTTGATTCACATGCCAGCTTCTGTCAGATGAAGTATCAATCTCTTGGAAAAGAATAAAGTCAGGGGCTGTACCACCATTCAGAGAAGAAACGGTGTTCAGGGCACCGTTTGTGGTGTAAAGAACGGAGTTTCTGCTGACAGCACGGCCGTGAGTTCCCACGGTGCGTGTGCCATCCTGCATGATGCCTTCATCCATAAAAAAGGTGTAATCAGGGGTGTAAGCACCAAAGCCAATGTTGTAGGTCGAAGCTGTGTAGGTTTGGCCTACCTGTACAGTTGTAGCCTCAGGAGAAGCACCTTGATTGGATACGGGAGTATTGTCAGGAATGCGATAGTAATTAAGCTGCAGGTAGAGGGCATATCCACCAAGAACCAGTAAAGCTAGAACAAAAAGCCCGCCTACAAATTTGAAAAGTGGTGCAAGAACCCTTTTTAGAAGGCCAGTAATAAGCTTAAGGCCAAGAGACAAAACTCTTTTCATGCGAACCTCGTATCAATCAAGTGTCGTATGATTTAAATGATACCTATTATGGATTGAAAGTATGTTGAGGAGTTTGTATGTCGCTATCAAGAAATACAACACTAGAGCTTTTCAAACCCTCTGGTATTAGGCGTTTCTCGGCACTTGCTGCTGCAACACCAGGATGTATTTCTTTAACTATTGGAGAGCCGGGAGAAGATACTCCAGCCCCTATTTGCAACTTAGTAGACAGAGAGCTTGCAGCTGGAAACACGCATTATCCACCCAACGTTGGTACTCTTGAACTTAGGGAGGCCATTGCTGCCTGGGAGTCTGCACGTGGTATGAAGGTCGGTCAAGACGGTATTGTCGTTACCGTGGGAGCTGCGGAAGCCATTTCTGCAACTATGCTGACCCTTATGAATCCAGGTGACGAGGTTATTATTCCTGAACCAGCGTATTTGGTATACAGAACGCTCTGCCAGCTTAATCGTGGTGTAGTTGTGCCGCTTGATACCAGCACCAATCATTTCCAGATTGATGCTGAGCAGCTTAAGTCAAAGATTTCAGAGAAGACAAAGCTTATTGTTTTGACTTCTCCCAACAATCCTACGGGATGTGTTTATACAAAAGAGTCGCTTGATGCGGTAGCTAATCTTGCCCGTGAACACGGCTTTTATGTGATGTGTGATGACGTTTATAGAGAGCTTGCCTATGTTGAGGATGTTCCTCGTTTTGTTGAGCTCTACCCAGATTTGTCTGATCGCTGCATTGTGACAAATAGTTTCTCCAAACCATGGGCAATGACGGGCTGGAGACTTGGCTGGGTTGCTACCTCTGATGAGCTTGCAGCAGATATTGGAAAGGTTCACGCTCAGCTCGTGGCTTCCGTCCCCTCATTTCTTCAGCCTGCAGCTGTCTCTGCGCTTTCTTATGACGTTACGCCTATGCGTACAAATTATAAAAATCGAAGACAGATTGTTCTTTCTGCGCTTGCAGAGATGAATCTTCCTGTTGAAGAACCAGAAGGCGCTTTCTACGCGTTTCCATCAATCAAGGAATTTGCCCTTGATTCTGAGGCGTTTTGTGAGCGAGCAATCAAGGAGTTTGGTATTGCACTGGTACCTGGCGTTTTCTTCGGCGCTGAGGGCTATGTGCGTATCAGTTATGCTGCTTCTGACAAAAATCTGACAGAAGGCCTTTCTCGCCTTAAGACTTTTGTTAATACTTTGCGAGAAGAACAAAACTAGCCCAAATACAGAGCTTTCTGTGGTAGGGTTTTACTGTCAATAGAGGAGCGAGCACGATGGGTTCTGGGTTAGTCGGCAGGCAGTGACCCCAGAAGGAGGCGAGGTTCGCCGAACTTGGCAATCAGGCGTGGTTGTCAGGTGGGCTTGTATGAAATACATGCAAGACTGTCCGAGATTTCGGGGGTGCTACTTTGACGGTGTATTGCGCCCCCAATTTGAGGGGGAGCTTTGAGTAAGAAACCGTTTGTTTCTGCAGATGCCTTAGAGGCAATTACTACGACGTATCCAACGCCATTTCACCTGTATAACAAGGCAGAGATTGTTCGCCGCGCAAAGCTGTTACAAGAGGCTTTTAGCTGGAACGCTGGCTTTAAAGAGTACTTTGCGGTAAAAGCTACGCCAAATCCTTACATTGTGAGATTGCTTGCAGAGCTTGGTTGTGGCTGCGACTGTGCAAATGCCACAGAGCTTACTCTTGCAAAAGCCTGTGGAGTCACCGGTCAAAACATTATGCTCTCGTCAAACGACACTACGGTGCTTGACTTTGCTCGCGCTCATGAGCTGGGAGCCATTATTAACTTAGACGCTGGTGGCGATATGCTTACAACGCTTGAAGAAGCGGTGGGAAGCAACATGCCGCAGGTCATGTGCGCACGCCTTAATCCTGGCGGTGTGTTTGAGTCGCAAAACGGCATTATTGGAAATCCCGATGATGCTAAGTTTGGCATGACAGAAGAGCAGCTTTTCCAGACGTTTGCGTATCTTAAGACCAAAGGCGTGACTGAGTTTGGCCTTCATGCATTCTTGGCTAGTAACGCTCAAGAGGAAGATTACTATCCAAACCTCGCGCGCGTCCTCTTTAAGCTGGCTGTTAAGTTGCACAAAGAACTTGATATTCATATTGGATTTATTGATCTTTCTGGTGGCATTGGTGTGGCGTATGAGTCAGACCAGGTTGAGCCTGACGTCTTGGCCATTGGTCAGGGTGTAAAGCGCGCCTTTGAAGAGGTTCTAGTTCCCGAAGGTATGGGAGACGTTGCCATTTACACCGAGCTTGGTCGTTGGCTTTTGGGCCCTGCTGGTGCGCTTGTTACTCGCGTTTTGCACCAAAAAGAGACGTACCGCCACTACCTAGGCGTAGACGCGTGTGCGGCAAACCTTATGCGTCCTGCAATCTATGACGCCTACCACCACATTACCGTTATGGGCAAAGAGGCCGCTCCTGCAACACATATCTACAACGTTGTAGGCGGACTTTGCGAGAATAACGATCAGTTTGCAAAGAATCGCCAGCTCCCAGAGGTGGCTGTGGGCGATCTCCTGTTCATCCACGATACGGGCGCTCATGGTTTCTCGATGGGCTATAACTACAACGGCCGTCTGCGCTCCGCTGAGCTGCTGCTTCTAGAAGACGGATCTGTGCAGCTTATTCGGCGTGCTGAGACAGAGGCCGATTACTTTGCAACGCTTGTATTTGACGGCTCAGACTTTTCAGATCTTGCACAACAAACAACTACAAACACCACACGTTAGAGGGCGAGAAAAACTATGGATATGAAGAATTTGACTGGTGCAATCACCGCTTTAGTAACCCCATTTGATGCTCAGGGAAATGTTGACTTCGAGGCACTTGAGCGCTTTGTAGACTTCCAGATTGAGCAGGGAATTGACGGTATTCTCGCTCTTGGTACTACCGGCGAGTCCTCAACCATGACAGATGAGGAGGACATCGAGGTAGTTAAGGCAATCCTTTCCAGAGCTCAGGGCAAAGTTCCTGTTATTGGCGGTGCTGGCTCCAACTCTTCCGCTGAGTCTTTGCGCAAAGCGGAGGCTCTAGAGAAGGCGGGTGTTGATGGTCTGCTGCTGATTACTCCTTACTACAACAAGAGTAACGAAGAGGGCATCTACCAGCACTTCTCGTATGTACTCGACCGCGTTGATGTTCCTTGTATTTTGTATAACATTCCTGGTAGAACGGGCTGCTCAATTTCTGAGCGCAATGTTCAGAGGCTTGCAGCACATCCAAATGCATGGGGCATTAAAGAGGCTTCTGGAGACATTGCATACGCAACAAAGGTTGCTCGTTATTTGAGCGATGACTTTACTATGTGGTCTGGAAATGACGACATGATTGTGCCGCTGCTTTCTCTTGGCGCTTCTGGTGTCATTTCTGTTTGGTCTAACCTTGATCCAAAGATGGTTCATGACCTGGTAGTTGCATGGCACCGTGGCGAGGTCTCCCTTGCTCGTGAGCTGCAGCTTCAGTATCTTGACCTGGTTCACGCGCTCTTCTGCGAGGTTAATCCAATTCCTGTCAAAGCCGCTCTGGCTCGTATGGGATTTATGGAAGAAAATTATCGTCTACCTCTGTGGAAGATGACTGATGAGCACGCCGAGGTGCTTGAAAACGCTATGAGAAAGGCTGGTCTTCTTGATGCCTAGTGCAGTAGTAATTGGTACCGGCAAGATGGGAAAGCTCATTGAGCAAACCCTGATTGCTCACGGCTTTGAGGTACTTGGTGCGTTTGGTCACGAGAATATCAATCAGCTGAATACCGTTGAGCAGACGCCTGATGTGGTTGTGGATTTCTCTGGCGTTGCTGCCTTTGAGGCTGTTTTCGGCTTTGTGCGTGAGCGCGGGTGTGCGCTGGTTTCTGGTACCACGGGTTTCTCGCCAGAGCAGCTTTCAGAGCTGAAGCAGCTGGGGGAGAGCGTGCCGGTGATTCATGCGGCAAACTATTCGGTGGGCGTTGCTGTGTTGAGGCGCGCGGTAGCTATGGCTGCTGAGGCGCTTGACGGCTGGGATACCGAGATTGTGGAGACGCATCACAACCAGAAGGTTGACGCTCCATCTGGTACAGCAAAGCTGCTGCTCGCTGCTATTGATCCTGAGGGAACTCGCCCCGTTGTTTCTGGTCGCGAGGGCTTCTGCGGAGCGCGCACCAAGGACGAGATTGGCGTGTTTGCCCTCAGAGGCGGCACGGTGGCTGGCACTCATGAAGTGCATTTCTTTGGACAGGATGAGGAAGTATGTCTGACTCATCGTGCAACGTCTCGTCAGATTTTTGTGAACGGTGCCGTTGCGTGCGCTGAGAAATTGCTTACAAAAGCTCCAGGTTTCTATACCTTTGAAGAGTTGATTTTTGGATAAATACACATGCTGATCTTTGCAGGTCGGCGCCTATTTGATTAAGAAAGGACGCGCATGGACGCCCAGGAAATTATTAATTACATTGCTACGTCAGAGAAGAAGACCCCCATTAAGCTCTACGTCAAAGAGCGCGAGGGTGCTTCTGTGTCGTATGGATCTTCTCGCGTGTATGGTGAGGGCACCTCAAAGGTAGTCTTTGGCGATTGGTCCGAGCTCAAGAGTGTTGTTGAGCAAAATGCAGACGCATTTGAGTATTTTGATATCGAGAATGACCGTCGAAACTCCGGTGTTCCTCTGCTTAACATGAAGGACGTAAACGCACGTATTGAGCCAGGTGCACTGATTCGTGAGCGCGTTGAGATTGGTAACAATGCCGTCATTATGATGGGTGCTGTTATTAATATTGGTGCTGTAATTGGCGAGGGCACCATGATTGATATGGGCGCTGTTCTTGGCGGCCGTGCAACTGTTGGTAAGAACTGCCACATTGGTGCTGGTACTGTTCTTGCTGGTGTTGTTGAGCCTGCATCTGCTACGCCAGTTATTGTTGAAGACAACGTTCTTATCGGCGCAAATGCCGTGGTAATTGAGGGCATTCGTGTTGGAGAAGGCGCTGTTGTTGCAGCAGGTGCTGTGGTAGTTGAGGACGTTCCAGCAAATGCTGTGGTAGCGGGATGTCCTGCACGTGTGATAAAAATGAAGGACCAGAAAACAGAGGACAAGACAGCTTTGGTTGATGCTCTCCGCACGTTGTAATCGAGGTTACATGCCAGACGGCTCCAAAAAAGCACAGGGTTTTACCACCAACATTTCCTGCGTACACACAGAAAATTGGGCAGAGAAAAAAGAAGATTCTTGGTTTACCTACGAACTTCTCGCCGAAGATCCTAAGACGCATGCACGCGCCGGCATCTTCCATACGCCTCATGGTGATATTCCAACGCCTATTTTTATGCCGGTTGGTACTAAGGCAACCGTTAAAGGTTTGATGACCGATACCGTCCGTGACCTTGGCGCCAAAATTATTCTGGCAAATACGTACCATCTGTCTCAGCGCCCAGGAGATGAGCTGGTTGCACAGATGGGTGGCTTGCATGACTTTATGCAGTGGCATGGACCAATTCTGACGGATTCCGGCGGATTTCAGGTCTTTAGTCACGAGGAGTTCATGAAGCTCTCTGACGAGGGCGTTAAATTCCGTGCAGTAGATTACGACGGCGCATGGTCGTACTGGACGCCAGAAACTAACATGCAGATTGCGCAGAACCTTGGTGCAGACATTGTTATGCAGCTTGATCAGTGCGTAGGCTATCCTGCCGAGCGCAAAAAAGTTGAGCGTGGTGTTGAGCTTTCAAGCGCATGGGCCGAAAGGTGCTTTAAGGCTCATACCCGTCCTGATCAGGCGCTCTTTGGCATTGTTCAGGGCGGCATGTATCTTGATTTGCGCAAGCGCTCCATTGAGCACCTTGAGTCCATTGGTGATTTCCCTGGTTATGGCATTGGTGGCTATTCCGTTGGAGAGCCTCACGAGGTTATGTTTGAGACGTTGGCGCCACTTTGCGCCGATTACATGCCTCGCAATAAGCCTCGTTATCTGATGGGTGTTGGTAATCCGTCCACGCTTATCCGCGGTGTTGCTTGTGGCATTGATATGTTTGACTGCGTGCTTCCAACGCGCACCGCACGTATGGGTACCGCGTTTTCCCATGAGGGCCGCATGAACCTCAAGAACGCTAAGTACTTTGCCGACGCGGGTCCTATTGACGCCAAGTGCACCTGTCCGGTTTGCACGGGCGGTTATTCTCGCGCGTACATTAATCACCTGGTCAAACAGCATGAGATGCTAGGCGGACAGCTGCTTTCTATGCACAATATTTACTTCCTGCTTGAGTTGATGCGTCAGGCACGCGAAGCAATTCTTGCAGGTACCTATAGCGATTTTGTTGAAGAGTGGGAAAACTCTGACGGTGTGGTTGATTTCTAAGTTCGTCTGGCGAGAAACCCGTCTTCTTGATAGCCCTGCGCAAGCAATCTTGATAGCCCTGCGCAAGCAACTTTGATTTAAATTTTTTTATGACTAGCTCACTAATTTGTGGGCTAGTCATTTTTTGTCCGGTGACACGGGTAGAATGGAAGAGATAAACATTCGCGGGTGCCCAAGGTGCCCCTGGCTGGCTCTGCCGCCACAGAAAAGAGGATATGATGCCCGGCATCGAGAAAAGCACTCGTTGGAGTGTTCTTACACAAGACGTATATCTAGAGTCGCTGTTTAAAAAAGAATTGCACGTTACGCCACTTGTTGCTCGTGTATTAGTAGCACGTGGATTTACTGATGTAGCCACAGCTCAAGAGTTTCTCTCGCCATCCTTGCAAAGGGATTGGCTTGATCCACAGTGTATTCCTGGAATGGCTGAGGTTGCCTCCCGCGTTCATAAGGCAATTGTTGAGCATAAAAAGATTGCCGTTTTTGGTGATTTTGATGTTGATGGAATGAGCTCAACGTGTTTGCTTACCCTGGCTTTACGTCGATTGGGAGCAGATGTTTTGCCGTATATTCCGCATCGTTTTGGTGAGGGATACGGACTTTCTAAAGAGGCTCTTGCAAGAGTTTTGCAAGATAGAAAGCCAGATTTAATTATTACGGTAGATAATGGCATTGCTGCTGCTCAAGAGGTTGCTTGGCTTTTGCAGCAGGAGATTGATGTTGTTGTTACCGATCATCATGAGCCCGCAGATCTGGTGCCCCAGGGTGTTCCAGTCACTGATCCAAAGCTTGTTGAAGATTGTCCTTCTAGAGAACTTGCTGGTGCAGGCGTTGCTCTTAAGCTGGTTCAGGTTTTAGGACAGCTCCTTGGTCAACCTCAGTTGTGGCTTGATTACATTGATGTTGCTATGTTGGGCACGCTGTCTGACATGATGATGCTCAACAAAGAGAATCGTGCGTTGGTTTCTGAAGGCGTCAAGCGTCTTCAGAAAGGTCTTCGTCCAGGTCTTGTAGCTCTTGCAGCTGTTACTGGTCAAGACATTGCTCAGATTTCTGCAGATAATCTGCCATTCTCTATTATTCCTCGTCTTAATGCAGCAGGACGCATGGGCACTACCGATATTGCCCTTGACCTTCTCCTCACAGAAGACGCGGAAGAGGCTACCATTCTTGCTGGAAAACTAGAAGAGATTAATGCCGAGCGTCGTGCTATTGAGGCAAAGCTTACCGATGAAGCGCTTGAGCAGGCAAAAGAAATTTACGATGGCGGCCACGCAATTGTGCTTGCCAAAGAGGGTTGGCATGAGGGCGTAAAGGGCATTGTTGCTTCAAGAATTGTTAATCGCTATCACGTGCCTTGCATTCTGTTTACCATCCAAGATGGAGTTGCTCGCGGTTCTGGCCGCTCTGTTGGCTCCGTTGATTTATTCCACGCCGTTGAGCAATGTGCAGACCTTACCGTCCGTTTTGGTGGCCACCAAGGAGCCGTTGGCGTAACGGTAGAAACAGCAAAGATTGATGCTTTTAGAAAGCGTTTATCTGAGGTCATGGCAGAGCTCCCAGAAGAAGAGCTTGAGGCTTCAGGAGAAGTTACAGCACTAGTAAACCTTGATGAAATTACCATCAACTCCATTGACGCCCTTGAGGCCCTGCAACCTTTTGGTCAGGGTAATAAAAAACCGCTCTTTGGCGTCAAGGGTGTAGTGATGAAGAATCGCTCGCGCGTTGGCGCAGGCGGAGCTCATCTTTGTTTTATGGCTTCAAATGGCATTTCTTCAATTTCATCCATCATGTTTAGAACGCCTCATGTTGAGGCGGCAGCTGAGTATGACGGAGCTGTTGATTTGATTTTTGAAGCAGTTAACGAGACCTGGCAGGGCAGAACTAAGCCAAAACTCATGGTCAGAGATATTCTCTACAGAGACTTTACCGATGAAGATGACGGCCCTATTGAAGCAGATCTTCTTGGCAGTGCTGCTGACTTGCCCCTTGTGGTTACCAAGGAGACTACAGAGGCTGATGAGGCCTCCCAAGAACAGGCGCAGCAAAAGCGCCGTGAGCTGGAAAGTCTTTCTTCTGAGGAGCTTACCCAGACCCTAGTCACGTCCATGATTGGTTCAAGAGAGCTCTTGCCTCTGCAAAAGAAAACGCTAGAGGTTCTCTCTCAAGGAACGTCTTGTCTCTCTGTTATGGCAACAGGTAGAGGTAAATCGCTTATCTTCCAGGTTCATGCTGCTCGTGTTGCGTTGCTGCAACATAAAATGAGCGTGTTTGTCTATCCGCTGCGCGCCCTCATCAACGACCAGGTTCAAAGCATAAAAAACACCTTTGAGCCTCTAGGAATTTCTGTCGAGGTACTCAACGGAGAAACAGATCTTTCCAGCCGAGAAGACCTGTTTGCTCGCATGACAAACAATGAGCTTGATATTGTGCTGACTACTCCAGAGTTCTTCTCGCTCCACGCTGATCAATTTGCCAAAGCGCAAAACATCTCATTTGTAGTGTTTGACGAGGCACATCATGTGGGCATGAATGCTTCTGAGGGCAGACTTGCATATGCACAAATGCCACAGGCACTAAAGATGCTTGGGAGTCCGCAGGTACTTGCCACAACAGCTACGGCTACCACGCAGTCAGCTCAGAACATCTGTGAGCTTCTCTCCATTGAAACAGAGCATGTATACAAAGACAAAACGGCTCGTACTAACCTTGAACTCAGAGACCTTCGTGGTACTAAGGATAGGGAATGTGCGCTGCTTTCTCTTGTGTCAGATGGCACAAAAACAGTTGTCTACGTCAATTCAAGGGAGCAAGCGCAGGCACTGACGCGTATGTTGCGCCATCGTATTCCAGAACTTGGTCATAAGATTGCGTTCTATCATGCGGGTCTAACACCTCAGATACGCAAGAACGTTGAGCGCGCTTTTAGGCGTGGAGACGTTTGCTGCATCATTGCTACCAGTGCATTTGGCGAAGGCGTCAATATCTCTGATATTCGCCAGGTTATTCTGTATCACCTGCCGTTTGGTCGCGTTGCCTTCAATCAGATGAGCGGACGCGCAGGTAGAGACGGTAAGCCTTCTGTAATTCAGATGCTATTTGATGCGCATGATATGCGCGTTAACGAGCGCATCCTTTCTTCTCATGCACCACAGCGAGAAGCCCTGGTAGCTGTCTACCGCGCGCTTACGGCGCTGCAGCCAAAGCTTGGTACTCAGACAGCTGATTCAGCACTCACTGATGAAGATATTGCGCAGATGGCGCTAGAAATTGACCCGCGATCTAAGGCTGACGAGCAAACCGTTCGTGTTGCACTTGACGTTTTTGCTGAGCTAGGGTTTATTAGCATTGAAGGATTTGATCAAACGCGAACAATCTCCGTCAATAGTCAAGCTTCGCACATGGACTTGCTGGAGTCTGCACGCTACGCTGAGGGGCTTAAAGCGCACGCTGAGTTTGAATCATTTGCTCAGTGGGTACTTTCTGCTTCAACAGATGAGCTGGCAGATGCTATAACAAAACCCATCGTTCCAGAAATTGGTTCAACGTTTGATGGGGGAAGGGAGTCCTCTGATGAGTGACGAGAGGACCAAAAAAGAGGCCAAGGCGCCAGGCGCGGATAATTACCGTCTGCTTGAGGGAGCCGTGCGCACATATTTGCCTGAGGAAGCTCAGGCAAAGATTGCTGCTGCATATGCCTTTGCTGCTGACTATCATAAAGACCAGCGTCGTCGTTCTGGCGAGCCTTATATCAACCACCCAGTTGAAGTGGCCCTTATTCTTGCGCACGATCTTCATATGGATGAAGACACCATCTGCGCTGCCCTCATGCACGATACCGTAGAAGATACGTCTGCCTCACTCGATGAAATTTCTTCTCGCTTTGGTGAGTCAGTGGCTGAGCTTGTTGACGGCGTCACAAAACTTACGTCCATCGAAGTCAGTTCAATGGACGAGAAACAAGCGCTTAACCTGCGCAAAATGTTCCTTGCCATGTCAAAGGACATCCGCGTTGTTATCATCAAGCTTGCCGACCGCCTTCATAACATGCGTACGCTGGCAGCACTTCCACCGGATCGTCGTCTGTTTAAGGCGCGAGAAACCATGGACGTGTATGCACCACTTGCTGACCGTCTGGGTATCTCTTCGGTTAAGTGGGAGCTTGAGGATTTGTCTTTCTTCTGGCTTGAACCAGAGGAGTACCAGCGTGTTGCTCGCATGGTCTCTGACTCTCGTGCACAAAGAGAGAATGACCTCAACAACGCTAAAAAGACTCTGACAGATGAGCTTAATGCTGCTGGTCTAACTGACTTCCAGATTACGGGACGTCCTAAGCACCTGTGGTCCATTTATCAAAAGATGGTCCGCAAGGGCAGAGAGTTCTCCAACATCTACGATCTTATCGCTCTGCGTGTTATTACAAACTCTGTAGGTGATTGCTATTCAGCACTCGGCGCTATCCATGCGCTGTGGCATCCAATGCCTGGTCGTTTTAAGGACTACATTGCAACGCCAAAGGCCAACCTTTACCAGTCGTTGCATACAACGGTTATTGGACCAGATGGTCGTCCTATTGAGATTCAGATTAGAACCGCCGAGATGCATGAGGCATCTGAGTACGGTATTGCTGCCCACTGGCTTTATAAGGAGCAGGGCAATTCAAAGGGCAAGATGTCCTCTGAAGACAAGCTTATTGACTCAACTATCAACTGGATTCGCCGCAGTCTTGACTGGGCTGTTGAAGACGATATTGATGATCCTCACGAGTTCTTGGATAACCTGCGCGTAGACCTCTTTGAGCATGAGATTTTTGTCTTCACGCCAAAGGGTGAGGTTATGAGCTTGCGTGTCAATTCAACGCCTCTGGACTTTGCTTACGCTGTCCACACTGAGGTTGGCAATCACTGTGTTGGCGCGCGTGTTAACGGATCTGTTGTCCCGCTGACGCATACGCTCCAGATGGGCGACCGCATTGAGATTTTGACTAACAAGAACGCTCGCCCTTCTCGCGATTGGATGACGCTGGTAAAGACGCCGTCTGCGCGTGCAAAGATTCGTAAGTATTTCTCGCAAGAGAATAAGTCTGACGATGCTGAGCGCGGTCGTTCTGAGCTTGCAAAAGAGCTGCGTAAGCGCGGTTATGGCATCAGTGCTACGCGTACCGTTAAGGCGCTTGATCAGCTTACCGAGCAGTTTGATTATCGCAGCGTAGATGACCTGTTTGCAGGAATTGGTGCAGGTAATCAGTCTACTAAGCAGGTTGTTAATCGCGTGAGCGAAATCTTGGAGGAGAAAAACCCCGAGGTTGTTACTGAGCAAGAGCGCAATGCGGCACGCCTTCAGGAGAAGAACAAGGCAATTGCAAACGATCAGCCATTGGTTCGTTCGTATGTTATTTCTCGCACCGCCAAGGGTAGTCGCCCCAAGAAGTCTAACTGCGGCGTTGTGGTAAATGGCGATCCAGATTTGCTTGTTCATCTTGCACATTGCTGCAATCCTGTTGCAGGTGACGATATTGTGGGCTTCATTACACGTGGTCGTGGCGTTTCTGTTCACCGAGCTAATTGCCCTAACGTTAAAGACCTGCTCAACGATCCAAAGCGCATCATTCCTGTTTCTTGGGATGCCAGTGGCGCCACAGAATTTAGGGTTGAGATTGTCGTTGAGGCAACAGACCGCATGGGTCTTCTCAAAGACGTTACGGTTGCGTTGTCTGACGCTGGCGCAAACATTCTTTCTGCTGCTACACAAGTAGGTGAGCAGGGCGTGGTACGTATGCGCTTCTTGGTTTCAATCTCTGATACCAGCTTGCTCGATACCTTATTTGCATTTGTAACTCGCGTGCCTTCTGTCTACGACGCTCGTCGTATTATGCCAGGTGAAGGCGCTAATCAGATGAGAAGGAGACTCTATGGCTAATCAAAATGAGGGCTGCTCCTGCGGCGGCCATCACCACGACGAAGAGCATGGTCACGGCGGCTGCTGCGGCCATCATGGTGAGCACGGCCACGGTGAGCATGGTCACGGTGGTTGCTGCGGCCATCACGGTCATGGTGGTTGCCATCACGCAAAAGACCAAATTGGCGTCTTCAAAGTAGGTCCTCTTGAGACCAACTGCTACATTTACGTTTCTGGTAATGAGTGCATGATTATTGACCCCGGTGCATCGGGTGCAGAGATTGCTGCACAGTTCTTGAACCTTGAGCTTAAATACATTGTTGCTACTCACGGCCATGCTGATCACGTTGGTGGCGTTAAGGCTTTGAAGCTTGCGGTACCTGGTGCTCAGTACCTAATCAACGAGGCAGATAATGAGCTTGCACAGAAGGCCCATAACTCAAACGAGATTTATGATGACGCTCCAGAACCAGACGATTTTCTCCATGAGGGAGATGTTCTCTCTGTTGGAACTGCACAGTTCAAGATTATGGAAACTCCAGGCCACACTCCTGGCGGTATTGTTTTGGTGGGTGAGGGAACTGCTACTGGCGCCGTTTTTGTAGGCGATACGCTTTTCCAGGGTTCTGCAGGAAGAACAGACCTTCCAGGCGGCAACTTTGAAACGCTTAAGGCTTCTTTGAACCTCATCAAGACAGAGCTTGATCCAACCTCCATTATTTTGTCAGGACATGGAAATCAAACGTCTCTTGAGGCAGAGATAGCAACTAACCCTTTCTTACAGGATTAAATCAGCTATAACTTTGATGATTTAGCAAGACAGATTTGCATAGGTGCGGTATAGTACCTATGCAAACTTTTTAGCCCGAGTGGCGGAATGGCAGACGCGGAGGTCTCAAAAACCTTTGAGGAAACTCGTGTGGGTTCAAGTCCCACCTCGGGCACCAGCTAAAAGTTTAAGCTAGATGTGAATTTCTCGTCATATCTAACTTGGTACTTGTAATGTCTTCTTGTTAGAGGTAACCTTACAAGGTACTTTTGAAGCGGGATTGAACGTGAGTCCCCACCTACACAGCGCAAAAGCAGCTGTCTGGTCAGACAATTTAACCTTCGCACGCTACCTGTGCGTATTGTCTCCCAGTTGCTTGTGCACTGGGTTTTTTTATTGGCGGACAAGCAATTGTCCAAGAGGGAAGGTGTACAAGATAGCCAAGAACGATGGTCCTCGCATTAATGAGGAAATCACTGCTCGCACGTGCCGTCTTATTGACGCTGATGGTAGTCAGCTTGGTCTTTTTGGCGTCAATGATGCAATGAAGAGAGCTCGTGAGCACGGTCTTGATCTCGTAGAGATTGCTCCAAATGCCGAGCCTCCTGTATGCAAGATTCTTGATTACAGTAAGTTCAAGTATGAGCAGGCTCGCAAGGCCAAGGCAGCTCGCAAGAACCAGGTCAAGATCGAAGTCAAAGAGATGAAGTTCCGCCCAAAGATTGATGTGGGCGATTACGAGACCAAGAAGGGTCACGTACTGCGCTTCCTCAAGAAGGGAGCACGCGTCAAGATCACCATCATGTTCCGTGGACGCGAGATGGCTCACCCAGAGCAGGGCCGTATTGTACTTGATCGCCTTGCTGAAGATTTGAAGCCTTTTGCCACAATTGAGCAGAAACCGCTCATTGAAGGCCGTAACATGCACATGCTCGTTGCTCCAATCAAGGGAGCGTTTGACGAGAAGCCCGAGGGTGCTGAGGATGGCACCACACAGGAGGAGAAGTAGTATGCCTAAGATGAAGACGCACAAGGGTTCGGCTAAGCGTTTCCGCCGCACCGGTACTGGCAAGATTATGCGTGCTAAGGCTTTTAAGAGCCACATTCTTACCAAGAAGTCCCAGAAGCGTATCCGTGGCTTCCGTAAAGAAGCTGTTCTTTCCGCTGGCGATGCAGCAGTAGTTTCTCAGCGTATGGGCGCTAAGAACTAAGCGCGCCACCCACCAGATCAAATAACAAGGAGTGATTAGATATGGCAAGAGTTAAGCGCGCAGTTGCTGGTCGCAAGAAGCGTCAGACGCTCGTCGAGCGCACAAAGGGTTATTACGGAACTTCCTCTCGTACCTTCCGTGGTATGAAGGAGCAGGCACAGCATTCTGGTCAGTATGCTTACCGTGACCGTCGTAACAAGAAGCGTGATTTCCGCGCACTGTGGATTCAGCGTATCAACGCTGCAGCACGCATCAACGACCTTTCTTACAGCAAGTTCATGCACGGCCTCAAGCTTGCTGGTGTTGAGCTTGACCGCAAGGTTCTCGCAGAGATTGCTTACTCTGACGAGCAGGGCTTCGCAGATCTTGCAGAGATCGCTAAGAAGGCACTTGCTGAGTAACCTCAGTTTGAGGCTTCAGCCAAGCGATTTCTTCGCAGCTAGATAGCTACACCCCGTACATCCCGGATGTGCGGGGTTTTCTTTTGGCAAGAGTCCGGGAGGCACGATCGGTCGAGGTCACGAGGCGCACAGTTGAGGTTACGACGCGCCTGATTTTCTCGCCATGTCTGAGCAATTTGCCGGAAAAGTACACCATATCTGAGCTAATTGCCGGTTTTTCTCGCCATGTCTGAGTAAATTTATTCAGACATGATGCAGCTTTCAGGCTCAAAAATTCAGGGACACGTAATCTATCTTTTACGTGCCTGATTTCTTCAAAGAATCTGTAACTTTTGCCTAAAAATGTAAAAGAAACTGTGGATTTGCCTGATTTTGTTAAAGAATCTGTACCTCAAATACAGATTCTTTGCACTTTTCAGGCGCGCAATGTTGGAAAGTCATCCTTAGTGAGAAGAGCATGTCATTTGCGCACTTGGCGAGAAGAACGCGCGGTTCAGAGGCCGAGAAACCCGTGTAGTCACAGCTTACATGGCGATCGATGCGGGTGCGGGAAGAGCTCAGCTCTTTCCCAGTTATTCGCTCTTGTGATCTCTGTGGATAAGCTCTTCGAGATGCTCGTGCTCTTCTTCGTGTAGCTGCTTAATCTCTTCGTCGAAGTCTGGATCTTTAGGGGTAATGAGTTCATCTTCACCAGTCTTTGGATCAGTATGGTGAAGCAGAACAGGCTCAAAAAGATGCAGGTACTTTGCAAAGAAAGCAGACATAGTAAGTAGCATGACAAAAATTGCAATACGAGGCAGCGTATTGACCTGCGTCATAATGAGCGAGCCAACGCACAGAAGGGCAGTCCAGCCGTACATCAAAAGAACCGCTTGACGCTGATTGTAGCCATGAGCCATCAAGCGGTGATGGATGTGTCCGCGGTCGGCGGTTGCAAAGCTAACGTGTGCGCGTGTGCGTCGAACAATCGCGGAGAAGGTATCGATGATTGGAATGCCTGCAACGACGAGAGGAACAATGATGGTTGTGAGTCCTGCCCAACGAGTAACGGACAAAAGCGAAATTGTTCCCAGAGCAAAGCCCAAGGTCAGAGAACCAGAATCACCCATGAAAATGGTTGCTGGGTATGAGTTGTGAACCAAAAATCCAAGCGTGGTACCTGCGATTGCGGCGCTTAAAAGAGCGGCGTCAATTCGGCCTGCCCAAATGGAGAGCACAAACATAGTGGTAGAGGCAATACAGGTAATACCCGAAGAAAGTCCATCAAGGCCGTCGATCAGGTTAATGATGTTGGCGTACGCGACCAGGTAGATGACGGTTGCGGGATAGGCAAGCCATCCAAGATCCACAAATCCGTAAGCGGAAAACGGGTCAACAACGTTACCGATAATCAGACCGCCAGCTGCTGCAATGCTTGCTGCAATTACCTGACCAGCAAGTTTCTGAATCGGCTTGAGAGAAAAAATATCGTCAAGCAGACCGGTCAAGAAAATGACCACAAATGCAGCGCAAACAATCCAGAAGTTGACGTTGAGATAATAGCGAGTAGAAAGGTTGATCTCGGCATGTCCGAGGATTGCCTCGACGCCATAGCGCACCAGCATAGCAACAGCTAATCCAAAGAAAATGGCGACGCCACCCATGCGAGGGATAGGTTTTTTATTAACTCGACGAGCAGAGGGTTTATCGACAACCCCAAGCTTCCAAGCCAGTTGACGAACGGCAGGGGTAATCAGAGCTGAACCAAGACCAGCTGAGAGGAAAACACAAAACATGGTTACCCAGAGGTTCAAGCCGTATACCCTCCAATAAAAAACAGTATTTAACTGCTAAAATCCATACCATTTAATTGTGCTGCTCATTAAAAAACAAGTCAAGACTTTAATCTTTTTATAATCTCTTTATAGTAAGAATTGTCCTTTTCCCGCGGTCAAAACTGGGTGAACCGACAAGTTTTTTCAGGGAGCCTATTCTCGTGTTCAGTACAGGCATCCTTCGTTGTTAAGGAAGCTGGAACGCTCGAGCGCGGCGCCCACCTTATGAAGGTGGGTTCATAGATGACTGCGGGGAAGGATATTTTTGTGCCTAGGCAGTCTGTGTTTAAATTGTGACGGCTCACGGAAGAGCGCTGACAGTCCGCGGAAGAGCCGCAATGGTCCGCGGAAACGCAACGAGCCTCCTCGCAAGCCTACAGCCGCTCATTCCGCTCGTATAATCATTGACATACCTGCCCCTGATTGCCACAATAAGTACCGCAACGGGGATATAGCTCAGTTGGGAGAGCGCTGCCTTCGCAAGGCAGAGGCCGAGGGTTCGAATCCCTTTATCTCCACCATGACTTTGACGCGCGCAGAGAACCTGCGCGTTTTTTATACCACCATCTGCCTGAGCAGATACGACGGGAGGTGAGAAACCCTTGGGTAGTGCACCATCACCTAATACCCTTACGTTTTCTGCCTACGACGTCTGTGAACTCTGCCCAAGGCGTTGCCATGCTCAAAGAAACGCTGGTAAAGCGGGCCTTTGTGGAGCTTCAAGCACCATTCGTGTGGCTCGTTCAGCGCTGCACTTTTGGGAGGAGCCTCCCATCTCGGGCGAGGCCGGATCAGGCGCCATATTTTTCACGGGTTGCCCGCTCAGATGCGTGTTCTGTCAGAACCATCAAATCTCGCAAGAAGGTTTTGGCAAGCCAGTCACAACCGAGCGCCTAGCCCAGATGATGCTTGAACTGCAAGCTCAGGGTGCGCTCAACATCAACCTTGTAACTCCCTTGCACTTCTCGCCACACATAATTGAAGCAGTTACGCTGGCAAAAGAAGCGGGACTTACGCTCCCAATAGTGTGCAATACCTCGGGATATGAGCTGCCAGAGGTGGTGCAGAAAGTTTCGAGTGTCATTGATATCTGGCTGACGGACGTCAAGTACGCAGACCCTGCGCTAGCAAAAGAGCTTTCGTACGCAGCAGATTATCCAGAGATGTCTATGGCGGCGCTTGAGGTTATGCATGACTCGGTGATGGGTCGTGGCGGGCGCAAGCTGGATGGTGACGGTCGCATGTTACAGGGCATCATTGTGCGTCACCTGGTCATGCCCACGCACGCGGACGATTCCTGCGAGGTGCTCAACCGCGTCTGGAATCTTTGTCATAATGATGTAGACGTATCAATCATGAATCAGTACACGCCCAACGAGCGCATGCGCGCGGCTGGCGGTCCGCTTTCTGGAACGCTTTCTGACGAGGAGTACGAGTTGGTGCTCTGTCATGCGGATGACCTGGGCTTTGAGAACCTGTGGTGGCAGGAGGGTGGAACCGTCTCCGAGAGTTTTGTGCCAGCCTTTGACGCAACAGGCGTTGAGGGTCCCGCGCTCAAGCTTCGCACGGCTCGCGGCAACGCCACCGACGCCTGTGCCGCTGGCCATGCCGCCAACGACGCCACCACCAGCATCCCCGATACGCAAACCGAGGAGTAACCATGTCTGTCGAGAAACCCGAAGAACTCCAAACCACCCCAGCGCCACAGGCGGCTGCGCTTACGGACGCGGAGCGCGCCGAGCTGGAAGCGCTCCGCGCAGAGAAAGAGCGCAGGGAGCTCGAGGCTCTTCGCGCAGAGAAAGAGCGCGCTGAGCTCGAGGCGCTTCGTGCCGAGAAGACCCGTGCTGCCCAGGCAGAAGCTGCAGTTCAGGCAGAGGTGGATGCAGCAGTGGAAAGTGAAGCTCAGCAGCGTGCTGCACGTCAGGCAGCTCAGCAGGAGGCCGAGCAAATTCGTCGCATTCAGGAGCAGCGCGCAAAGGGCCGTGCTCTCATGGAGCCAGATGAGGACGACGAAGACATCAAAATGCCTTTGGGACAAAAAATTGTTATTGGAACTGTGGTAATTCTCGCAGTTATCTTTGTTGTAAGCCAATTTATTTTGTAGGACTGCTACTCTAGATATATCGTCTCACCGTCAGTTTTTGACCAATCGAAAAGAGCAACTATGTCACTCACTGATCGTACCAAACCCTCAGACGTTAGCCTTAATACAGACTTGTATGAGCTCACGATGGCTCAAGGTTATTGGGAAGCCGGTCTTGTTGATGCAGAGGCATGCTTTACCGCATTCTTCCGCGAGAACCCCTTTAATGGTGGATTTGCAATTTCTTGTGGTACTGGTCAAATTGCTGACTTAGTTGAAAACTTTATCTATGAAGATGACGATATTGACTACCTGGCAAGCATTAACTCTCCTGGTGGCGGTCGTCTCTTTAAGCCAGCATTCCTTGAGTTTTTGCGCAACCACAAGCTCAATGTAACCATTGATGCAATCCCCGAGGGAGAGCTTGTTTTCCCACGCGAGCCTATGGTCCGCGTAGAGGGCTCCATTGTTGATTGTCAGCTCATTGAGACCGCCCTGCTCAACCTGGTTAACTTCCAGACTTTGGCAGCAACTAAGTGCGCACGCGTTATCAAGGCAGCTCAGGGCAATCCAGTTTCTGACTTTGGCCTGCGTCGTGCGCAGGGTCCAGACGGTGGTCTGGCAGTTGCTCGCGCTTCCTATATTGCGGGTGCTTCAAGCACTTCAAATGTCCTTGCTGGCAAAATCTACGGCATTCCTGTTTTTGGTACCCACGCACACTCTTGGGTAATGTCGTTCGATACTGAGCTTGATGCCTTTAGGGCGTTTGCAAAATCTAGCCCAACTAACTGCTCACTTCTGCTTGATACCTATGATGTTCACGAAGGCATCAAGAACGCCATCATTGTGGCAAAAGAGATGGAGGAGCGCGGCGAGCGCTTGAATGCTGTTCGTATTGATTCCGGAGACCTCGCACGCCTTTCTAAGGAAGCTCGCAAGGCTTTTGACGAGGCTGGCCTTCCTTACATCAAGATTTCTGTTTCAAATGATCTTGACGAGTACACCATCCAGTCGCTGTTTGCTCAGGGCGCACCTATTGACGCTTTTGGTGTTGGTACCAAGCTTGCTACCTGCGATCCTCAGCCTTCGCTTGGCGGCGTCTATAAGCTCACCGCTCGTCGTCAGTCTTCCACTGAGCCTTGGACTCCTGTTATCAAGCTGTCTGAGATGGCTTACAAGCGTACCGTTCCAGGCATTCAGCACATTCGCCGCTTCTACGATGCAAACGGCTGCCCTGCAGGCGACATGATTTTTGACCCAGATTATCTGGTAACCAAGAGTCCAGAGTCTAAGGCAACTGTTGTCGACATCATTGACCCGTATTCAACCCACAAGCTTGAAGGAACTTCTCGCGAGTTGATGGTAAGGCTGGTAGAAGGCGGTAAGCGTGTAGGGGAGAGCGAGTCTATTGAGGTTGCTCGCGATCGCTGCCACGCTGCGCTTATGCGCCTGGATGCAGCGTATACACGTTTCTTGAACCCTCAGATTTATCCTGTGGGTCTTGAGCGTGGTCTGGCCAATTTGCGTCACGAACTTGCTGCTCAACATCAGGTAAAATCTTCCGAGGAAACCGAGTAGTCCTCTAGAAGCTACGCAACCAACTACACAACCAACTACACAACCAACCACGTAATTACGCTGCACACGTGCGCTGAATTTAAAGGAGAACCATGCGCGAGAAGATCGAGGAACTTGTACGTCAAGCCTTGGCAGACGCCCAGGCTGCGGGTGAGTTGCCTGAATTCCAGATTGATGATGTGGGACTTGAGCGTCCACAGGACTCATCAAATGGAGACTGGTCTTCTACGGTTGCAATGCGTTCTGCAAAGCTGGCACATAAGGCTCCTCGCGATATTGCCGCAGCTCTTGTGGCTCATATTGCTACAGACCCTCAAATTGAGCGTGTCGAAGTTGCAGGTCCTGGCTTTGTAAACTTCTATCTGTCTACCGCTGCGGGCAATGAGATTTTTAACACCGTTCGTGAGCAGGGCGCCGATTTTGGTCGTTCTACCTTTGGCGCTGGCCAGAAAGTTCAGGTAGAGTACGTTTCTGCAAATCCTGTTGGTCCTCTGCACATTGGTCATGGCCGCTGGGCTGCTCTTGGAGACTCTCTAAGCCGCATTCTTGCCTTCACAGGCTATAACGTTGAGCGCGAGTACTACGTCAACGATCATGGCTCTCAGATGGACGTCTTTGGTCACTCCATCTCTAAGCGCTACCTGCAGCTTATTGATATCATGCAGAAGCGCGGCATTGATACTGACGCAGCTGCTCAGGTGCTTGCAGAAGACCGCAATGCCTACGTTGCAGATGAAGACGATGCTCATCCAGAGCAACATCCGTTTACTGACGAGTTTATCAACTCTCTTGGCGGTAACGCATATGCCGGAGACTACATAGTTGACCTGGGACTTTTCTTCCTTAAAAATGACAGCGAGGTCTGGGCAGACAAATCTGAAGATGAGCGCATGGCAGAGTTCCGCGAGCGCGGCTACAAGATGATGCTTGAGTCCATCAAGAATACCTGTCATACCGCCCGTTCTGACTTTGACGTTTGGTTCTCCGAGCGTTCTTTGTACGTTAAGGATGACCAGGGTAAAGACGCTGTTGACCGTGCACTTGATGCTCTTGATAAGCTTGGATACCTCTATCGTTCTGATGAGGGTGCACTGTTCTTCCGTTCCACTGATTTTGGTGACGATAAGGACCGTGTACTCATCAAAACAAATGGCGAGTATACCTATTTTGCTTCCGACGTTGCGTACCACTGGAACAAGTTCCAGCGTGTCGACCACGTTATTGATATTTGGGGAGCAGATCACCACGGCTATATCCAGCGTGTTCGCTCTGCTGCAACAGCTCTTGGTTACCCAACTCAGTTTGAGGTTTTGCTTGGTCAGCTGGTTAACCTGCTCAGAAACGGTGTTGCCGTCAGAATGTCTAAGCGCAAAGGAACTGGTATCCATTTTGACGAGCTTCTCGCCGAGGTTGGTGTTGATGCAACGCGCTACACCCTTGTTTCAAAGTCTTCCAACCAGATGATTGACTTTGACATTGAGCAGGTAAAGCGTCAGGACAGCTCTAATCCTGTGTATTACGTTCAGTATGCCCACGCTCGTATTTGCTCTATTTTGCGTCGCGCTGCTGGCGTTGACCTTGATGAGGCAAAGGCACTTGGTATGGACGCTGTTGCAGATAAGGCTATTGGATCTGAGGTTGATCTAGGTCTGCTCTCTGAAGACGCCGAGCAGGCGCTTGCTCGTAAACTCTTTGAGTTCCCAGGCCTTGTTGAGGGTTGTGCTCGCGATAGGGCACCATTCCGCATTACGCACTACATTGAAGAGCTTGCCGGTCAGTTCCACGCATTCTATACCGTTTGCCAGGTACTTCCTTCTGAAGGACGCCCACTGGACGCAGAACTTTCTAAGGCTCGTCTTGCTGCGTGTGATGCAACTCGTCGCGTACTTGCAATTGCTCTTGATCTGATTGGTGTTTCTGCTCCTGAGGCAATGTAAACGATAGCTAACTATGTTGTTTTGTCATGATACCGTGCAAGTATTGAATACCTGCACGGTATCTTTAGTGAATTTCTCCAGATAATTTACATATTTCTCCGTTATGTAAAAAATTTTTTAATGTATAAAAGAGATAATAAAATTAATATTTATTACTTAAATTTTATATTTCAGCATATAAAAGCCTATTTTGATGTCATATAAGCACCATTTTCTAACATATTTTTGACTAACTATTGTTTTGTCCCCACGTTAACACGTGTTTTTTAGGGGTATACTCATTATGCGAGCAAATAGTAAATGGTTCGGGCATAAGAGTGGAGGTCTCTATGGAACTTCGCGAGTACATGTCCATTCGCAGGTCTTACAACTTGGTTAGAAGAGTGGTGCCTGCTAACAGACGACTCACGTTTGAAGAGTTTGCTATTTTGTGTCGCCTCAATGTGAAGGGTGCTCCTGTTAAGACTTCAGAAATTGCCGAGTATCAGAGTGCTCTTCGTCCTACGATTACTCATCGTACCTCGCACCTGGCAAGGCTTGGTTTCATCAAGAGAGATGAAGGCGCCATTGATCGACGCAACGTAGTGTGTATCATCACAGAAAAGGGTGTAGAAGCAGTTGAGGAGCTGTCCAAGCTTACCT
Organism: uncultured Atopobium sp.; assembly: GCA_938036925.1. Taxonomy (GTDB): domain Bacteria; phylum Actinomycetota; class Coriobacteriia; order Coriobacteriales; family Atopobiaceae; genus Lancefieldella. Next base: position 54,417 of record CALHVU010000014.1, read on the forward strand.
GTGCTCGTATTGCACCCGGCCAGGCGCTTTCACGTACTTCGTTTGAGCGCATCGTCATGTATGTTGACGCTATGGGAGCTCTGTATTGCAGAGCAGCAGATATGGTGCTTCTTGCAATTCTAGATTCTCCTAAAGACGCTCTTTCTATTACAGAGATTGTTGACGCGCTTGGTCTTTTGCAGCCAACGGTTTCTATGTCTCTTACTGCTTTGGCAGAAAGTGGTCTGGTACAGCGCAAACATGACGATGCTCTTTCAAGAAGAGTAACTATGGTTGAGCTCACGCCTCAAGGCAAGACGTATATCAAAGAAATCGTTCAGCAAATTGAAGACATTATTGTTAAAAGAAAGAGCCGTACAGCTGTTTAAATGATTTATGCAGCTTAAAGAAATCTAGAAGATGGGTTTCTCGAGGTTTAAGGGTTAGTGGTTATAAATCCCCATTTGCCCGTTTTATGGTGAATTTTATTTATTTTTTCATCATAAGGCGGGCATTTTCGTGGTATATTCCTTTTGGATTTGCACCTATTTGATTTTGTTTGTTATCCCTTCATCATATTTCTCACGTATTTTTACAGATTATTTTGATGAGCAAACAGAGAGGTTTGTACATGTCGGACGAAACATCTTCGGTCCAAAATGATTCTTTAAATGATGTAGAAAATACTCCAGCACCACGTAGACGTGGTAGACCTCGTAAGAGTGAAAATAGTAATTCAGAAAATTCAACTTCAGAAAATACCAATTCTGAGACAACTGAAGAAAAGGTCTCTAATTCATCCGCTGCTAAGCGTCGTCGCGGTCGTCCAACTAAAAAAGAGACTGAGGCGCGTCGTGCGGTAGAGGCTGTTGTGGCAGAGGCTATGAACGCAGCAGGCATTACAGAGCCACCAAAGCGCCGTCGTGGTCGTCCTAGTAAAGAAGAGATGGAAGAGCGTGCTCTTCATGAGCGTGCTCTTGAAGTTGCACAGGCAGAGGTTCTGGCTCAGGTCCAGGCAGGCGGCAAGGTTTCTTCTGACGTTGTAGACACTGATCGCCTTACCAAGATTGTTCAGGACGCAACTCAGCCTTCTGCGGAGGTAACCCCGGCTCCTGCCTTTACTAAAGCAGAGGCAGAGGGTGCAGCTGGCCAGAATACCAATAGGGCTCAGAAGAACTTTGCTGAAGAGCAGGGTAGTGTTGAGCAGCAGGATGGTGCAGCTCAGGAGCAGGCTTCTGGTGCAGTAGCAGATTCCGAGGCAGCCTCAGCAGAGCGTCCAGGGCGTTCTCGTACGGGCGCAGCACGTCGTCGACATCGTAATGCTGAGCAAAAAGAAGCAGTTCAGGAGGGCGAGAAGACACAGGAAAACGCACACGCCAACAACCAGGAGCGTCCTTCTCGCGATCGTAGACAGAACAACCAGCGCAACAAGAATCGCAAGCAAGGCCAGGCAAGCGAGCCATCGCTTTCCAAAGAGGCTCTGCAAGAGATGAAGCTTTCTGAGCTTCGTGCTAAAGCAACTGAGCTGGGCATTGAGTACGCAGGCGTTCACAAGTCTGATTTGATTGAGCTTGTATACGCTGCATCTGCAGCTGCTGAGGGCTTTAAGACTGTTGAGGGTATTCTTCAGATTAGCAACGAAGGCTACGGCTGGATTCGTACAGGTAATTACATGGAAGGCGATGACGACGCCTTTGTCCACCAGCAGATTATTAGAAATCTTGGTCTGCGCCCGGGTGATAGCGTCTTGGGCATGGTGGGACCTGCACGCGTAAATAGCAAGTATCCACCACTGCTTAAGGTTACCCAGGTCAACGGTGGGGAAGTTGAGGGTCTTAAGGACCGTCCTCGCTTCAAAGACCTGACCCCTATTTTCCCAGACCAGCCTCTTACTATGGAGCACGGTAAAGACTCCATTACGGGCCGTGCAATTGATCTGGTGGCTCCTATTGGTAAGGGTCAGCGTGGTTTGATTGTCTCGCCTCCAAAGGCAGGTAAGACCACCATTTTGAAGCGCATTTGCCAGTCTATTACCACCAACAATCCTGAGGTCCACCTCTTCTGCCTCTTGGTAGACGAGCGCCCTGAGGAAGTTACAGATATGGAGCGCTCCATCAAGGGCACCGTTGTTGCTTCAACTTTTGATATGCCAGCAGAGAATCACACCGTTGTCTCGGAGCTCGTCATTGAGCGAGCAAAGCGTCTGGTTGAGATGGGTCAGGACGTTGTGGTTATTCTGGACTCCATCACACGTCTTGCTCGTGCATACAACCTGGCTATTCCTGCTTCTGGCCGTATTCTTTCTGGTGGTGTTGATTCCGCAGCTCTGTATCCACCAAAGAAGTTTTTGGGTGCAGCTCGAAATATCGAGAACGGCGGCTCGCTCACTATTATTGCGTCTGCCCTGGTAGATACAGGCTCCAAGATGGATGAGGTTATCTTCGAGGAGTTCAAGGGCACTGGTAACATGGAGCTCAAGCTTGATCGAGACCTGGCAGATCGCCGCATCTTCCCAGCTATTGATCCTGTTTCTTCTGGTACTCGTAATGAGGATCTGCTTATTAAGCCAGAGCTTCAGCCTATGGTATGGGGCGTTCGCCGTATTCTTGCAGGTTTCAATAACACGGAGCGTGCAACTACTGCTCTTATCAGTGGTCTTAAGCAGACCGATAATAACCAGGACTTCCTGATTAGATCTGCAAAGAAGGCTGCACAGTCTGACTATCCACAGAATTAGTCAGATTTAAAGATGATGCAAGAAGTGCTTTCCAATCTATGTTGGGAGGCACTTCTTTTTTCTCGCCATTTTTGTTGAATAACTGCCGAAGAATTATGAAAAAGTTTTAAAGACGCTGTAAAAAATAATGAATTACGCTATAGTCATTTCTAACAGCACAATTATGTGTTGCAGCGGATACAAAAAGATGAAATGAAGCCCACCCGTTGCTCACGTCACCCTTATTGGGTTTAGTAGCATATGCAAATTTAGCGTGTGTCTTCATACATCTTCTTAGCGTTTGTAGGGGGAGTTTGTATGACAGAAGGTAGGAATCCGGCAGTAGTCGCCGGCCTGCTCAGTGGACTGGTTCTGGTAGCAGAGCCAGCATCTGCGTATGCCCTTACCGCTAATGAAATTCGTCAAACGCCTCTTGGTGCAATCTTTACAGGCATTGGAGTGGGACTTGCTGCGGTTGCAGTCATTTCTGGTGCAGCCTTGGTAGTCTCTCGCTTGGTAAATCGTGGCGAGAAAATCGATGAGGTAGAAGCAAAGAGCCAGTCGGCTACAACGTTCCAGAGCTCAGATGAGGTTCTATCTTCAAAGCAGGTCTCAGCTGCATCGAACTTCTCGTCAGAAGAGAGCATTGTGATTCCGCTGGACTCTTCAAGGCGCTCGATTGCTGCGTACAAACCAAAGCACATGAGGGCTTCTCAGTGGGATATGACTGGTTCCATTCGTGTTCAGTCTGCTAAGCTGTCTGCAAAGAAGTTGCAGGTTGTAAGTACGGCCGCAGAGGGTGTTCTTCCAGTTCGCGCAAAGAAGGCTCCTGCGCACTCTACAAACGACTACGCTCAGATTGCAGAGAACTACACCAAGCTTTTGAGCTGGCGCGAGCGTACCGTTGCACGTGCAAAGGGTGCTGCTGCGGTACTTCTTGAGCGTTTAGGACAAGATCCTATGAACGGCCTGCCTATTATCGAGCGCGCTGACGGAACAGTTGGTGACGTTGGCACTGCTTGGTGGACTAAGGCTGTGGGTGAAGAGTCCATTACGCGCGATTTTGGTATTGCTGAGATTGGCGCCGAGGCTATCCCAGAAGACTTCACTAATCATGCTGCTGATATTTCTAGCCGTATCTCTTACGTTGACCAGGGAGTCTTCCCTGAGAAGCGTACGATTGACGAGCTTGAGCATGCTGATGATTGGACGCTTGCGCTGGCTGCAATGGACGAGCATCTAGCTCGCCATGATCAGCAGCAGATGCGCAAGTATCATCCAGTGCAGTTGCCGCTCATTGGTCAGGTTGCTGCTGAGGCTGAAGTTGCAAGCTCGGTGGAGTTGTCGGGTGCAAAACCTGCTGCGTCTCACAAGGTTACCGCAGCTCAGATACGTCCTTCTCGCGAGCCAAACTACGCTGGTGTGGTTGCACAATCAACCGCAATGCCGCTGATTAAGGCTACAAACGATACGTCATCGCATGTTCAGGACATCTTTGACGCGGTTGAGCGTGAGATGGCAGCTGAGCTTCAGGCTGCTGACGAGAGACCAACGCGCGAGCTGCTTCGCCTCATTGAGGGCGGCACCAGCAAGATGAAGAAGATTTCTTCGCTTGATCTTGGTGAGAAGACCAGTGCAGACAAGGCCTCTTACAAGCCTCGTCACTTTGCTGGTGAGCTTCCGCTGGTACGTGAGGCGTAAGTAGCACACGTAGGCCAGCTGCGGGTAGTCAGAAGACAACCGCGCAACCGTCGCGAAAGGCTGGAGCTCGTAGAAACATCTGGTTTCTCTAAAATTATTTCAAGTTAGATAACATTTTTTGGCTGTGGTTCTTTTTTAAGGGCTGCAGCCATATTGTGTTGTGTCACATATTCAACGCTATGGAGAAAAGGAGATGAATATGGCACATAAGCTAACGCGACGACGCTTTTTGGAGGTGGCCGGGACCATTGCGGGGTCGTTTGCTCTAGCAGGTTGTTCGCCAAAGAACCAAGACCCTAACTCCATTTACGTTGGCGTGATGGGTCCATTTACCGGCGACGTTGCTCAGTATGGTCTTGCGGTACGTAGCGGCGTTCTTCTGTATCTCAAGGAGTTCAACAAGAAGGGTGGCGTTAACGGACGTCAGATTGTCTCTATTGTTGAGGACGAGAAGGGCGATTCAACTGAGGCCATTCTTGTCTATAACAAGCTTCTTGACGAGAACGTCTGTGCAATTCTAGGTGACGTTACCTCAACGCCAACCATTGCACTGGCGCAGAAATCGGTTCTGGACAACATTCCTTGCGTAACGGCATCTGCAACAGCAGAAGACGTTGTTGCTCACGGCAATAACATGTTCCGCGCTACTGTCACCGACCCATTCCAGGGCGTTGTTCTTGCAGAGTTTGCTAAAAAGCAAGGCTATCAGCGTGTAGGAACCATCTTTAACTCTGGTGGCGATTATGAGATTGGCGTAAACAACGCATTTGTCCAGAGGGCTCGTGAGTTGGGCATTGAGGTTGTATCCCAGCAGGGCTATCCAACGGGAGCTGTTGACTTTAACGCCCAGCTTACCAGCATTATTGGACTGGATCCTGATGCCATTTTGGCTCCAAACTATTACCAGGATAACGGCAAGATTGTGACGCAGGCTCGTCAGCTTGGCTGCAAAAAGCCTTTTATGGGCGCAGATGGTTGGGCAGGCATCATTGGCGGCGAGCAGGACTATGCTTCTGCGGCTGACCTTGAAGGATGCTTCTATTGCTCTGCCTTTGTTGCTTCAAACCCAGATGAAAAAGTTCAGCATTTTGTTAAGGCTTATACCGAGGAATACGGTGAGGCTCCAACTAACTTCTGTTCTTTGGGCTATGACGCAGCAATGATTCTTTGCTCCGCTCTTAAGACTGTCGAGAAACGTGGTTATACCTACAACTCTAATGAGTATAGGCAAGCCATTATTGATGCGATTGCATCTGGTGTGGTCGAAGGTGTTACTGGAACCCTTTCATATCAGGGAACAGGTGACCCAGTGAAGTCCACCTTGATTATTACCTTTAAAGATGGCAAAGAGTCCATCTATGACACGATCAATCCTTCATAGAAAAGAGAACCTCAGATGTTTTTGACTCAGGTGCTCAATGGACTTCAATTGGGCAGTATTTACGCACTGGTGGCGCTTGGTTACACAATGGTGTACGGCATCATCTTGCTTCTTAACTTTGCACATGGTGACATCATCATGTTTGGTTCCTACGTTGCTTGGATTGCGCTTGTTCAGTTAGGACTCAATCCTGCAATCGCCGTTCTTCTCGCCATTTTTGGTTGTGTTGTGCTGGGCGTTCTTATTGATAAGGTTGCCTATGCACCACTCAGAGAAGCTCCAAGGCTTTCTATTCTGATTACCGCAATTGGTGTTTCTTACCTGCTTGAAAATGGTGTTCAACTACTTCTTGGCGCTGACGCTAAGGTTGTTCCAAGCATCATTGACCTGGGAACTGTTCAGGTATTTGGTTCGACGCTCTCCGGCACTGCACTTTTGACTGTTGCCGTTACTATTGTGGCAACCGTTGTTCTGACCCTTTTGGTTCAGAAGACTCGTCTTGGTAAGGCAATGCGTGCCGTTTCTGAGGATATGGGCGCTGCTCGTCTGATGGGCGTCAACGTCAATAGCACTATTAGCTTTACCTTTGCAGTTGGTTCCGCTCTGGCAGGCATTGCAGCTATTCTGTACTCCATGGCATACCAGCAGGTTTCTCCTACCATGGGCGTCATGCTGGGCACCAAGGCATTTGTTGCAGCAGTTCTTGGCGGCATTGGCTCCATTCCTGGCGCTGTTATTGGCGGCCTTATTGTTGGCTTCTCCGAGGTCTTTGTTGCTGCCTTTGGTCTGTCTGTCTGGCAGGATGCAGTAGTCTTCTTACTCTTGATTCTTGTTCTTGTTGTGAAACCAACTGGCTTGCTTGGTCGACCAGTTACCGAGAAAGTGTAAGGAGGCTCACATGACTAAAATGTATCCACGCGATAATAACCACAACCCCGTAATTGTCACTGGTTTTGGTGGAAAAGATGGTCAGCGTCGTGAGCTCACTATGCCTGCTCGCTATGCCATCAATGCAATTCTTGTTGCGCTCTTTGTCTTTGGTGGAAACTTCCTGGTAGGAGAGGGCCTTATTTCTCGCTATCAGACCGTTGTTTTTGAGCAAATTGGCGTGTATGTTCTGATGACCGTTTCTCTGAACATTGTTACTGGTTATCTGGGACAGCTTCCTCTGGGCCACGCTGGCTTTATGTCCATTGGTGGTTATGCCTGCGCAATCTTTATCATTCGCATGATGCCACTCTTTGGTCTGGATGCTCAGTCCATGGCTTCAGGCTCTACACCTGCAGTTATTCTTTTTGTTGTGGGCCTTTTGTTTGGCGGCATTTGTGCCGCTCTGATGGGTGTGGTTATTGGTATTCCAGCACTTCGTCTTCGCGGTGATTACCTGGCCATCATTACTCTGGGCTTTGCAGAGATTATCCGCGTTGTCCTGGTAAACATTGACTCTGCTCTTGGCTTCAAGCTTACTGGTGGTGCATCAGGCCTCACGGGTATTCCTGCTTATACCGGCTACCTGAACACCGCAATTGTTGTTTCGCTTGCCATCTTTGCTATTCATACTCTTATGAAGTCTAGACATGGACGCGCTATTCTCGCCATCCGCGATAACGAGATTGCGGCAGAGGCATCAGGCGTTAACACCACGTATTACAAGACCCTTGCCTTTGTTTTCTCTGCATTCCTTGCTGGTATTGCAGGCGGCCTTTACGCGGGCTGCATCGGCGTCATGGCGCCTGCCAAGTTTGGCTTTATGAAGTCTGTTGAGATTCTAGTTATGGTTGTTCTTGGTGGCATGGGCTCTATGTTTGGCTCCGTTGTGTCCGCAACTGTCCTGACCGTACTCCCAGAGGCTCTACGTGCCTTTGCTGACTACCGCATGGTTGCTTATGCAATTGTCTTGATTCTGGTCATGATCTTCAGACCTGAGGGTCTGTTTGGCTCGTATGACTTCTCGCTGTCTCGCATCATCGAGCGAGTCATGAACAGAGACTTCCCTTGGAACAAGGATGACTCGGACGAGCAGACAGACGTGCCGGTCAACGCGAAGGCAGACGCTCAGGCAAACGAGCAGGCGGATACGCAGGTAGACGTGCAGGCAGAAGCCTCAACTGATTCGAAGGAGGCGTAAGAGCGATGGCAACTAAAAACACTACAAAACTTATCAGGCAAGAGTCTCCTAACCTTATTCCTGAGCGAGACCTTGGCGCAATTCCAGTTCTTCAGGCTGAGCACCTTGGCATTGACTTTGGTGGCTTGACGGCTGTTAATGACTTCAACATCGCTCTTGGTCCTACCGAGATTTCTGGCATTATCGGCCCTAACGGTGCAGGTAAAACAACTGTTTTTAACTTGCTTACCTGTGTCTACAAGCCAACCCGTGGTACCGTAATGATTGACGGCTACGACCTTGCTGGTAAAAGCGTTGTTGAAGCAAATCATATGGGTATTGCCCGCACCTTCCAGAACATTCGACTGTTCAACAACATGACGGTTATGGAGAACATTCAGGTTGGTCAGGGCAGCCACATGACGTCTCATTTCTTTGAGGACGTCCTTCGTCTTCCAGCTCACTGGAAGCAGGAGAAAGAGAGCGCCGATAACGCCCGCGATTTGCTGCACATTTTTGGTATGGAGAACCTTGCAAATACCCTTGCAGGCAACCTGCCTTATGGCGCTCAGCGCAAGCTTGAGATTCTTCGCGCTCTGGCAACGCAGCCTAAGATTTTGCTGCTTGACGAACCAGCTGCAGGCATGAACCCAGCAGAGACCGACGAGCTTATGGAGAATGTCCTTAAGATTCGTGATGATTTCAAGATTGCTGTTCTTCTCATCGAGCATGATATGAAGTTTGTGATGGGTATCTGCGAGGGACTTGCTGTCCTTGATCACGGCAACATCATCGCAAAAGGTACGCCCGAAGAGGTTCAGAACAATCCTCGCGTTATCGAGGCTTATCTTGGAAAGCAGGAGGTGCGCTAATGGCCGCTGAAACTACAAACACCCAGGCAGCAGGCGCAGAAAAAACCCTGCTGTCCGTCAAGGATCTTAACGTTTCTTACGGTGCAATTCATGCAGTTCAGGGTATCTCTTTTGACATCCATGAGGGCGAGATTGTTACCCTTATTGGCGCAAACGGTGCAGGTAAATCAACTACGCTGAACACCATTGCTGGTTTGGTAAAGCCTGACTCTGGCACCATTACGCTTGACGAGAAAAACCTTGTAGGTCAACGCGCTCACAAGATTGTTGAGGCCGGCCTGGCATTGTGTCCTGAGGGCCGCCGTGTGTTTTCTCGCATGAGTGTTGCTGAAAACCTTGAGATGGGCGGTTATACACAGCCCGATTCACAGAACGCTAAGACCGTCAAGATGGTCTACGAGCATTTCCCACGTCTTCGCGAGCGCAAGAATCAGCTGGCAGGAACGCTGTCTGGTGGCGAGCAGCAGATGCTTGCTATGGGTCGTGCTCTGATGAGCAGGCCAAAGCTTTTGATGCTCGACGAGCCTTCCATGGGTCTGGCTCCTCTTCTGATTGAGGAAATCTTCCAGATCATTCGCCAGCTCGGCGATGCAGGAACCACCATTTTGCTGGTTGAGCAGAACGCTAATATGGCACTTAAGGTTGCTGACCGTGCATACGTTCTTGAGCTTGGTAAGGTTGCTAAGCATGGCACCGGCCAGGAGCTTCTCCACGACGATGACGTTCGTAAGGCTTACCTCGGCGCATAACGGCGACTAATGGCAAATGTGCTTTGACGTCAACGTACCTTAAACGTTAGCCCGGCTCCCACACAACGTAGGAGCCGGGTTTTGTTGTCATGTCTGAACAGTTTGCCTGAAAAGCGCACCATGTCTGAGCTATTTGCCTGTTTTTCTCGCCAAGTCTGAGCAAATTTACTCAGACATGATGTAGTTTTCAGGCTCGCAAAATTTGGCGCGGCGCAGCCTATCTTCACGCGCCTGATTTCTTCAAAGAATCTGTAACTTTTGCCTAAATACGTAAAAGAATCGGTGGATTTGCCTGATTTCATCAAAGAATCTGTGCCTCAAATACAGATTCTTTACACTTTTCAGGCGCATCTGGCGAGAAACCCGTGTTGTCGCAGGCGTACTTGTTAGTACACGCATTGACCAAGCGCAGTTGTCACGTTAAATTTCGTCGAAAGTGTTGTGGTGTTGCTGACCGTCGTCCAAGGTAAGGACGGTACCCAGAAGTGCTGGCTCAAGAATTTGAATCCAAAGATCGCCTCTGACCTGCTTGGCATTCTCGGCAACAGCGCGAGCTGTAACAGGGGAGTCGCAGATGGCAACCATGGTGGCACCTGAGCCCGAGATAACAAAGGCGCAAGCACGAGCAAGCTTTGCTACCTGCTTAAGCTCCTCGTAATCGGGGATGAGCTCCTTGCGATACGGTTCGTGAATCTTATCGTTGCAAGCTGCTGCCAACAGTCCGCCGTTTCCTGTTTCAAGTGCATGGGTAACAGCAACGGTACGACCCATCTGATAAACGGCGGTCTGAAGAGAAATATTTTGCGGAACAACCTTTCGGGCATCCTCGGTGTTGACCGTGTACGGCGGCGCAATCGCAACAAAAGAGAGACCGCGCGCTACCAGCCTTCGAGTACAAACGGTATGCCCGCCCTCAACAAATGACGAGGTCAGGCCACCGTAAATTGCAGGAGCAACATTATCTGGATGGCCCTCAAAATGACAGGCAAAGTCGAGCGCACGCTCAGGATCCCAGCCGCCATGAGACTCGGTCATCGCGGCTGCAATACCAGCAATTACGCAGGTAGAACTTGAGCCAAGTCCGCCAGAAAGCGGAATAGGCGAGTCGATAGTGATGTGCTTAGGAGTAGGCTCTTCGCCCAGCTTTTCGCAGGCTCGAACATAAGACGTCCAGACAAGGTTGTCGTCGTTTCTGAACTGCTCGGGGCAGCCGTCAATGATGAGCGTAGGAGATTCCCTAAACGTAATTTTTGCACGCAGGTTAAACGCAAGACCCAGCGTATCGTAGCCGACGCCAATGTTTGCAGAGGTAGCAGGTACAGATACGGTCAAGATGGTGTTGTCGAGCATGTAGAACCTGCTTTCTCAGAGTCTAACAAGCAAAAATACGCCCGCATGCTTCGGAAACGTACGAAGCAAGCTGTTCCTTCTCGCGAACGTCAGTATGAATGATAACGTTATCATTCAGCGATGAAAGCTGAATTGGCGGATTAGTGCCCGTGATTTCGGCGAGCGTATGCATGCACACAAAGTCATCCAGGCCAGCGGTCGAGTAGCCCAGCGCGGCAAGCACGTCGGACGAGAACTTATACGGGCTAGCAGTAGACAGACAAACGCGCACGTTACCCGCCTGGCGAGAAACACTGTCAAGCACGTGCTTTGCGACGGCTGTGTGAGGATCAATCAGCACACGACAATTCTCCCAGGTAGAATGGATAGTCTCACGCGTCTGAGCGTCGGTAGCAAAGCCAGCATCAAAGGTTTCGCGGATGGTGTCCATCACCTGAGCAGGTACCGTGTAGATACCCTTGGTTACCAGCTGGTTCATCAGATAGCTGACAAGCTCGGTGTCTTTGCCGGACGCAAGATAGAGGAGTCGTTCAAGGTTTGATGAAACCAGAATGTCCATTGATGGAGAGATGGTCTTTTCAAATGCACGTCTACGATCGTAAATGCCTGTTTCCAAGAAATCAGTCAGCACCTTATTGCTGTTAGAAGCCACAATGAGGCGCTCAACAGGCAGACCCATCTCTTTTGCAAAGTAACCTGCGAGAACGTCGCCAAAATTGCCGGTTGGCACGCAGAAAGTAACTTTTTGACCCTGAGCGATGGCGCCCTTGGCAACAAGCTGGGCATATGCGTCAAAGTAGTAGGTTACCTGCGGGGCCAAACGACCAATATTGATGGAGTTTGCGCTGGAAAGTACCGTGCCCTTACCGGCCAACTCATGCGCCAACTCCTTGTTAGCAAAGATTGCTTTAGCGGCGTTTTGAGCGTCGTCAAAGTTTCCCTTAACTGCGCAAACAGCTACGTTAGAACCTTTTTGAGTCACCATCTGCAGGCGTTGAATATCAGAAACCTTGCCTTCAGGGTAAAAGACGGTGATGCCCATGCCGGATACGTCTTTGAAGCCCTCAAGTGCAGCTTTGCCAGTGTCGCCAGAAGTTGCGGTCACAATCATGATGCTCTTGCCGGCGGTGGCGGCCGCGTCGACAGCACCAGCTACGTCCGCGTCCTCGCGAGCAACACTCATCAGGCGGGGGAGCATCTGAAGCGCAACGTCTTTGAAAGCCGACGTTGGACCATGGAAGAGCTCAAGCAGCCAGTCTTCTCCGATAGCAGAAACAGGCGTGATAGCCTGGGTGTCCCACTGAGAGCCATACGCTCCCTCAATACAGCGAGTCAGCTCTTCAGCAGAGTAGTCGTCCAGCAGAGCAGAAAGCACATCGAAAGTAGTAGCTTTAAAGCCCTGAGAACAAACCTTTGCAAGATCGAGGGGTTTCTCGTCAATTGAATCTTGGATATAAAGGCCGCCGTCGGGAGCAATTCCCTGCAAAATGGCTTGTTTAGCCAAAACGGTATGGTCAGAGCTTCTTGTGCTGTGATATGCGACGGCCATGAAACCACCAATCTTTAGAACGTGTCGCGTGTTGTGCGTCTCGCGTGTTGTGTGCGTGCAAATTGCGCGTCTCGCGTGTTGCGTTTCTATTATTTTAACAGTGAGAAGTAAATGTCGCTTGTAACATAGAATTGTTCATAGCATTATGAAGACGAGAAAAACTGTCGATTAGATTCTGTCTAGGTTTTTGGTAGTTTTTGTCTATGAGATTGTTATCAGTGCAGTCACCTTTGCGTGCGGTTGTCCTTGCTCTGCAATTAGCCTTGCAGGCAATCGGTTTTCTCGCAAAACGACTGCTAGATTTGGAGATATATGCAAAACGTTGCCCTACTTGGATTTGGAACGGTTGGTGCTTCAGTTGCGCGCATTCTTGATGAGCGCGTTTCTGACGTTAACCTGACGTCCATCTTGGTTAGAGCTGGTAAAGAGCACGTTGACCCTCGGGCAACATCTGATTTTGATGCGCTCTTGTCTGACCCTGCGCTCGATACCGTTGTTGAGTGCATGGGTGGCCTCACGCCAGCCTATGAATACATCAAAGCTGCGCTGACTGCTAAGAAAAATGTAGTCACCTCAAATAAAGCTGTGGTATCTGCTCATTTTGAGGAGTTTATGACACTTGCCGCTGAAGCGGGCGTCAACTTTAAGATTGAAGCCTGCGTGTGCGGTGGCATTCCTTGGATAGCAGGAATTCAGAAAGTTCGTCGTATTGACGAGATTTCTGCGTTCTGGGGAATCATGAATGGAACCACCAACTACATTGTCTATTCCATGCTCAAAGACGGAACGGACTTTGCTGAGGTTCTGAGCAAGGCTCAGGAGCTGGGTTACGCCGAGCGAGACCCGTCAAGCGATATCGACGGCATTGATGTTCGCTCTAAGACTATGATTTCTGCATCTATCGCCTTCGACGTAATCTGCACAGACCAGATTCCTATGTCTGGTATCAGAAACTTAACTAAGCGTGATCTTGCCATGTTTGGCAGTCACGATATGACAATCAAGCTCTTTGGTCGTGGTGTTTCTGACGGTTCATCGTATGCGGTAGCTGTTGAGCCAGTTGCGGTTTCGCTCTCAACCATAGAGGCTAACGTTCCAACTAACTTTAACGTTGCAACTGCCGTGGGAAATACCATTGGCGAGCTCAAGTTTTACGGACAAGGCGCTGGTGGCGACCCAACGGCAAATGCCGTCGTGCAGGATATTATTGACTGTGCCGCGGCTCCTGCTGGGGGTCAGCAGACCTTCTCGGCTGGTCTTTCATATAATCCAGAGCTGCTTGTTTCCGACTATGTGTTTAGGACGCAGGCGGATGTCCCGGGCGGTACGTTCTGGGAGCCGGGTGCTCAGTTGGTTAAAAATCTAAGTGCCGAGAAGGCCCGTGATCTTCTTACCAGCGCACTTTCGCAAGACCCTACAACCTTTATGGCTGCACTTGAAAAGAGGAACTAGAAATGATCAAAATTGCAAAATTTGGCGGCTCAAGTGTTGCTTCTGCAGAGCAGTTCAAAAAAGTTAAAGCTATTGTTGAGGCTGACCCTGATAGACGCTTTATTGTTTCGTCTGCAGCAGGAAAGCGCCACTCAACCGATAACAAGATTACGGATCTTTTGCTGCTGGTAAATGCCCACATTGAGTATCACGTTGACTGCACCTCTTTACTTGCAGACATCGAGGCTCGCTTTGTGGAGATTGCTGATGAACTGGGAGTTGCATGGCCTGTCGCCGAGGAGTTTGAGAAGTTTGCTTCAAACATTAAGTCCTTCTCGCCAGAGTATGTAGTAAGTAGGGGCGAGTGGTTTACCTGCCAGATTCTTGCCGAGTACCTTGGCCTGCCCTTTGTTGATGCTGCTGACGTTATGCTGTTCCATCATGACGGCACCATTGATATGGAGCGCACTGCTTCTAGACTCAAAGAGGTCGTTGCTCGCAGCGGCTCGTTTGTGCTGCCTGGCTTCTACGGTGCTACCGTTGACGGTGCAATTAAGTTGTTCCAGCGCGGTGGCGGCGATATTACCGGCGCCATTGTTGCTCGCTGCCTAGACGCTGACTTGTATGAGAACTGGACTGACGTTTCTGGCTTCCTTTCTGCGGATCCTCGCATTGTTCAGAATCCACGCGCCATTGGCCGCATTACTTTTGACGAGATGCGCGAGCTTTCTTACATGGGCGCTTCCGTTCTTCAGGAAGAGGCAATTTTCCCTGTTCGCGAGGCAAACATTCCAATTCAGATTAAGAATACCAACCGTCCAGAAGATACGGGTACGGTTATCCGTGAGACCGCAGATGGCGATACAAACGAGCACTTGATTACAGGTATTGCAGGCAAGAAAGACTTCTTGGCTATTCACGTCAAGAAGGCTCACATGTCCAACGAGGTTGGCGTCATCAGCCGCGCTCTCAATATTGTTGAGCGCTACGGGGTCTCTGTGGAGCACATCCCAACAGGCGTTGATTCGTTTGGTATTGTGGTAAATGCCTCCGACGTAAAGGATACGGTTTATTCCATCATCAGCGATATTCGTCGCGAGATTGAGCCTGATGACATTACGATGGTAGACCGCTTAGCTCTTGTTTCTGTGGTTGGTCGTAATATGTCTAGGCGTTCCGGCACCTCTGGTAAGATCTTTGGCGCGTTGGGCAATGCGGGCGTCAACATTCGCATGATTACGCAGAGCTCAGAAGAGATTAGTATTATTGTGGGCGTCGATAATGCCGACTTTGATCGCACAATTGGCGTCATTTATAACGGATTTGTTCGTGACGAAATGGTTTCGAGGTAACTATGGCTTTTGATCCAAACGGTAAGGTTGTTGCAATTCTTGGTGCTACCGGCGTTGTTGGTGCCCAGATGATGCAGTGCCTTGAAGAGCGTAATTTTCCTATCAAGGAGCTGGTGCTTCTGGCATCCGCTCGAAGCGCTGGTAAAACTATCGAATTTGCTGGCCAGCAGATTGTAATCCGCGAAGCAACACCAGAGGCTTTTGAGGGTGTAGATATTGTCCTTGGCGCAGCTGGCGACGAGCAGGCAAAAGAGCTGCTCCCTGAAGCGGTTAAGCGTGGATGCGTCTGCGTTGATAACTCCCATGCATTTAGAATGGACCCAAACGTTCCGCTGGTAATCCCAGAGATTAACGCCGAGGATATCAAGAACCATAACGGCATCATCTCTAATCCAAACTGTGCAACCATTATTGGCTTGGTACCTCTGTATCCTCTACATAAGGCAGCAGGTGCAAAGCGTATTATTGCGTCAACCTATCAGGCTGCATCAGGCGCTGGCCTTCCTGGCCTCACCAGCCTGAAGAATCAGATGGCTGACGTTGTTGCAGGTAGGGAAGTAACCGAGACCTCTCCATTTGCATACCAGCTGGCAGTCAATCTGATTCCACAGATTGGCGGCTTTGATGAGGTTGGCTACACTTCCGAGGAAATGAAGATGCAAAACGAGGGTCGCAAGATCATGCATCTTCCTGAGCTGCGCGTTAACTGCACCTGTGTTCGCGTTCCAACGATGCGCTCACACTCTGAGTCCATCACTGTTGAGTTTGAGCGTCCTTTGAGTCCAGATGAGGCTCGCGCTATTCTTGAGGATGCTCCAGGAATCAAGGTTGTAGACAACCCAGCAGAGCTTCAGTACCCAATGCCTCTTGATACTTCTGACCAGGACCTTATCTATGTTGGTCGTATTCGCGAGGATCTTTCCGCTGATAAAGATACTCATGCGCTGACATTCTTCTGTTGCGGAGACCAGATTAGGAAGGGTGCCGCAACAAACGCTGTCCAGATTGCAGAGTACCTGCTGTAATATCTGGCGCGCAGCCACGTTCGCATCATTTTCGTTGACCAAGTACCCGTTCGATTCTATTTTGTGGAATCGAACGGGTATTTTTGTGCGTCCGAGTGAAATTTTTCAGCGGTAGAGTGCCGTTCGGCGGCAAAGTGGTAAAAAATGCGTTTAGTTGGAGTATCCAAAAATGCTTAGATTCTATGCAAGCTATCTACCAGCAAATTTACTTGGACAAAATTACGGAAATTAGTACAAAATTTCTGAACTGGGAAAACGTAAGCACCAAAACTACGAAGTCTAAAAATAAACTCCAACTAAACGGATTTTTTACCCAAAACAGTACCTCTAGTTTGATACATCAATTTCTTGATTAGTTTTCCTGCATATCAGCCATTGTTTATGCAAAAATCACCTATCTAAATAGTTAAAACTTTTATTCGAACAGGTATTCTACTTTTACAGTAGCCATACAGTTTGGGTGCAAAAAGGGTGCGCTTGCGGTGTTGGCCTAACAAAAAAGGTAGACGGCAAGCCATCTACCTGGAGTTTTTGGTGCCTCCTGCGCGATTCGAACGCGCGACCTGCGGTTTAGAAGTTATGTTTTTTACCGCTCATTATGTTTCGTTACGCTCAATAAGTGCTGTTACAACCTGCAAAAACAAGTTTTTGTCCGGTGTGTATAGTAAAACAATCCATACAGTTTGGAGGCAGTTTGGAGGCAGCGCCTCCAACCAACTTGTTGCACGTTAAGGAGAAATGGCATGAATATCTCAGTCAGATTGCGTGGCAAGGTTTGGCAAGCAAGGGTGAGGTATCGTGGAGCAGATGGACTTATTCATGAGAAGCACCACTCTTTGAGTGCTCCATCGGATAAATCTGGTCGAGGAAAAAAGACCGCCATGCTCGAGGCTGAGAAATGGGTTAAGGATGCGGGGTTTGTTGAGGTTGTTGAACAGAGTCAAGCAACAAGGCTTGATTGTTCGGCGTACACATACTGTCTCAATTACTTTAAGAGCCTTGTGGCCACGCAGCAAATAGAACGCCGCACCTATACGTCTTACAAGAACAGTATTCGATACATAGATCTCTTCTTTGGTGAGAAACGTTTACAGGACCTTACTATTACAGATGTATGTATCATGGCTTTATGATTCCAACTACTCAGCGAACACCATTAAGAAGGCTTTCAATGGCTTACGCCAGTGCACACGCCATGCTGTGGCAATTAGAGATCTGCAATATGACCCATGTGCGTCAATCAAGGCTCCAAGAGGACATCTTGCACCACCAAATCCATTGGATGAACCTTCACGTAAGAAGCTTCAAGTTATGCTTGCTGCTCTAGAGCTTTCTCCAATGGTTATTGCAACGTATCTGGCATATTTTACTGGCATGAGGCGTGAGGAGTGCTGCGGACTTCAGTGGAAGGACGTAAAACTCAAAGCAGAGGACGTTACAGCACACCTCTGCCGCGCTATTTCGTATGACGGTGGTAAGACCTATGTGAAAGGCTTAAAGAACGGTAAAACAAGAACGGTACCTATCCCAACTCCACTTGTAGACATTCTTAAGCAGTGGCGCACCAAGTACATTGAAGACTGTATGTTGATGGGAATTGCGTTTAATGAAGAGATGTATGTTTTAGGTGATTTCTCTGGTGAGTATCTCAGGCCAGAGCGAGTCACAGCTTGGTGGAAGAGGCACTCGGAAGAATGGGGACTTTTAGGAACGCAGGGGAGAAGACCAGTCTTTCACGATCTACGTCACACGTATGCAACGATTGCAGTCAGGACCATGGACATCAAGAGCGCCCAAGACATTCTTGGACACAGCGATATTAATATGACAATGCGCTATGCAGATACAGATTTAGAGCAGATTCAAAAGGCAGGAAAAATCATCGGAGAAGCTCTTAACGACGCTCATAAAGACGGCGCAGAAGTACTACAACTTAGGCGAGCGATATAAAAAGAGGAGCTTATTGCTCCTCTTTTTCGTTCTCTTTTTCTATTTTTTGGAATAGAGAAACGAGCTTTCTTTGGTCCACAGCTGGAAGAACTGTATCTTCAATGTCCATGTTGTATAAAAGGCTTGAAATTTTATTTCTGGCAAATTCATATGAACTACTAGCAACCGTTTTTAAAAGCTCATTGTATAGCTTTATATCCGCGTTGCCATCGATGGTAATAGCTGCTTTACTATCCACAACAATTTTCACTGAGGCAAATGCGTTGTCTTCATTTTCGTTGAAAAGGTCGATGCTAATTCCAAGAGTAATTAATTTCGCGTGC
>CALHVU010000015.1 GCA_938036925.1 uncultured Atopobium sp.
AAGGTCATGTCTATTACTGACGAGATTATTCCAATGTATTACCGTCTTTGCTCCACGCTCTCTATTGATGAGCTTGATGCAATCGATAAGAGCTTTGAAGACGGTACTGCTGATCCTTATCAGCTTAAGCGTGCTCTTGGCAGAAATATTGTTGACCTTTATCACGGTGAGGGAGAAGGTCTTAAGGCTCAGGCAGCTTTTGATGCTCAGTTTAAGAACAATGAGGTCCCTGACGATGTCAAAGAGTTTGCAATTTCCCTTGAAGCGGATGAAGACGGCCTCATTTACCTGCCAAAGATTTTGGTTGAAGTAGAGATTGCTTCAAGTAATGGTGAGGCTCGTCGTCTGATTGATGGCGGTGGTATCAAGATTAATCAGCAACCTCTTCCAGCAAAGACCTATAAGGTTGAACCATCAGTTCTTGAGAAGGCTCTTCTCCAGGCAGGTAAGAAGCGCTGGGCTAAGCTCGTCTAAAACAGAAGCACTAATTAAGGGCGCATACGCATGTGGAAACAATTTGTTCTTGTTCTTATAGTTACAACAGCAATTGTTTTTGTTCCAGGATATCTGGGTGCTCGTTTATCAGGCGGTAAACGAGCACTTTCACTTGCCGTGGCTGGTCCGTTAAGCGTCGTTTTTTATATTGTTGCGGGCATTGCAATGTATCCTCTTGGTCTCAAGGGGCTTATCCCGCTTTTTGCTCTTGCGGCATGTTTTCTCGCCCTTATTGCAGCAACTCGATTTGGCTCAGAGAGACTTTTACACAAAAAGATTCATTCTTCTTTGTCGCTTTCGTTGCCTGGAGTCTGCATTGTTATTTGTCTTGGCGCACTCGCAGCAAGTTATGTGTTTTATCGAGGTCTTGGAAATCCAAATAACTTCTTGCAATATGACGACAACTACACTCATATCTCTTACATCAACAGAATTATTCAAACAGGTGTTTTTTCGACTTTTAGAGCATCTGTTTTTGATGGTTTGCCACTTTCTACACCACAGCCTTTCTCGGGCTCTTGGTATTATCCTTTGGCATTTCACAGCTTTGCCTCAGTAGTTACATTACTTAC
Organism: uncultured Atopobium sp.; assembly: GCA_938036925.1. Classification (GTDB taxonomy): domain Bacteria; phylum Actinomycetota; class Coriobacteriia; order Coriobacteriales; family Atopobiaceae; genus Lancefieldella. The sequence goes on from CALHVU010000015.1 coordinate 1,068, forward strand.
CCACTGCTCAATTGGAATGGCAGAAAATGCCGTTAATGTGGTGTGGACCGGCTTAGTGTACCCATTAGGACTTTTTGCGCTTGTTTCAAAGATTTTTGGAAAGAAAATTCAAGCGGCAGTACTTGCACCCTTTGCAGCATTTGCCAATATGGCATTTCCTGTCCGCATGCTCACAGTACATGGCCCGTTTCCAAATATGCTTTCCTTCTGCTGTGTTCCTATAGCAGTGTATTTGTTTGTGCAACTCCTTGATTCGATTGCGCAATCGTCTTCTCATAAACATGGCGAGAAACCCCAGAAGGCTTCAGATATCTTCATGCTCATTTCGGTACTTTTGGGAATTGTTTTTTGCCATCCAAATGGTGCATTTTTCTGGGCAATTATGGTGTTCCCTTACGTGTTAGTTTCATTTATCCCACGCATGGTGACCAATAAATACGCAGATAAAAAGAATAAAGTTGCTATCTTAGTTGCCTTTGAGACGCTCTGTATTGTCCTTTGTATTGGTATGTGGACCATTGTTTTGAATAGCAGCTTTATGAAATCTGTTGTGCATTTTCTTTGGGGTTGGGATATAAACCCACTTGACTCAATTATGCATATTGCCACTCAGTCGTTCATCATGAATGTCCCAGAAGCAGTTTGTACGGTGCTTTTCTGGGTTGGCTTTATCCACGCTCTTCTCGTTAAAAAATCTTGTTGGTATGCTTGCAGCCTGCTCTTTGTTTCTATTTTCTTTGTTGTGGGACTTATGGGTAACGTAGATGTAAAGCGTTTTCTTATTGGCTTTTGGTACACAGACCCAGAGCGTATTGCTGCCATCATGTGTATCACCTCTACGCCATTAGTTTTACAAGGTGGTATTGATATTGTTTCTGCTGTTTTAGTTGTACTTCAAAAAGTAAAACATGCAGTAAGACCTGCTCAGTCCGCTACAAGCGATAAGCCACGTTTGTCGCGTAGTCGAATTTCTCTTCTTAAGAGTGCGTTTGCAGTTTTACTTTCTATTCCTGTCGTATATGCACTGTGGACCCCAGTTGATCCTTTGCAGTTTCAGACACATGAGCCAAGTCGTTTTCAGATGAGTCTACATTGGATGAGCGAGTCATATATTCCACAAGACTGGAAGACTTATTCCGCTTCTGAACAGGCGTTTGTTCAAAGAGTAAAAGAAATTGTTGGGGACTCAGTTGTACTCAATAATCCATTTGATGGATCATCTCTTGCTTATGCGATAGATGGTTTAAACGTGTACTACAAGTTTAAATACAATGATAATGAGTCACCTGAAAGCAGGCTGATTAGAGAAAAGCTAAATCGCGTGTTTTATGAAAAATCGGTTCAAGATGCCGTTCGTTCTGTTGGCGCGCAGTATTTTATTCGTTTGAATATGTATCCAGATGATCAGTACCCAACTATGCCTAAAGAAGAAGGAGTATGGTCTGGTCTCAATATTGATAATGGTGCTCCAGGATTTGAGTTGGTACTTGAAGAAGGACCGTATAAACTTTATAGAATCACAGCGATTGATGGGGAGTAATTTTGAAAGGCATTATTCTTGCAGGAGGTAGCGGTACCAGGCTTTATCCGCTGACAACCGTTACATCTAAACAGCTTTTACCTGTTTATGACAAGCCAATGATTTACTATCCTCTGTCTACGCTTATGCTTGCAGGTATTAGAGATATCTTGGTTATCTCCACGCCACGTGATCTGCCAAATTTCGAGAAACTCTTGGGTGACGGTTCTGATTTTGGCATCTCTATCAGCTATGCCGAACAACCTTCTCCAGATGGATTGGCTCAGGCATTTGTTATTGGTAAAGAGTTTATTGGTGATGACGCTGCAGCTTTGATTCTTGGAGACAACATCTTCTTTGGAAATGGCCTTTCAGGACTTGTGAGAAAAGCTGCTCAACAGGCACAAACTGCTGGTCGTGCCACAGTTTTTGGCTATCACGTTGATGATCCAGAGCGTTTTGGCGTTGTTGAGTTTGATAAGAACTACAACGCTATTTCAATTGAGGAGAAGCCAGCTCATCCAAAATCTAACTACGCAGTAACCGGACTTTATTTCTACGATCAACGTGTTACTGAGCTGGTAAAGCAGGTTCAGCCAAGCGCTCGTGGTGAGTACGAGATTACTGACCTTAATCGACTCTATCTTGACGATGGCACGCTTGATGTTGTTACTCTTGGTCGTGGCTTTGCGTGGCTGGATACAGGAACTATGGAGTCTCTTTTTGAGGCATCTACCTTTGTTCGTACTGTTGAGACTGCGCAAGGTCTGCCTGTAAGTGTTCCAGAAGAAATTGCTTTTGAGAACGGTTGGATTGACAGCTCTAAACTCATCGAGTGTGCAGAACGCTACGGTAAATCAACGTATGGTGAGCACCTCAAGAGCGTTGCAGAGGGACGTATTCTTCCTTCTGAAAAAGGGGAATAACATGCGTATTCTTATTACTGGCTCTCATGGTCAGTTGGGCAATGAACTCAAGCGTCTTTTTGAGACTGGTATCTCTGAAATTGGTCCTATTCCAAAGTTGTTTGTTGATCCAGATGTTGACTATACCGATGCAGACGAGCTTGATATTACTAGTTCAGAAGCGGTAAATACATGGTTTGACCAGCATGATCGTTATGACCTTGTTATTAACTGTGCGGCCGCAACAAATGTAGACGGCTGCGAAAGCAATTTTGAGATGGCCTTTGCGGTAAATGCGCTTGGCCCTATGAATCTTGCACGAGCTTGCAGTGCTACGCAGACAAAGCTTGTTCAGGTTTCTACTGATTACGTCTTTAGTGGTAAGGAAAGCTCTCCTCGCACGGAACAAGATGCTCCTTGTCCTGTTTCTGCGTACGGTCGATCCAAATTAGCAGGAGAGGGACTTGCGCTGGCCGCAAATGCTCAAACGTTTGTGGTTAGAACGGCGTGGCTTTACGGTTATGTTGGCAAAAATTTTGTGGCAACCATGCGCGTCCTTGGTGCAAAGTATCCAGAGATTAGTGTTGTTGATGATCAAGTAGGTAATCCTACCAGCACAAATGATTTGGCACACACAATTTTGTGCATTGCTGCTACTGAGAACTATGGCATCTACCACGCAACCAACGAGGGAACGTGTTCGTGGGCTGATTTTGCAGAGGCTATTATGGCTGGTAGTAATCTCGACTGTAAGGTTACCAGGGTAACCTCTGCTCAGTGGAAAGAGATGCACCCAGAAAGCGCTTCTCGCCCCGCGTATTCATCTTTGGTAAATGGACATCTTGAGAGTACCATTGGAAATTGTATGAGGCCTTGGCAAGAGGCTCTTGCGACATATCTTTCGAAGGTAGAAAGAGGTTAGTGTGAAGACCTATTTAGTAACTGGTGGAGCTGGATTTATTGGTTCAAACTTCATCCACTACATGCTTAGAAGAATTCAGGACATTCATATTTTGAACGTGGACGCCCTGACCTATGCTGGCAATCTTGAGAACCTTTCGGAATATGATCAAGACCCTCGTTACACCTTTGCTCACGTAGACATTAGGGATAAAGAGGCTCTGACGCAGCTGTTTGAGACTCATCATCCCGATTATGTTATCAACTTTGCAGCAGAGAGTCACGTAGACCGTTCTATTGAAGATCCGGGTGCCTTTGCTGACACTAACGTTATGGGTACTGTCGCTCTTCTGAGCGTTGCAGAGTCTTTCTGGAATGATGGC
>CALHVU010000016.1 GCA_938036925.1 uncultured Atopobium sp.
AGACATCCATTCCCGGAAAGCCAATCTGTCGCAGCGCCTCATACAGCACAATGGCGGCAGCATTTGAAACGTTTAGCGCACTGACCGAGAACTCGTTAGGATCGATAAAGTTTCCGCAGATATCCTGCTGCAAAAGCGCTGGGTGAGCATACTGGTCATCGCCATCAAGCGCATCGTGCTTTTGGCTCCAGTCCTCGCGATTGACCAGGCTGGCAGAATCTTGCAGCATTGGGATTCTCTCGCACTCGTCAGCATGCTGTGCCAGAAGCTCCTCGGATAATCCCAGGCTTTCCTTACCAAAGATAAGGTAATCGCCATCACGATACGTTGCCTGAGTGTAGGTCTTCTTAGCTTTCTTAGTCAGGAAGTGCAGCGGAGATCTACTGGCCGTAAGAGTGCCGTTGACAGCGGTGCCTGCAGCGGAGACAGCGTCGTGTGCAGCGTCCCCAGCAGGTGCACCAGATGCTTGGGCAAGACCGTTCTTCTCCAGAAATTGATCCCAGTTTTCGTAGACAGAAACGGTAAGGCTTTGCCAGTAGGCCATGCCTGCTCGTTTGAGGCTTTTGTCATCAAGCGAGAAACCCAACGGGCCCACCAAGTGCAAGTGAGTCCCGCTCACTACGCAGGTGCGACCAATGTTTCCCGTATTTGCGGGAATTTCGGGCTCTACCAGTACAACGTTGAGCATAGGTTATGCCAGAACAAAGCTGGTCAGGAAGGCAATAAGTCCACCGAGTGCCATAGTGGCTGGCAGCGTCACAAACCAAGCGGCAATAATCTTGCGCGCAACGCCCCAGCGCACGGAGCTGCGACGACGAGCAGATCCTGCGCCCATGATGGATGTGGTGATGACCTGTGTAGTGGAAACTGGTGCTCCAAGTGCAGTCATGATCTCAATTGCAACGGTAGAACTTGTTTCGGCGACAAAGCCAATAACTGGCGTGAGCTTAGTAACACCATCGCCAACGGTGCGCATGATGCGGCCGCCGCCAATGGAGGTGCCCAGTGCCATGGTAGTTGCGCAGAGCAGCTTAACCCACAGAGGGATACCCACGGAAGGATCGTGAAGACCTGCGGTTACCAGAGCCAGCGTGATGATTCCCATAGTCTTCTGAGCGTCATTATTGCCGTGGCTGTATGCCATAAACGCAGCTGAGAGCACCTGAAGACGGTGGAAGAGACCGTTTGCCTTTTTAGGTGGCCAATCAGCAAAGATCTCAAATACCAGCTTCATAATAAAGTAGCCCAGGGCCATACCAATAAGAGGCGAAGTAAACAGAGGAATAACAACTTTCTCTAGGACACCCGCCCAAAGAATATGACCTGTGCTGCCGGTAAAAACAATGGTTGCACCAATAAGGCTGCCGATGAGCGCATGCGAAGACGAACTTGGGATTGAGAACCACCAGGTAAAGAGGTCCCAAATAATGGCGCCCATCAGTGCAGCAAAAATAACGTAAAGCTGTAGCTGAATATCAACCAGACCAGACGCAATGGTCATAGCAACTTTCTCGCTCATAAGCGCGCCGATAAAGTTCATGATAGCCGACATGATAATTGCTGTGCGTAGAGGCAAAGCCTTGGTATACACCGTGGTAGCAATAGCATTTGCGGTGTCATGGAAGCCGTTAATGAACTCAAATACCAGTGCGGAAATAAGTACCGCAATAAGCAAGATGCTAGCCATTTTTCACAATGACATTCTGAACGGCGTTTGCAACATGCTTGCAAGCGTCAAGAGTAGACTCAAGTCTATCCAAAAGGCTCTTCCACTTAAGAACCTCAATCGGATCATCAACGTTTCTGAAAATAGAACTCAGGGCGTTACGATAAACAACATCACCCTGGTCCTCATACTCATTTGCAGAGCGTGTATGTTGAATAACCGAGTCATCCTTGTGGTAGTCAGGGAGACGATCAAAAGCCTTCTGCAACTCCTCTGATGCAAACAGAATCAGATGTGCCACCTGAACTGCCTCTGGACGCATTTCTTTGATGTCGTACATACTAAGATGTGCAGAGACGCTCTCAATACCATCTGCAATCTCATCCATAAGCAGGGCAAGACGTGAAATGTCCTCGCGATCAAATGGCGTGATAAAGGATGTGTTGAGGGTGGAAATAATTTTTCCTACCTGGTCATCGCAGAGTGTCTCGTAGTTCTTAATCTGAACTTCATAATCTTCAGAGCTTGGGAATGATTCAATGTAAGAAACAAAGAGTTTTGCCGTAGAAACAATCAACGCTGAAAACTCAGAGAACATGCTGTAGAACTCATCTTCTCTACGAGAAACTCGGCTCATATGGCGCCCTTCACTTGGACTTTTTAGTACATATACAGACACATTCAGTATAGCTGTTTAAGGCGCGTATGCTGGAGATAATGACAATTTCAACTTCTCCATAGAGAAGCTGCCGATCATAATAAGATGTGGACGAGGGAGGCCAGATTATGCGAGAAAAGCTGTTTGAATACGTTGCAAATCAGTACGGTATAAACCCCGACTATCCCTTCTCGACAGCTCCAACCTATGCGGTTTTACGGCACCCTCACAATAACAAGTGGTTTGCACTTGTTGCCGATGTGTCCGGTCAAAAGCTAGGATTAAAAGAACCCGGCCGCTTTGATCTTGTTAATGTGAAAATAGATGATCCCTTTCTTCTAGAAATGCTTCTGCACCAGGATGGCTATCTGCCTGCATACCACATGAATAAAGAACATTGGATCTCTGTACTTTTAGATGGCTCTGTTGACTTTGATGAGCTGTGTCGATGGATTGATGCGAGTTATTCTGCAACGAACTGACGAATATCTTGTTTAGTAATTGGGTAAGTATCAGCAATGTGTTTGTTAGACATTGGAGGTTACTTTACATGACAGAAAAGCACGCGCTTTCTTTTGACGAGAACTTCTTCAACAAGCTAGGTCAATTTGGCAGCATTCTCTCAGTCATGATGTATGTTTCTTATATCCCACAGATTACTAATAATCTTGCTGGCAATAAAGGTAGCTTCATCCAACCACTAGTTGCCATGATTAACTGCACTGTTTGGGTTATTTACGGTGCTTTCAAGAAAGAACGCGATGTTCCCATTATGATTGCTAACGCCCCTGGTATTCTCTTTGGACTTGTTACCGCAATTACAGCGCTGATATAATCTGGCACCCAACCAGGTCCATCAGTTTACTAAGACTCAACGATAGGGACGGTTCATGTGGCACTTATAGGTTTCTTTAAAGTTGTCTATATTCCCCTGGCCGTCCTGTATCTCATAGCGGCATATGTCCTTCTTGCAAAGCAAAGCTTGAGCAAAATCTTTAAGCGCACAAATTTTGACCTCTTCCGCGGTGGAGTGCTCGCACTTTATTACCTTTTTATAGCTATGGTCTTCTTTGTAAACATAATGCTTCTTACCACTAAAACTATAGTTAAACAGCAATTTCTTATTCCTTATATAGTTGGAATTATTGCTATTGCTGTTGCGTGCGCAATCTTTACGCAAATAGCAAAACACTCTAAATCAGATCGTTTTATTACCATTAGAGACTTGATTGTTCCGCTTATTTGGCTTGCTTCCTCATTTGTTTATACGCAAACAATATTTGCCCTTTTACTTGCAGCAAAATAGTAACGCTCGGTTGTTCCATCACTATTCAGAGGGCTTCTCGCCATTTACTCGCCTAACTCTATACGAACCTTTTGACCCTCAACGTGGACTCTATCCTGAGCAAAAAGCTGCAACACCTCAGGATACAGCTGATGCTCTACCTGATGAATCGCCTCTTCAAGCTGGTCAACGGTCCAGCCCTCTTCAACCACAACGGGTCGCTGAGCAATAATGGGGCCGCGGTCGTAATCAGCGTTTGCCAGGTGAACGGTAACGCCCGTCACCTTGACGCCGTACTCATACGCATCCTGAATAGCATGTGCACCACGGAAGCTTGGCAGCAACGCTGGGTGCAAATTGAGCACACGATTAAGGAAGGTGTTCAGAATAGGAACGCCGACTTTACGCATGTAGCCAGCCATAACAACGTAATCAACGTTATAGCGCTTGAGCTCAGTGGCAATAACCATATCCGCAACAAATGGGTCCTCGTACGTCTCTTTTGAGAGCGTCAGGGTTTGCAAACCGGCTGCCTCTGCCCTCTTCAAACCATATGCATCAGGGCGAGAAGAAACAACCAGTTCAATGGTTGCGTCTAGCTTGCCAGCATCAATGGCGTCAATAATAGCCTGCAGGTTGGTACCTGAACCGGAAAGAAGAACGCCAAGCTTAATTGGCATCGTTGTAGACCACCTTTCCGGTGCCTGGGATAATCTGACCCATGACAAATGGCTCAAATCCCTGGTCAGAGAGGGCTTCTGCTACATCGTCAACGTCGTCCATGTCTACGATAAGTGCCATACCAACGCCCATATTGAAGGTGCGATACTGCTCATCAAGAGACAGATTTGCAGCGTTAGAAACGTATGAAATAACTGGTGGAATATCCCATGCAGGACCTGCCTCTCCACCACGATCAACCTCTGCGTCAAGGTGAGCTGGCAGTGCACGGTTAAGGTTCTCGGTGATTCCACCACCAGTGATATGTGCCATAGCCTTGATAGGAGCTCCTGCGCGGAGTGCGGCAAGCAGTCCACCAGCATAGATGGTAGTTGGACGCAAAACGGCATCTGCAAGGGACTCTCCGTCAAGCTCCTCCAGCGGCTGGTTGAGTTCCTCAACGGTCTTACCCTCAATTGCCACCTTACGTACCAGCGAATATCCGTTGGAATGGATGCCAGAGGAAGGAAGTCCCAGGATGATATCACCCTCACTGACCTTCTCGGGACCTAAGATCTTTGGTTTGTCCACAACGCCTACGACAAAGCCAGCCAGATCGTAGTCGTCTGGGTTCATAACGCCTGGATGCTCGGCCATCTCGCCGCCAACCAGAGCACAACCGCTCTTGCGGCAACCCTCTGCAATACCGCCGACAACCTCAGCAACAGCCTCAGCTTTAAGCTTACCCACGGCCACGTAATCCAAGAAAAACAGAGGCTCAGCGCCCATAGGGACAATGTCATCAACGCACATTGCAACTAGGTCCTCGCCCGCCGTGTTGTGGCGGTTGAGCAGCTGAGCAATGGCAAGCTTGGTGCCAACGCCGTCGGTGCCGCTGACCAGCACGGGCTCTTCCATGTCCTTCAGAGCTGCAGCCGAGAAGCAAGAGCCAAAGCCGCCCAGCCCACCTATGACCTCAGGGCGAGTAGTTGTAGCAACAGCAGCTTTGATGGCGTCGACAGCGCGAGCGCCCTCATCAACGTCAACGCCTGCGTCGGCGTAGGTAATCTGCTTGGCTGGATCAGCGGAAGTAGTCATTGTTTCTCCCCTTACTGCTCTGAGGGCATGAGGCCCTGATCAATTAACTGCTGTTCTACCTGGTCAAACTTTAGTGCATACGACGGGTGCAAGTTATCAGGCTTGTTCTCTGGCAAAAACCTCTGGTGGAAGTCCTCGGGAATTTCCACGGGATACTTCCCGCTAAAACAAGACTCGCAATAACCTCTTGATGGCACGCAAGCAAGCAGGCCCTCGAGGCTCAAGAAACCCAAAGAATCCGCGCCGATATACTCGCAAATTTCTTCAGTACTCATTTTTGCTGCAACGAGCTGGTGCTGATCAGCGGTATCAATGCCGTAGAAGCAGGGCCACGCTACCTTAGGAGAAGCACTTCTGACGTGCACTTCTGTAGCTCCCGCGTCTCTGAGCAGCTGAACAATCTGCTTTGAAGTAGTACCGCGAACAACAGAATCGTCCACCATCACAATGCGTTTATCTGCAACAACGTCCGAAAGTGCGTTGAGCTTCAGACGAACACCCAGCTCACGAAGCTGTTGTGTAGGCTGAATGAACGTTCTTGCAACGTAGCGATTCTTGATGAGACCGGTACCAAAAGGTACGTCCAGCTCTTGCGCAAAGCCCTCAGCTGCAGGAACGCCAGAATCAGGCACGCCAATTACCAGGTCAACGTCTGCTGGCGTCTCTTTTGCCAGCTGACGGCCCATCTGGTGACGGACAGAATACACCGAGCGACCGCTAATGATAGAGTCAGGGCGCGAGAAATACACCTGCTCAAAGATGCAATCTGCCTGCTGACGAGGAGACAGTCCCATCTCAGAAGATAGGCCGCTGTCGGAAATACGGATAATCTCGCCAGGAGCCACCTCGCGCACATACGTAGCGCCCACAATATCCAGCGCGCACGTCTCAGATGCAACTACCCAGTTATTCTCGCCTTCCTCGCCAATATGGCCAAGTACCAGCGGACGAATGCCGTTTGGATCCCTAAACGCATAGAGCGCGTTCTCACGGATGAGTACCATGGCGTAACCGCCCTCGATGAGGTTCATAGTTGCGGCAATACCGGTACGCAGACGGTGTGTACGACGCGTAAAGTAGCCAATGAGCTGGGCTGCTACCTCGGAATCTGTGTTGGATCTAAAGGAAATCTGGCGAGAAGACAGTTCTTCCCGCAAGGAGTCAAAGTTGACGAGAGTACCGTTGTGCGCCAGGGCGATGAGGGTCTCGTCAATGGACGACATGTGAGGCTGAGCGGACTCCCAGCCCTTGGCTCCTGCAGTGCCGTAGCGGCAGTGGCCGATAGCCACTTTACCTGGCATTGCATTGAGATCGTCGTTGTTGAAAACTTCGGTTACGAGGCCCGTGTCTTTTCTGATAAGCACGGTATGGCCGTCGCCGACAGCTATACCTGCGGAATCTTGCCCGCGATGCTGCAGCGCGTGCAGCGCAAAATAAGTGAGTCGAGCAACGTCACGGTCAGGCGCCCATACTCCAAAGACGCCACATTCCTCGTGAAGTTCCATTGGATCCCCTCCGGATGCCTCAGCTTGAGCCACCCTTGATCAAACGCCTCTCACGTCTGGCAACAATACATACAGTGTACCTGGAAATTTGCAAGAAAAAGCGCTCCGAACAAATATGTTCGGAGCGTGTAACAATTTTTTAAGAAAGTGACATTTTACTGCCCTGACTGGAGGCTTCTTGCTGTATCCAATATTCCCTCTGAACCGCCAGCATGCCGACTACTGAGCCTTTGGCTGTGCTTCAGTCTTTGGAACACAAATGAGCATGGTACGACCATACTGGTCAGTGTAATTGCAGGTAAAGAGTGTAAGAACGTGATCAGCGCGAGAAATAACCTCGGCAGCATCAGAACGCGAGCTTACTGCCCTAGAAAGCCTATCCTTCAAGTAAGACCTGAACTCATCAACAGAGCCAAAGTTAAACTGCCTGACTTCCTCGTCGTCTTCGTCGGTGTGATAGGTAAATACTGGCTCAAGCTCATATGTCTGAGTAGGTGTGACGTACCAGATAGTCTCAACCTTATCGAAGGTAGATTGGTCATTCATTGCTCCAATGTACTGGAACATGGAGCCGTTTCTCATATGGTGGCCATAGAGAATAGTCTGCTGGTCAGTAAGGCCATTTGGATTGTTCTGGTAGTCCATGAAAATCTGGCCACCGATTGACCACTCACCCTTTGCGTTTGTATGCAGGTAGTGATCGTTATCTGTAGTCTGATATACAGGGTAGTTGACCTGCGTATCTGGAATCTGAATCCAGCCGACAACCTGGTTGTTTACTGCCTGAAGTCCGGCCCAGTCAATAACTGGGGCCTCGTCTTTTTTCTCGGAAACTGTTGCGTATGTAGCGAGTTCTTCGTTGATGACGTCTTGCTCGTGGTATTCAAGCTGGGTCTTACCAAACATAACGCCGGCAACAACCAAGAGGCCAATGCCAACTACCAGCAAGAGCGTGGAAAGAATATAAGCAAAACCTTTCTTCTTAGTGGGTTTCTCGCCAGACTTTTTAGGAGAGGTTTTTTTGTTGCCCTCTTTTTTTGAGGACACAGAATTTTTCATAGAAACCATCTCGACAGATGTTTTTGAGGTGTGAGTATTTCCAGCCGTCTGATCGTCAGCGGCGAATGAAGCAAAATGCTTGCCGTTTTTTGATTCCATGCACTCCCCTTCTGAAGGTACTCTTTGTCATACCTTTGTCATACCCCTTAAAAGTTTAGCTATGCACGAAACAAAAATCTCTGTGCATCTTATGAAGTCATCGCATAATCACATTTTGCGATACGCAAAACCCGCGCCTCAGATCTCCTGAAGCGCGGGTCTCGTGTGCGATTGCGGATGCAGGTACGCATGCATGCGAGTTCTATTTGCGGACTACGTGCATGCGGGTACGAGCTAGCTTATGCGTCAGCCATTTCAGCTTTAAGCTGGACGATCTTCTCGCGATACTCTGGAAGGGATGCGCCAAGAATCTGAGTAGCGTAAATAGCTGCGTTTTTAGCGCCGTTGATGGCAACGCAAGCAACTGGCACGCCGGATGGCATCTGAACCATGGAAAGCAGGGAGTCCATGCCGCCGAGGTCAGAGGTCTTCATTGGAACGCCAACGACAGGCAGTGGAGTAAATGCAGCAACAACTCCGCCCAGGTGAGCGGCCTTTCCTGCAGCTGCAATGATTACCTTGAGGCCACGGTCAGCGGCGGTCTCGGCCCACTGGTGAACCTTATCTGGAGTGCGGTGTGCGGATGCAATGACCAGCTCATATGGAACGCCAAGGCGCTCAAGTTCAGCGGTACATCCCTCCATAGTTGCAAGGTCGCTCTTTGATCCCATGATAATGCCGACAACAGGCTGATCTGCCATCTCTGCTCCTTTGTTACGTCTCATAAAATAGGCGGATACGTCAAATATCCATCTCACAGTATAGAGTATGATTTTCTAGAACGTTGGTCCATCAGTCCACGTGAAAGGAAACTGTAATGAATGAAACCAACTCTGTTCTGTACCAGCGAGAAAGCTCGTACATCCCTCGCATTGCCGCAGTGCATGACCTCTGCGGATACGGAAAATGCTCGCTTGGCGTAGCTATTCCGGTTCTGTCAGCAGCGGGATGTGACGTTTGTCCAGTACCTACGTCGCTTTTCTCGGCACACACCAAGTTCCCTACGTTCTACATGCACGACACCACCAACATGCTCGAGGATTACCTGAATGCATGGCAGGAAGAGGGTATTGACCTGGACGTCATTTATTCTGGCTTCCTTGGTGCAGCAGAGCAGGTTGCAAGCATTCAGCGCTTGTACCAGGAGCATCCAAAGGCACTCCGCGTTGTTGACCCAGTTATGGGCGATGGCGGCAAGATGTATCCAACCTATACGCAAGAGCTTTGTGACGCAATGAAGTCCCTGGTAAACGGCGCAGATATTTTGACACCAAATCTTACTGAGGCTTCAATTCTGACGGGTATTCCATACGCTGGTCAGGATTTGACTGATGAGCAGGTAGATGAGCTGCTTGATGCACTGCTTGCGATGGGCGCCAAGTGCGTTGTTCTTAAGGGCATTGTTCGCGGTGATGGCCTTATTCGCAACTTTGTTGCTACCGAGTCCGAGCGCGGTGAGATTGTTTCCGAGCTTCTCCCCTACATGCTGCACGGAACTGGCGATCTGTTTGCTTCTGCGCTTTTAGCTGCAGTTATGTGCGGTCAAGAAATCGCTGACGCAGTTGAGTTTGCTGGTGAGTTTGTCTGCGAGTCCATGGAAATTACTCGTGAGCAGCCAAACTTTGAGCTTCGTGGCGTTTCGTTTGAGACAAAGCTTGGCCTAATTGCCCAGCTTCTGCAGGAGTAAGACGCTTCTACAAAATAAACTGCTCGCACAGACCTTTGCGTTGCAAAAAGCATTCTTTTTCTTTGTCGTAGGCGCTCACTCGCGTAGAGTGGGCGCCTATTCTTCGCAAGCAATCTTCGTTATGCATGAAAATGCATTTTCCTAGTCCTTTATTCGTTTCATTTTTTATCAAACAAAAATTGAGCTTCAAAATAGGGCGAAAAAGGTAAAAAATCCGTTTAGTTGGAAATCGAAGAAATTGATTACATATTTGATATTACTAAAAGCCCAGTTGGCGTTAATCAAGCGACACATTGCTAAATCAAAATCGCTCAAAATTGTCATGCATAAAGATTAAAACCCCCAACTAAACGGCTTTTTTACCTTTTTGGGGCCAAAATCGGCTTGGAAACACCGATTCCATGACTTTCAGTCAAATTAACGTGCAAATCATTCGCCGCGCCACCTTTTGAGGTATGCCGACCCCCGATAAGTCACTTCCAGCAGCACAAGCAAAAGAGCAGCTGACTTCAGCGGCTCTTTTCTCTTTTGCTTGCAGGTCCGTAGACTACTTAGTGCCTGAAGAACTGTCGCTTGTACCTGTGCTGTTAGTGGTACCAGTGGTTCCTGTTGTTCCAGTTGTGGTGTTCTTCTTTGTTGAAGAATCTCCGCCAACAATACCGCCAAGCACGCGGACTGGCGTAAATGACGTGGCAATCTGGTCTCGTAGCTCTTTTTGAATGGTGTCGTTTGCACCAGTAATGACCATGGTGATATTTACTCCATCAGAAGATTGCGTCTTTGAGAACGTAAAGGTAAAGATAGGTGTTGCATCTCCGCCAGGTTTAAGGAATCCAAAGAGCTGAGATTTCTGAAGCTCGCCCTGATCATTCCTGTGAACACTGACGTGATAGACAACGGTATTGATTCGTGGGTTGAGCAGCGCGTTAATTGCAAACGCCTGAGCCTGAACACTGGATCCCGCATAGCATTCAAGCACGTCTTTTGAGGTCGTATCGGTAACTGTTACCTCAACGCGACCAGTGTTCTCGTCAGCTTCCTGAACCGAGAAATCCTCGGGGAACTGCGTAAATCCATTACCCCACTCAACACCGCCACGCAATGCAGATGCAACAGATCGCACCGTAACTGATTCAGTTAGATTTGCTGTGTTAGCTCGACGAATAACACCACAAGAGACCTGCATCAGAACAACAATTACCAGGAAAATCAAAACAAAAAGGACTGCCGTCTTTGTAATGACTTTCTCGATATTTGAGCCCGAAGGATCAGATCCCGAAAGTGGATCAACGTCCACTGCGACAGCTCCACCCTGCCTGCGAGCACGCTCTAGAGCTGCGCGTTCCTCGTTAGGATGACCCGTCTCGTCTACCTTGGTAAACAACTCTTCAGCTGCGTCAGCATCAAGCGCGCCCTTCTGGCGGCGCGCGAAGCGTGAACGTTCTGCATCATCTTTAGCCATGTAGCTCTCTCATTCAACCTGCATAAACACATTTTCAAAGTGTGCAATGCGTTGATTTTTGATCTTAAGTACAACTCATCGGTTTACAAGCTGCAAGTCGCAGACCGCAAGTTGCAAACCGCAAACCTGCAGTTAAGCACATCGCGAGAAGAGCGCTTGCTGTCGCAGCCGCTGTTCGCAAAGCACTTAAGGCTCTATTTTACCGCCTTGCGATGTTTGGTGCACCACCAAACTGCATTTGATAGTAATGAGCGTAGATTCCGCCTTTTTCTAGCAGTTCATCATGGGTTCCACGCTCAACTGCACGACCGTAATTGATAGTGATAATTTCATCAGCACCCATAATAGTCGAGAGTCGATGGGCAATGACCAGCGTAGTTCTGTTCTTTGCCAGCTCGGAAAGGGACTCCTGGACCGCGCGCTCGGACTCGTTATCCAGAGCGGAAGTAGCCTCATCCAAAATGAGTAGCGGCGGGTTCTTCAGGAACACACGCGCAATGGAAATGCGCTGCTTCTGTCCACCGGAAAGTCTGGTTCCACGCTGTCCTACCTGCGTGTCATATCCATCTGGCAGCGATTCAATGAACTCGGCGATATTTGCTCGCTTTGCTGCCAGCGCAATGTCTTCTGCAGAAGCTTCAGGGCAGCCGTATGCAATGTTCTCTGCGATAGTACCGTCAAAGAGGTACACGTCTTGCTGGACCATGCCAATTGCCGAGCGCAAACTGTGCTGCGTAACAGAGCGAATATCCTGCCCATCAATGGTGATGCTGCCGCTTGTCACATCGTAGAATCGTGGCAATAAAGCGCAGGTAGTGGACTTACCTCCACCAGAAGGTCCAACCAGTGCAACAGTTTTTCCGCTCTCAATATGAAGGTTCAAGCCATCAATAACCTCTTCAGCATTGTTGTAAGCAAAATGAACATCCTGGTAGACGATATCACCGGCGGTAATCTGAATATCGTGGGCGCCGGGTGCGTCTTGAATGTCAGGCTGAGTTTCAAGAATCTCCGAGAAACGCTTGAAACCCGCAAGGCCCTTCTGGAATGTCTCGGTAAAGTTCAGAATGTTCATGATTGGCGTGGTAAACAGCGAGATGTAGAGCGCGTACGTAGCCAGGTCAATGGCTTGCATCTGACCCTGAGCAATCATCCAGCCGCCCA
>CALHVU010000017.1 GCA_938036925.1 uncultured Atopobium sp.
TGTAATTTCTATGAAGTATAGATACGCCCGGCACAGTGGCTTGTTGACATGTGGCTTTCATCAGCGTAAAGTACTTCCCTGCGTAATTCCAAGGGGACAGTGCTGTGTCGCCTTTCGAATATGTAAAACTGCAGGTAGATAGGTATAAGAAGGAGAAGATCTTGCCTACTATTAACCAGCTCGTACGTAAGGGCCGCGTGAGCGTCAAGTCAAAGTCCAAGAACGCCGCTCTTCAGCACAACCCACAGAAGCGTGGTGTTTGCACCCGCGTTTTCACCACTACGCCAAAGAAGCCTAACTCAGCACTCCGTAAGGTTGCTCGTGTTCGTCTTGTTAATGGCATTGAGGTAACCGCTTACATTCCTGGTGAGGGCCACAACCTCCAGGAGCACTCCATTGTTCTGGTTCGTGGCGGCCGTGTCCGTGACCTTCCTGGTGTTCGTTACAAGGTTGTTCGCGGTGCATTCGACTGCGCAGCAGTTCAGAATCGTGCTCAGGGCCGTTCCCGTTACGGCACTAAGCGTGCTAAGTAATCACGTCCACTACTCGAACTAGTTCTTAGGAGATTAATATGCCGCGTCGCGCAGCAGCAGTACGTCGTGAGGTTATGCCTGACGCCGTCTACAACAATCGTCTGGTAACCCAGCTCATTAACAAGGTCCTTCTCGATGGCAAGAAAGCAACCGCAGAGCGCATTGTCTACGGTGCATTTGACATCGTCGCAGAGAAGACTGGCGAGGATGCCCTCACTGTCTTCAAGAAGGCTATGGATAACATTCGCCCAACACTTGAGGTTAAGCCTAAGCGTGTTGGTGGCGCTACTTACCAGGTCCCAATGGAGGTTAACTCCCGTCGTGCAACTACTCTTGCTATCCGCTGGATGGTCACTTTCAGCCGTAGCCGTAAAGAGAAGACCATGGCAGAGCGTCTTGCAAACGAGATCATCGACGCAACTAACGGCGTAGGTGCATCCGTCAAGCGCCGCGAGGACCTGTACAAGATGGCTGAGGCCAACCGCGCCTTCTCCCACTACCGCTTCTAGTCGGAATTCAGGAGTAGCAAACAAATGGCTAAGACTAAGTACAATCTTAAAGACCTCCGCAACATCGGCATCATGGCTCACATCGATGCTGGTAAGACCACCACTACGGAGCGTATTCTTTACTACACCGGTAAGACCCACAAGATTGGTGAGGTCCACGACGGTGCAGCAACCATGGACTGGATGGTTCAGGAGCAGGAGCGCGGCGTAACCATTACTTCCGCAGCTACCACTTGCTTCTGGAAAGACCATGTCATCCAGATTATCGACACCCCAGGCCACGTTGACTTTACCGCTGAGGTTGAGCGTTCTCTTCGTGTTCTGGACGGCGCAGTTGCAGTCTTCGACGCAGTTGCAGGCGTTCAGCCACAGTCCGAGACCGTTTGGCGTCAGGCAACCAAGTACGGCGTACCTCGTATTGCATTCATCAACAAGTTTGACCGCGTAGGCGCAGACTTCTTCCGTGCAATCCAGACCATGCGTGATCGCCTTGGCGCAAACGCAGTTGCAGCTCAGGTCCCAATGGGTGCTGAGTCCAACTTCTGGGGTCTTATCGACCTTGTCACCAACACTGCATGGGACTTTAAAGAGGATGCTAAGGGCATGATTTACCCTGAGCCTCTTGATGAGATTCCAGCAGAGTTTGCAGAGATTGCAGCAGAGAAGCGTGAAGAGCTTCTTGAGGCAGCTTCTGACTTCTCTGAGGAGCTCATGATGGCTGTTCTCGAGGGTGAAGAGGTTGACGTTGAGACCCTTAAGGGTGCTCTTCGTGCTGGCGTTCTTGCTGGTCAGATTAACCCTGTCTTTGTTGGCTCTGCTTACAAGAACAAGGGTATTCAGGAGCTTTTGGACGCAGTCATCGACTTCCTCCCAAGCCCACTGGACGTTCCAGAGATTGATGGTGTCACTCCTAAGGGTGACGAGGCAGTTCGTCACGCAGACATTAAGGAGCCTTTCTCCGCTCTTGCATTCAAGATTATGACTGACCCTTATGTTGGTAAGCTTACCTACATTCGTGTTTACTCTGGTCAGGCAGAGGCTGGTTCTTACGTTTACAACTCCGTCAAGGACAACCGTGAGCGCTTTGGCCGCATCCTCGAGATGAACGCAAACGACCGTGTTGACCGTGAAGAGTGCTCCGCAGGCGACATCGTTGCATGCGTTGGTCTGAAGAACACCACTACTGGTGACACCCTTTGTGACGAGAAGAACCCAATCATCCTTGAGTCCATCAGCTTCGCAGATCCTGTTATCGACGTTGCTGTTGAGCCTAAGACCAAGGCTGAGCAGGAGAAGATGTCCATCGGTCTTGCTAAGCTTGCTGAAGAGGATCCAACCTTCCAGGTTCACACTGATCACGAGACCGGCCAGACTATCATTGCTGGTATGGGCGAGCTTCACCTTGAGATTATTGTTGACCGTCTCCGTCGTGAGTTTAAGGTTGAATGCAATGTTGGTAAGCCACAGGTTGCTTATCGCGAGACTGCTGGTAAGGCAGTAAGCCATGCTGAGGGCAAGTTTGTCCGTCAGTCCGGTGGTAAGGGTCAGTATGGCCACGCAGTCATCGACCTTGAGCCACAGGAAGAGGGCAAGGGCTACGAGTTTGTCAACGCTATCGTCGGTGGTGTCATTCCTAAGGAGTACATCCCATCTATCGATAAGGGCATTCGTGAGGCTCTTGAGAATGGTGTTATTGCTGGTTACCCAGTAGTAGACATCAAGGTCACCCTTGTTGACGGTTCTTACCACGAGGTCGACTCTTCTGAGGCAGCATTTAAGATTGCTGGTTCTATGGCAATTAAGGATGCTCTCAAGAAGTCCAACCCTGTCCTTCTCGAGCCAGTTGAGTCTGTTGAGGTTGAGACACCTGAGCAGTACATGGGCGACGTTATGGGTAACCTTTCTTCCCGTCGTGGCAAGATTGAGGGTATGGACGATCGTATGGACGCCAAGGTCATCCGCGCTAAGGTGCCTCTTGGTGAGATGTTCGGTTACGCAACCGACCTTCGTTCCCAGACCCAGGGCCGCGCGAGCTACACCATGCAGTTCGATTCTTACGAGCCCGTTCCTAACGCTGTACGCGAAGAGATTGTCGCCAAAAACGGCGGCTCTGCATCCTAGTAAACGACCACGAGCTCTAGCTCATGTATGGAGGTACCCAAAGTGTCAAGCCAGAAGATTAGGATTCGCCTCAAGGGCTATGATCACGAGGTCATTGATCAGTCCGCTAAGCTGATTGTTGACACCGCACAGAAGACAGGTGCGCGTGTTTCCGGTCCTATCCCTCTGCCAACCGAGCGTAACCTTTACACGGTTATCCGCTCCCCACACAAGGATAAGGATTCCCGTGATCAGTTTGAGATGCGTACTCACAAGCGTCTCATCGATATTCTCGACCCTAGCGCTTCTACCGTTGATTCGCTTATGCGTCTCGACCTTCCAGCTGGTGTCGATATCGAGATCAAGCTCTAAGTATACGGCTTAATCCAACTTGCAAACCCTCCTGCGCATCTTCGCGCGGGAGGGTTTTTGCGTGGGCCTTCCGCTTGCGCCGAACCCGCTTGCGCCTGGCCCGCTCGCGCCTGGCCCGCTCGCGCCTGGCCCGCTCGCGCCTGATTTTCTCGCCATGTCTGAACGATTTGCCGGAAAATTGCACCATGTCTGAGTTATTTGCCGGTTTTTCTCGCCAAGTCTGAGTAAATTTACTCAGACTTGATACACTTTTCAGGCTCCTAGTACAGGAGCATGTTGGTTTATAGCGCAGATGTCGTACTTGGCGAGAAACCCGTAGAATTAGAAAGCGAATACTCGCACAAAGCGCAGGAGAAAAGATGAAACATATCCAGCAGAATGCAAGTAGCCAGCTAAATATCGGCTGCTCGGTAAGCGCTCACCCAAATTACTCCCGCATGACAAAGATCCTCTTCGTCTGTCACGGAAATATTTGCAGGTCAACAATGGCACAATATGTCATGCAAGACCTTGTCGAGAAAAACGGTCTGGCAGGCTCGTTTTTCATTGACTCAGCAGCAACCTCCACTGAAGAGATTGGTAACCCTGTTGACCCTCGTACGCGACGCAAGCTTCAGCAAGAGGGGATTTGTTGCGGCAATCATCGTGCGAGGCAGATGACTCGTGCAGATTACGATAACTTTGATTACCTCATAGGCATGGACCACAATAACCTGCGCAACATGATGCACATACTAAAAGATGATCCGCTTGGAAAGGTTTCGCTGCTCCTTGACTGGACAGAGAAGCCTCGTGACATTGTGGATCCATGGTATTCAGGAAATTTTGATCTGACGTATGAGGATGTTACTGAGGGTTGCGAAGCATTGCTCAAGAAACTTTTGGCAAAGTAGTCTTGGTATCCTGATTTTGGCAAAGTTATTATCGTGGATTGTTTTCACAAAATTTTTTGAAAAAACTTTTCAAAATTTCTTGGTTTTCTCGCCAATGGATACGCCCGGGTCAGCGGTTTGACCTCGCAAAATAGGCGAGAAGAAAGATCTCGCAGCTAGAAGGTATCAAACGGTCTTCACAAAGCGTTCATCTTTTAGAGATTTTAGGCTTGTTTCTTGTCAAAAATGAGTGTAAAGTAGACGGGCTGCTCAAACAGGACAATTATGTCTAAAGGCAGTATGTACAGGACGTGGTCCGCTGGGGAAGAGTACCCGATGTGCTCTCAAGGTCCCATGACCACCGAAGGTTAGGAAAGAGCATGGTTAATACCATCCTCGGCCGCAAGCTGGGCATGACCCAGGTATGGGACGAGAACGACAACGTCGTTCCTGTTACCGTTGTTCTTGCTGGCCCCTGCACCGTTTCACAGGTAAAGACTGTTGAGACGGACGGCTACAATGCCGTACAGATTGGCTTCGGCGACATCTCCGAGAAGCATGTCAACAAGCCAATGGCTGGTCACTTCAAGGCACAGGGCGTCGAGCCAATGCGTTACCTCCGCGAGGTCCGCGTTGAGGATGCTTCTGAGCACAAGACCGGCGATGTTGTCACAGTTGCTGACTTCTCTGAGGTCACCGCTGTTGACGTAACAGGCACTTCTAAGGGTAAGGGTTTCCAGGGTACCGTTAAGCGCTGGAACTTCTCTCGCGGTCCAATGACTCACGGTTCTCGTAACCAGCGTCGTCCAGGTTCCATTGGTCAGTGCGCATACCCTGCACGCGTTCGTAAGGGCCTTCACATGTATGGTCACATGGGCGCAGAGCGCGTTACGGTCAAGAACCTTAAGCTTGTCCGCGTTGATGCTGAGCAGAACCTCATGCTTATCAAGGGTGCTGTTCCTGGCGGCAAGAATGCCCTCGTCCAGGTCCGCATGGCCTAAGGGCCTTTAGGCAAACACTTAGGCTAACAAGGAGACAACATGTCCAAGTATGAGATTAAGAACGTAGAGGGAAAGAAGGTCGGCGACGCCGAGCTCTCCTCTGACGTCTATGGCATTGAGCCAAACATCCCTGTTGTGCACCAGGTTGTAGTCTGCCAGGACGCATCCGCACGTCAGGGTACCCATTCTACAAAGAACCGTCACGAGGTATCCGGCGGTGGCGTTAAGCCTTACCGTCAGAAGGGTACTGGTCGTGCTCGCCAGGGTTCTATTCGTGCTGGTCAGTGGACTGGTGGTGGCGTCATCTTTGGACCTACCCCTCGTTCCCACGCACGTCGTATTAACAACAAGATGGTCAAGCTTGCTATGAGGTCCGTCCTCTCCGGCAAGGTTGCAGACTCCGAGCTTGTCCTCGTTGACTCTCTTGAGTTTGCTCAGCCTTCCACCAAGCAGGCAAAGGCTGCACTTCAGAACCTCGGTATTGAGGGTAAGCGCGTTACCGTCATTGTCCCAGACGACGACGTCAACACCTACCTCTCTTTCCGTAACCTTCCTAAGGTTTCGGTCTTCGGCGTTTCTGAGGTTACTACTCGTTTCCTGATCGACAACGGCGCACTTGTTATGTCCGCTGATGTTGCTAAGCAGCTTGGGGAGGTGCTCGCATAATGAACTCTCCTTATGAGGTCATCATTCGTCCTATCGTTTCAGAGCGTGCTTTCGATCTGATGGAGCAGGGCAAGTACACTTTTGAGGTTGCTCGTAACGCAGGTAAAGAAGAGATTGCTGCAGCTGTAGAGAAGCTCTTCTCTGTACACGTCACCAAGGTAAACACACTTTCTGTTAAGCCAAAGAACAAGCGTGTACGTTATCAGCAGGCAGGCAAGACCCGCCAGTGGAAGAAGGCTATTGTTACCCTCGCTGCTGGTGAGACTATCGAGATCTTCGGTAATAACTCTGCTGAGTAAGGTTTTTCTCCCGTGCCTCTTTTGAGGTACGGGTTCGTATGCCGCGCATAGTAGATACGCGCGGTACCGTGGTAATCCGGTGTTAGCTCGACTTTCCCTTAAGCGGGCTAGCCAACGGAGAAGAAAGGGATACTGTTTATGGCAGTTAGGCATCTAAAGCCAACAAGCGCAGGCAGGCGCTTCCAGACAATCTCAGACTTTGCTGAGATTACAACTGATAAGCCCGAGAAGTCCCTTCTCGAGCCTCTGCCAAAGAAGGCTGGCCGCAACAACAATGGCCGCATCACTACCCGTCACCAGGGTGGTGGCCACAAGCGCCAGTACCGTCGTATCGACTTCAAGCGTCGCAAGGATGACATCCCAGCTAAGGTCGCCACTGTTGAGTACGATCCTAACCGTTCCGCTCGTATTGCTCTTCTGCACTATGCAGACGGTGCAAAGGCATACATCCTTTGCCCAGAGGGTCTGAGCGTCGGTGACACCGTTCTTTCTGGTACCAAGGACATCGACATCAAGCCTGGTAACTGCACCACTCTTGAGCAGATTCCAGTAGGTACTCTTGTTCACGCAGTTGAGTTCCAGCCTGGCAAGGGTGCTGCAATGGCACGTGCTGCTGGTACTTCCGTCCAGCTCATGGGTAAGGACAACGGCTATGCAGTTCTGCGTATGCCTTCCTCCGAGCTCCGTCGTGTTCTTCTGACCTGCCGTGCAACCATCGGCGAGGTTGGTAACGCTGAGCACTCCAACATTGTTGTTGGTAAGGCTGGTCGTTCTCGTTGGGCAGGCGTCCGTCCTACCGTCCGTGGTACTGTCATGAACCCTGTTGACCACCCACACGGCGGTGGTGAAGGTAAGAACCACACTTCTGGTCGTCCTTCCGTCACCCCATGGGGTAAGCCAACCAAGGGTTATAAGACCCGCGACCCGAAGAAGGCTTCTAACCGCCTGATCATTCGCCGTCGTAAGTCCAAGTAAGACACGAGTAGGAGTAGATAAATGAGCAGAAGTCTCAAAAAAGGCCCCTTTGTGGAGACTCGCCTCCTTGCGCGTGTCGCTGCAATGAACGAGGCTGGCAAGAAGGACGTTATCAAGACTTGGTCACGTTCCTCAACCATCTTCCCTGAGATGGTCGGTCACACCATCGCTGTTCACGATGGTCGTAAGCATGTACCTGTGTACGTCACCGAGTCCATGGTTGGTCACAAGTTGGGCGAGTTCTCCCCATCCCGTACCTTCCGCGGTCACAAGGCCAAATAGGGGGAGTGTAGTAAATGGCTAAGAACACCGATTCTATTGAGGTTCGCGCAACAGCTAAGTATGTTCGCGTTGCTCCTCGTAAGGCTCGCGCAGTTGTCGCGCTTGTCCGCGGTAAGTCTGTCGAGAAGGCCCTTGAGGTTCTTCAGTTCTCGACTCGCGCTGCCGCTACTGATGTTGCTAAGGTTCTGCGCTCCGCAGTTGCTAACGCCGAGAACAACAATGGTCTCCGCGCTAACAACCTGGTAGTCAAGACCGCTTTTGTTGACGAAGGCCCAACGCTTAAGCGTATTCGCCCTCGTGCAAAGGGTTCGGCTTCCCGCATTAACAAGCGCATGAGCCACATTACCGTTGTCGTTGCACCTCGAAAGGAGGCGTAGGAATGGGTCAGAAAGTACAGCCTACAGGCTTCCGTCTTGGTGTAACCGAGAGCTGGCGTTCTCGTTGGTACGCCGATAAGGACTACGCCGAGCAGCTCGGCAACGATCTTGCTATCCGCAAGTATCTTGAGAAGCGCCTTGAGAAGGCAGCTGTTGCTCGTATTGATATCGAGCGCGCTGGCGATAAGGTCAAGGTAACTATTTTCTCCGCACGTCCTGGTATTGTCATTGGCAAGAAGGGTGCAGAGATTGACGGCCTCCGTGCAGATCTTGAGCGTGTTGCTAAGGTCGGCAAGGGTCAGGTCAACGTTGATGTTGTCGAGGTTAAGCGTCCTGAGCTTGACGCAAACCTTGTTGCTCAGTCCATCGCAGAGCAGCTTGAGCAGCGTGTCGCTTTCCGTCGCGCTATGCGTAAGGCTGTTCAGTCCGCTCGTAAGGCTGGCGCTAAGGGTATTCGTATCCAGTGCTCCGGTCGTCTGAACGGTGCTGAGATGGGCCGCCGTGAGTGGTATCGTGAGGGTCGCGTGCCTCTGCACACCCTTCGTGCTGCAATCGGCTATGGTACCGCTACAGGCCGCACCACCATGGGTGCTGTTGGTATCAAGGTTTGGATTTATTACGGCGAGAAGATGCCTGGACAGCCAACACCTAACCCAGCTCTTGAGGGCTCCGCTCGTCCTCGTCGTGCTCGCAATGAGAGGAGGGGCCGTTAATGCTTGCTCCAAAGCGTGTATTGCACCGTAAGGTACAGCGCGGTTCCATGAAGGGCCAGGCAAAGGGTAATACCCAGCTGCATTTTGGTTCCTGGGGCATCCGTGCAGAGGAGGCTCACTGGATTACTAACCGCCAGATTGAGGCTGCTCGTATTGCTCTCACCCGTGAGATGAAGCGTGGCGGTAAGGTTTGGATTACTATCTTCCCAGATAAGCCAATCACCAAGAAGCCTGCAGAGACTCGCATGGGTTCCGGTAAGGGTAACCCAGAAGAGTGGGTAGCAGTTGTTAAGCCTGGTCGTATCATGTTTGAGATTGATGGCGTACCAGAGGAAGTTGCTCGTGAGGCTCTCCGTCTTGCTCAGCACAAGCTTCCAATCAAGACCAAGATTGTCTCCAAGGCCGATCAGGACGGTGAGAACTAATGAAGTACACCGAAATCAAGGCTATGAGCGATGCAGACCTCGCTAAGAAACTCGAGGAAGGCCGCGCAGAGCTCTTTAATCTTCGTTTCCAGATGGCAACCAGCCAGCTGGACAACACCGCTCGTGTCAAGGCTGTTAAGCGTGACATTGCTCGCGTTCAGACCGAGATGCGCACCCGTCAAATTGCTGCGGAAGCATCCGCAGAGCAGAACTAGATCGCAGGAGATAAGTTATGGCAGAGACCGAAAGCAGAAATGCGCGTAAGGTTCGTACCGGACTCGTCGTCTCCATCTCTGGCGAGAAGACGATTACGGTAGAGATTACGTACCGTAAGCACCACCCTAAGTATGGCAAGATGATGACCATCGGCAAGAAGCTTCACGTTCACGATGAGAACAACGAGGCTGGTCTGGGCGATACCGTCCGCGTCATGGAGACTCGTCCTCTTTCCAAGACCAAGCGTTGGCGTCTCGCAGAGATCGTTGAGCGCGCTAAGTAATTAGCACCTAGGAAACAGCTTTTAGCTCAACCTAGTTTTGTATCTATCATTATTTCTCATGTGCGCAAATACGCGCACCTCTGAGAAATTAGGTTCCGGAGGAACGTCACATGATTCAGATGGAGACCATTCTCAACGTCGCTGACAACAGCGGCGCAAGGCGCGTAAAGTGCGTCAAGGTCCTTGGTGGCTCCAAGCGTCGTTACGCCGGCCTTGCCGACGTCATCATTGGCGCTGTCCAGGAGGCTACTCCAGGTGGTTCGGTGAAGAAGGGCGACATTGTTCGCTGCGTCATCGTTCGTACCGCTAAGGACACCCGTCGCAAGGACGGTAGCTACATCCGCTTTGACCAGAACGCATGCGTTCTTGTTAACAAAGAGGGTGAGCCCAAGGGTACTCGTATCTTTGGACCAGTCGCTCGCGAGCTGCGCGACCACAAGTACATGAAGATTGTCTCACTTGCACCTGAGACCCTTTAAGGAGGAACGACATGCCTAAGATGAAGATCAAGAAGGGCGACAAGGTCGAGGTCCTCACTGGTAAGGACAAGGGTAAGCGCGGCGAGGTACTTCGCGTATATCCAGAGAAGAACAAGGTTGTCGTTGAGGGCGTTGCAATTGCAAAGCGCCATGTCAAGCCAAACGCAGCTAACCAGCAGGGTGGCATCGTTGAGGCAGAGGCAGCAATCGACGCTTCCAATGTTGCTCTTATCGACCCTAAGACCGACAAGCCAACTCGTGTTGGCTACCTGATCAAGGAGGACGGCACTAAGGTCCGCGTCTCCAAGAAGTCAGGCGCTGAGCTCTAAGTTACCCGTGTTTCTCGCTTTATAAGAAACACCAAAGAGCTACTTCAAACCCCGTTATCGTCAGATAGCGGGGTTTTCTTTTGGGCGAGAAGTGCGGTGTCATGTGGAAGTCGTGTGATGACACGAAAAAATATCAGCTAGCTTGAAATTCTCGCCCCATTTTTGCTCAATAAGGTCTAATATTGTTCATTGCGTCTTTCTATGGGATACGTATGTCTCGAGGACGCAGATGGCTCCTAGTTCGCCAAACTAGGAGGTGCGAGGCGATCCCCGCACTTAAAACCCCAAGAGTTAAGGAGAAACCATGGCAGACGAGAAGTACACACCTCGCCTTAAAGAGCTTTACTACGCATCTGTGCGTGATGCTCTGAAGGAGAAATTTGGTTACACCAACGTTAACCAGATTCCTAAGTTTGAGAAGATCGTTGTCAACATGGGTGTTGGCGAGGCAGCTACAGACGCTAAGGCAATTGACGGCGCTGTAAACGACCTCCGTACCATCACTGGTCAGCAGCCACTTGTTACACACGCTCGCAAGTCTATCGCAACCTTTAAGCTTCGCCAGGGTATGCCAATCGGCGCTAAAGTTACCCTTCGTGGCGATCGTATGTGGGAGTTCCTGGATCGTCTGATTGCAGTTGCAATTCCTCGTATTCGCGACTTCCGTGGTATCTCTGCTAAGAGCTTCGACGGCCGTGGTAACTTCTCCATGGGCGTAACCGAGCAGCTCATCTTCCCAGAGATTGACTTTGACAAGATGGACCACACCCGCGGTATGGACATCACCATTGTCACCACTGCTAAGACCAATGAGGAGGGCAAGGCACTTCTCGACGCCTTCCACTTCCCATTCAAGCAGGACTAACTTTTACCTGCGCTTTAAGTTAAGCGCATTCCTGTTGGCATCATTGATGCCGGGTGACATAGTCACCAGCACTATTGTTTGAAGTCATCTTGGCGTTCGCCAAGTTGCATTTTGAAGGAGGATTTGTGGCTAAGACTTCGATGATCGTCAAAGCCTCGCGTGAGCCGAAGTACTCTACGCGCACACAGAACCGTTGCCAGCGTTGTGGACGTCCCCACTCCGTTTACCGCAAGTTTGGTCTGTGCCGTGTGTGCTTCCGTGAGCTAGCGAGCAAGGGCGAGCTTCCTGGTGTCCGCAAGGCAAGCTGGTAGGACTCAGGGCTCTGGCGTCAAGGCATCTGCGCCACGGGTGTAGATGAACCAGACACGCAGTTTCATCATTAACGAAGGAGAAGGATCAAATGAAAATTACCGATCCCATTTCAGACATGCTGACGCGTATTCGTAACGCAAACTCAGCTGGCAAGGATTCCGTATCCATGCCATCGAGCAAGGTGCTCGTTGAGATTGCTCGCGTCATCACCGAAGAGGGCTATGTCGAGGGTTACACCGTTGAGGATACTAAGCCTCAGAAGACTCTTCACATCACCCTTAAGTATGGTAAGAAGCGCGCTAAGGTTATCCGCGGCATCCGTCGCATTTCCAAGCCTGGTTTGCGCATTTACTCCACCGCTGAGAAGCTTCCACGCGTTCTTGGTGGTCTTGGTACTGCAGTGGTTTCCACTTCTAAGGGCATGATGTGCGACCGCGACGCTCGTAAGAACGGCGTTGGCGGCGAGGTCATCGCTTACGTTTGGTAAATCTGACAGGAATGAAAGGAGACAGCCGTGTCTCGTATTGGTAAGAAGCCTGTCCAGATTCCTGCTGGAGTCACTGTGACAGTTGATAACACCACCGTTACCGTTAAGGGTTCTAAGGGCGAGCTGACTCGTACTTTCTCTGAGCTGGTTGCTATCGCTCAGGAGGGCGAGGAGATTCTCGTTACTCGCGTTGACGAGTCCTCTGAGTCCAATGCTCAGCAGGGTCTTGTCCGTACCCTTATTCACAACATGGTTGTTGGTGTCTCTGAGGGCTTCGAGAAGAAGCTTGAGCTCACCGGCGTTGGTTACCGTGTAGCACTTAAGGGCAAGGATCTTGACCTTTCCCTTGGTTATTCTCACCCAGTTCTCTATGTTGCACCTGAGGGCATTAGCTTTGAGGTACCTGATAACACTCACCTTACTGTTAAGGGTATTTCTAAGGAGAAGGTCGGCCAGGTTGCAGCTGAGATTCGTATGAAGCGTCCACCAGAGCCTTACAAGGGCAAGGGCATTCACTACGAAGGTGAGCACATCCGCAGGAAGCTCGGTAAGGCTGCTAAGTAAAGCAACCCTACTTTTAGGCTAAAAGACCATCACCCCGTTAGGTGATGGCATGTCTCTAAGGAGAAGGAATGAACAAGCAGCAGGCGAAAAAGGCGGGTCTTGAACGCCGCAAGCGCCGCGTACGTGCCAAGGTCTTTGGTACACCTGAGCGTCCGCGTCTTGCAGTTCACCGCACAAACGCAAACATTTATGCACAGCTTATTGACGACGCTTCTGGAAGAACTCTCTGCTCTGCCTCTACGCTTGACCCAGAGTTCCGTTCTACTGGCAAGGTTGGCTCCAACAAGGAGGCAGCTGAGTTCGTAGGTGAGCTTATCGGTAAGCGCGCTGCCGAGAAGAACGTCACTGAGGTCACTTTTGACCGTGGTGGCCGTCTCTATCACGGCCGCGTCAAGGCTTTGGCAGATGGCGCCCGCAACGCGGGCCTGAAGTTCTAGGAGGATTCAATGGCACGTGATCGTAAGCGCCAGCAGGATACGGATCTTCAGGAGCGCGTCGTTTATATTCACCGCGTTTCCAAGACCGTCAAGGGTGGCCGCCGTATGTCACTCGTTGCTCTGGTAGTCGTTGGCGATGGTAAGGGTAACGTTGGTATTGGCCAGGGTCGTTCCGCTGAGGTACCTCTGGCAATTCAGAAGGGCGTCGAGGACGCAAAGAGGAATATGTTCAAGGTCCCACTGACCGAGACTGGTTCCGTACCACACGCAGTCACTGGTCACTATGGTGCAGGTTCTGTTCTTATTAAGCCTGCATTCGAGGGTACTGGTGTTATTGCTGGCGGTCCTATTCGTCCACTCTTCGAGCTTGCAGGTATCACCAATGTACTTTCTAAGTCCCTTGGTACCGACAACGCTCTGAACATGATTAAGGCAGCAGCTGAGGGTCTGAAGGAGCTTTCCAGCCCAGAAGAAGCAGCTGAGCGTCGTGGCCTAACCGTCGGCGATATGTTCGTCGGAAAGGAGAACTAACGATGGCTAAGAACCTTAGCATCAAGCTTGTCCGTGGCGCTGTCGCAGGCGTCAAGAAGGACCAGACTGCTACGGTGAAGGCCCTCGGCCTCCACAAGATCGGCGATACCGTCGAGCAGCCTGACAACCCAAGCATTCGTGGAATGATCTTCAAGGTTAAGCACCTTGTCGAGGTTGAAGAGAACTAGAGGTAGTAATAATGCAGCTCAATGATCTTCGCCCCGCAGTGGGTTCGCGCAAAAATCGTAAGCGCGTAGGTCGCGGTAATTCTTCAGGCAATGGTACTTTTGCCGGCCGCGGTATGAATGGTCAGCTCTCCCGCTCTGGTGGCGGCAAGGGCGCTGGCTTCGAGGGTGGACAGCAGCCACTGGCTATGCGTCTTCCTAAGCTTCCTGGTTTCACTAACCACAACCGTGTTGAGTACGCTCCAGTCAACGTTGCTCGTCTGAATGCACTCTTTGCAGACGGCGAGACCGTAGACGCAGAGGCTCTGGTTGCTAAGGGAGTTATCAAGTACAACTACATCCCAGTCAAGGTTCTGGGTGACGGCGAGCTTTCTAAGAAGCTTACTGTTAAGGTCGACAAGGTTTCCGCCTCCGCAAAGGCTAAGATCGAGGCGGCCGGTGGAAAGGTTGAGGCCGAGTAGTGAGTAAAGGAATCGCCAACGCATTTCGTGTTCCGGAACTAAGGGGAAAGATTCTCCTTACGGTACTGATTCTTCTTCTGTACCGTTTTGGTGCGTATCTTCCTGTGCCCGGTGCTCCATTCCAGCAGATGCTTTCTGTTTATCAGAATGGTCTTTCTCAGAATGGCGCAATGGCCGTGCTTAACCTATTTTCGGGTGGCGCTCTTTCTCGCATGTCTGTTTTCAGTCTGGGCATCATGCCTTACATTACGGCTCAGATCATCTTCCAGATGATGCAGTCCGTTATTCCATCTCTTGGCGAGCTTGCTAAAGATGGTGAGAGCGGCCAGCGTAAGATTACGCAGTACACGCGTTATCTTACGGTTGGCTTAGCTCTGCTCAATGCAGTTGGTTACCTGTTCTTGTTTAAGAGCTATGGTGTATCTTTTGCATCTATGGAGGGCGTGCCTGAGGCACTTGAAAACTTCCTGGTAGTCTTTACCATGCTAGTTGGTGCCATCATTATTATGTGGCTCGGTGAGGTTATTACTCAGCAGGGTGTTGGCAACGGAATGAGTCTTATCATCTTTGCAAACATCATGGCTGGACTTCCAACAGCCCTTATTTCTTCAGTAACTACTCGTGGAAACATTGTTCTTACCGTTGTTACTGTTGTGGTTATGCTCGCTATTATTCCGCTCATTGTTTACATTGAGCGTGGTCAGCGTCGTATTCCTATCAACTATGCCAAGCGCGTTGTTGGTCGTCGTATGATGGGTGGTCAGTCAACATACCTTCCAATTAAGGTAAACACTGCAGGCGTTGTACCAATCATCTTTGCATCTGCAATCCTGTACCTTCCTGCTCAGGTTGCTGTGTTCTTCCCAGGAGTAGAGTGGATTCAAAATCTTGCTACTTCACTTTCTTCTGGATGGGTTAACTGGGTTCTCTCAGTTATGTTCATTGTCTTCTTTGCATACTTCTACACCTCAATGGTGTTTAATCCAGAGGAGACAG
This sequence comes from uncultured Atopobium sp., assembly GCA_938036925.1. Taxonomy (GTDB): domain Bacteria; phylum Actinomycetota; class Coriobacteriia; order Coriobacteriales; family Atopobiaceae; genus Lancefieldella. Next base: position 15,270 of record CALHVU010000017.1, read on the forward strand.
CAGACCAGCTTAAGAAGCAGGGTGGCTTTATTCCTGGCGTTCGTCCAGGTACTGCTACTTCAACGTATATCAAGACTGTTATTGACAGAGTCACCCTCCCCGGTGCTATCTTTATGGCAGTTCTTGCAATCGTCCCAACCATCATTTTCTGGTTCACGGGAGATTCGTTGATACAGGCGTTTGGTGGAACTTCCGTCCTGATTATGGTCGGTGTTGCAATGGATACACTCTCTTCCATTGAGTCCCACCTTAAGATGCACAACTATGAGGGCTTCTTTAAGTAGTTCTTAGTAAGTAGCATAAAGGGGCCTGGAAACAGGCCCCTTTTATTATTTGAAAGGAAGGCGAAGCATGAACATTGTTCTTCTCGGCGCACCTGGCGCTGGTAAGGGTACACAGGCTCAGAAGCTCGTTGCAGAGTATGGCCTTGCTCACATCTCAACCGGTGACCTTCTTCGTGCTGCTGTTAAAGCTCAGTCTGAGCTTGGCATTAAGGCTAAAGAGTATATGGATGCTGGTCAGCTTGTTCCAGATCAGCTTGTCATTGACCTGGTAAAAGAGCGTCTTTCTGCAGATGACGCAAAAGCAGGCTTCATTCTTGACGGCTTCCCACGCAACACCGCTCAGGCAGTAACTCTTGATTCTGAGCTTCAGAACATGGGCCTCAAGCTTGATGCAGCTCTGCTTGTTGCTGTTGAGCCAGAGGTTATTGTTGAGCGTCTTTCTTCTCGCCGTACGTGCAAAGAGTGTGGTTATACTGCACCTGCTGGTACAGAGACTTGCCCAAATTGCTCTGGTGAGATGTATCAGCGTGATGACGATAAGCCAGAGACAATTCGTAAGCGTCTTGATGTATACGAGAACCAGACTTCTCCTTTGATCGAGTACTACAAGGGTCATGGAATTCTGAAGGAGGTCAACGGAGATCGTCCTGTTGACGAGGTATTCGCCGACGTAAAGACGCTCCTCGCACTATGATTACCATAAAAACACCTGAACAAATCGAGGCAATGAAGGTGTCGGGCGCCCTTTCTAAGGCAGCCCTTCGCCGTGCTGGATCCATGATTAGACCTGGTGTTTCAACGCTCGAGATTGACCGCGCTGTTGAGGCTTTTATTAGACTTCACGGCGGAACCCCTACTTTTAAGGGCTATGGTGGATTCCCTGGATCTGTTTGTTCTTCCATTAATGAGCAGATTGTTCACGGTATTCCATCGGCTAACGTCATTTTGCAAGATGGCGATATTCTGACCATTGATACGGGCGCTACCGTTAACGGTTGGGCAGGAGATAACGCTTGGACGTTCTACTGCGGAACAGTTGACGAGAAAACCCAGGCACTTTGTGAGGTTACGCGCGATTGCCTTAAGGCAGGTATTGCAGCTGCTGTTCCTGGAGCTCGCCTTGGCGACGTTGGACATGCAGTCCAGAAGCTTGCTGAGGATAATGGCTACGGTGTCATTCGTGATTTTGTTGGCCATGGTATTGGTCGCAATCTTCACGAGGATCCAGAGGTCAGAAATTATGGCCGTGCAGGTAATGGCATTGTTCTTCGTGAGGGAATGGTAATTGCAATCGAGCCAATGATTGCCATGGGTACCTACGATTGCACCGTTCTTGAAAATGGCTGGACCGTTGTTACCGATGACGGCCTGCCATCAGCACATTATGAGAACACCGTTGCTATTACTGCCGATGGTCCTGTTATCGTCTCCGAAGACGAAGTTGGTCCATGGTGCGAGATGCAAGGTGGCATAGAGTAACTAATACATAGTTCTTCTCGCTATCTAATTGTGTTGAAAAAATAAGTGATAGACGAGTGGCACATTTTTATGTATTATTGATAACCGCTGTCGATGTGTCGAGAGGATGAAAGTTGGCTAAACAAGACGCGATTGAGCTTGAAGGCAAGGTACTAGAACCCCTGCCAAACGCTATGTTTAACGTTGAGTTAGAGAACGGCAAGACCATCCTTTGCACCATCTCAGGTAAGATTCGAATGAACTACATTCGAATTCTCCCTGGTGACAAGGTTGTAGTAGAGATTTCTCCTTACGATCTTACCAGGGGTCGCATTACCTACCGTTATAAGTAAGTAATGCAAAAGTCTTGTGCCATGCATGAGGCTATCTGTGTCTTTGCGCACGTTGCAAGGGCATATGTACGTAAGTACAGTCGGTATTTCACGCCAGCGGCTGGGCGAGTATATAGTTCGTATCAGCAGAACCGAAAGGAAGACACATGAAGGTACGTCCTTCGGTAAAGAAGATGTGCGACAAGTGCAAAGTCATCCGTCGCCACGGTAAGGTTTACGTGATTTGCGAGAACCCGCGCCACAAGCAGCGTCAGGGCTAAGGAAGGAGCACCAAGTTGGCCCGTATTAACGGCGTCGACCTGCCACGCGATAAGCGTGTTGAGGTCGGACTCACCTATCTTTACGGCATTGGTCAGACTCGTGCAACCAAGATTTGCAACGAGACTGGTATCGATGTAAATACTCGCGTCAAGGACCTCACAGAGGAAGAAGTCACCAAGATTCGTGACTTTATTGACGCAAATTACACCACCGAGGGCGATCTTCGCCGCGAGGTGCGTCAAAATGTTGCCCGCCTGATGGAGATTGGCTGCTACCGCGGCCTCCGTCACCGCAAGGGCCTCCCTGTCCACGGTCAGCGTACCCACACTAACGCTCGTACTCGTAAGGGTAAGAAGCGTCAGGTGGGCGGCAAGAAGAAGTAGGCGAGGAGTAGCTAATGGCACAGAAAAAGAACGCTCGCACTACACGCGTCCGCCGCTCCGAGCGTAAAAACATTGCAGTGGGCCAGGCCCACATCAAGAGCACATTCAATAACACGATTGTCTCTATTTCCGATCCCCAGGGTAATGTAATTTCCTGGCAGTCCGGTGGTACCGTCGGCTTCAAGGGCTCTCGTAAGTCCACTCCTTTTGCTGCACAGCTTGCAGCAGAGGCAGCAGCAAAGGCAGCAATGGAGCACGGTCTCCACAAGGTAGCTGTTTTTGTTAAGGGCCCAGGCTCTGGTCGCGAGACCGCAATCCGTTCCCTTCAGGCAGCAGGCCTCGAGGTTTCGGGTATTCAGGATAAGACACCTATTGCACACAACGGCTGCCGTCCTAAAAAGCGCCGTCGCAACTAGCACGAAAGGACAAGCAAATGGCAATTGATAGGACCCCGGTCCTTAAAAGATGTCGTCAGCTTGGCATCGATCCCGTTGTGATGGGGATCAATAAGACTTCTAACCGTGAGCCACGTCGCCGTCGTCGCCAGGAGAGCGAGTACGGTATGCAGCTCCGTGAGAAGCAGAAGGCTAAGTTCATTTACGGCGTCCTTGAGAACCAGTTCCACGGTTACTATGAGATGGCTAAGAAGAACCCAGGCATTACTGGTGACAACCTGATGAGCATCCTTGAGACTCGTCTTGATAACGTCATCTTCCGCCTTGGCTTTGCTCGTACACGTAAAGAGGCTCGTCAGACTGTCCGTCACGGTCACATTACCGTTAACGGTCAGCGCGTTGACATTCCTTCTTATCGCGTAAAGAGCGGCGATGTTATCGCTGTTGCTTCCAAGGCAAAGGATCTTCTTCCAATCAAGGAAGCTCTCATTTCCTCCGAGCACATGGCAGTTCCTGCATGGCTTGAGGTTGACATTGAGAAGCTGCAGGGCACTGTTCTTCAGCTTCCAACCCGCGATCAGATCGACCTTGAGATTGACGCACAGCTGATCGTCGAGCTCTACTCCAAGTAAGCCCGACCCGTTTTGGAGGTAGCAATGTCCGAATTTATCCGACCAAACGTGTCGGTAGATGAAATCGGCGCAAACGTCGCTCGTGTGAGCGTAGAGCCGCTTGAGCGTGGCTATGGTGACACGCTTGGCAACTCCCTCCGCCGCGTACTGCTTTCCTCTCTTGAGGGAGCTGCGGTTGAGGCCATCCAGATTGATGGCGTTCAGCATGAGTTCACTACGGTTGAAGGCGTCTATGAGGACGTTACTGACATCGTTCTGAACGTTAAGGGCCTAGTTTTCCGCAACACCAACAACTCTGATGAGGCTGAGGCTTCCATCTCTGTTGATGGTCCTTGCAAAGTCACTGGTGCTGATCTTGATGTTCCTATGGGCTACGAGCTGGTTAACCCAGCTCAGCACATTTGCACCCTTGCTGAGGGAGCTCATCTTTCCATGAGACTTCGCCTTGGTAATGGTCGCGGTTATGTTTCCGGTGAGGATAACGAGCGTGAGAGCGATCCAATTGGATTCATTCACGTTGACTCGATCTTCTCGCCAGTTCGCCGCTGCGCTAAGGCTGTTGAGCCTTGCCGTGTTGGCCGTCACACCGACTATGATCGTCTGGTGCTTGAGGTTGAGACCAATGGTGCAATCAGCCCTCGCGAGGCTGTCGTTGAGGCTGCAAACATCATTAACCAGCACATGAGCGCATTCATGGGACTTACTGATTTTGACGAGACTCAGGAAGAGGCTTCGATTTTTGCTAAGGCAGACGTCGAGGACGATTCCGAGCTTGAGAAGCAGGTTGAGGATCTGGACCTTTCCGTCCGTTCTTACAACTGCCTCAAGCGTGCAGGAATTCACTCTGTCCGTCAGCTCGTTGATTTCTCTGAGAACGATCTTCTCAACATCAGAAACTTTGGTGTTAAGTCTATTGAAGAAGTCAAGGAAAAGCTCGAGAGCATGGGCCTGTCCCTTAAGGCTTAGTCGCGCCTTGTCACGCATAGGAGAATGTAAATTATGAGGCACAATAAGAAGAGGGGCATGAAGCTTGGTACTGATGCTAGCCACACCAAGGCCATCAAGAAGAGCCTGATCCAAGCCCTTTTCACTAACGATCGTATTAAGACTCTTGACGTCCGCGCTAAGGCAGTTCGCGGCGAGGTCGACAAGGTCATCACTTGGGCAAAGCGCGGCGACCTTCACGCTCGTCGTCTTGCTATGGCCAAGGTTGGTAACGCAGAGCTTGTCCGTGAGGTATTTGACAAGGCTGCTCAGGGTATGTGGGCTGACCGCAACGGCGGTTACACCCGTATCATGAAGCTTGGTCCTCGTAAGGGCGACGCTTCTGAGGTTGTTATCCTTGAGCTTGTTACCGAACCAGTTCAGCCAAAGGCTTCTAACAAGAAGGCTAAGGCAACCAAGGTTGCTCCTGCTCCTGTAAAGGAAGAGGAGACCGAGGCTCCAGCAGAGGAGACCGAGCAGACCGAAGAGGCTGCAGAGTAACTTCTGTCAAAGTGAATCTAAAGAGGTCCTGGCTTTTTGCTGGGACCTCTTTTTCAAATGAAGGAGGGTTGTCATGATTGAGTTCAAAAGCGTTTCATTTGCATACGGTTCTTCAACTGCTACACAATCTATGACCGACCCTGCTTCAAAAGACTCCATGGGAGCCACTGAGAGCCTTTCTCAGCCAAAGATGGCGCCAACCCTGGATAACGTTTCATTTAACTTAAAGCCTGGCTCTAGAACGGTTGTGCTTGGCCATAATGGCTCAGGTAAGTCAACGCTTGCAAATCTTTGTAACGCATCGCTCTTTCCGTTTTCTGGAGAAGTTTTAGTAGACGGCACCTCAACTGCTGGTGTGCCATCTACTCAGATTTCTTCGCATGTGGGAATGGTTCGTCAAGATCCAACTGCTCAGCTGGTATGTGCAACTGTCTTTGACGAGGTTGCCTTTGGTCCTGCTAATCTTGGACTGCCAAAAGAAGAGATTGTTTCTCGTGTTACTCAAACACTGGAGCTTTGTGACATTGCCGATTTGATTGACGCGCCTACCCATACGCTTTCTGGAGGCCAACAGCAGCTTGTTTCTATTGCAGCAGCGCTTTCAGTGCAACCACGTTATCTGGTGCTTGATGAGGCATTTGCGCAGCTTGATACTCGATTCAGAAATCACCTTTCTAACCTGGTAAATACCCTTGTTACAAACGAGATGGGTGTGCTTGAGATTTCTCATTCGTTTGAGTCTCTTCCCGGGGCTGACCAGGTACTTGTTTTGGAGAAAGGCCAGTTAGTTTGGTCGGGAACTCCCACAGAGTTTCTCTTGGATGCAAATGCAATCGCAAACGCTGGTTTTGATGATGCACTCACAGCAACAGCGCATATAGCTGCACAGGCTGGCTATAAGTTTGATGTGCCTTTTAACGCATCAGAGTTTGTTGCGTTTCTTATTCAGAACAACCTTGCGTTTGATGCTTTGGATACCCTTGTGTATCAGCGTGCCCTTGAGGTGGTGCGAGCAAACAACTATGACGGGATCCAGGCGCTTGGCGAGGAACACGAGCTGGCAGTTTGTGGCGTGTCTCACGCGTTTGACAGGCCCGTTCTGCATGACGTAACACTATCTGCCACAGGGGAGCTTGTTGTTCTGGTAGGCGCTTCTGGCTCTGGAAAAACAACCTGCGCCCGCATAGCCGCTGGCCTCATAGAGGCTGATACCGGGCACGCAACAATCGATGCGCGACTGGTGTGCCCTGGAGATGTCGGCATGTGTTTTCAGCGCCCTCAGGATCAACTCTTTGCCCAAAGTGTTGCTGAAGATATTGCGTTTGGTCCAACTAACAAGGGTTTCTCGCCAGACGATGTTGAGGCGCTTGTCGCGTATGCGGCAGCACGTGTGGGGATTGACCAGCAGGTCATGGATGCGTCTCCGCTAACGCTTTCTGGTGGCCAGGCTCGTCGCGCAGCGCTTGCAGGAACGCTGGCCTGCGCAACGTACGCGGTGGTGTTTGATGAGGCAACGTCCGGACTTGATGGCGAGGCGCGCTCGCAGGTGCTGCATCTTGCTCGTGAGCTGGCAAACGAAGGCAAAGCGGTTCTTGCAATCACCCATGATGTAAGCGAATGGCTTCCTTTTGCTGACAGAGTAGTGTTTCTCGAGAAGGGCTGTGTTGTTGCAGACGTCAATGTGCAAGAAGCACAGACAACCCCAGAGATATACGAGGCGGCGCAGCTTGATTGCCCACTGTTTGTAAGCGTATTGCATGAGCTTTTGGAGGCCTGCTATGTCTAAGTGCCCCTGTGCTCTGCTTAAGCACTTCTCGCTTGCTTCATTGACAGCGCAGGCAAAAATTGTTGCCACTTTTGTGGGTATTGTTGCTCTCTTCTCAGTTCAACAGCCACTTGCCTTTGCGGTGTTCGCCTTGATTTGCGTGAGCCTTTTGTGGAGTGCTCGTGTAAGCTTGCCAGAGTTTTTGCGCGTAGCAAAGCCTGCAGCGTTCATTCTGCTTATATCATTTGTGGCCAATACGCTGGTGTTTATTGGACATCCCGATATCATTTTCTCTGGATCAGTTGGTCTTTCTGTGACGGGGTTTTACAGAAGTACCGTAGCTATTGCCCGCGTGTTGCTTGCCTTGGCACTGGTTTTATCAGTAGCGTCAACAACTACTCCTACGCAGCTTGCTGATGGCTTTTCTGTACTATTGCTGCCGTTGCGTCTTATTCATGTTGACGTTGATGGTTTGAGCATTGTGCTCTCAATTGCTCTGAGGGCAATTCCGCTTACCTTAGAAGAACTCGACAGAATTAGAGCAGCTCAGAGGGCACGTGGATTCAATTTTGAATCAGGCGGTATTGTTGAGCGCATCAAAAAGTGGTTTACGCTTTTGGTGCCGCTGACCGTCTCGCTCTTTCAGCGCGCAGATCAGATGGCGCAAACAATGACAGATCGCTGTCTTGGCGCAGCTAAACGTACGCGTATCTCTGCAAAAGTGCAGCTTGTTGATTGGGTAGTGTTGCTGCTGTGGGTTGCACTGTGTCTTGGTCTTACAGCGCTGTAGTGATCTTGCATTGCTGAACAACCTTGCATTGCTGTAGCGGTCTTGTGTCCAGCAGCTACAATACGTGCGTCAACTTTGAGCCTACGATACAATCACTCTAGCGGGCACAAGTCATTTCAGGGAGCTTCATGAACTCAGAAACATCACAAAATATTGCATCAAATTGCAGTTTTGATGCATGCGAGGAGTCTTCGGCTGAGCCTTCAGCTCCTGAGACTCTCGCTGAAGTTCCTTCTGAGCCTGAAGCCACGCTTGTCATCAAGCTGGGCTATCGCGGCGCTGCTTTCTGCGGCTTTGCCGAGCAGCCAACCCAGCGCACCGTGGCAGGAGACCTTCGTCGCGCGCTTCAGACCGTTTTGCGCAGAGAGGTTGAGCTCACCTGCGCGGGCAGAACCGACGCCGGCGTACACGCCCAGGCCCAGTACGTGAGCCTTCCCGTATACGGCGCTGAGCTAGCGCTATCTGGCGAGAAACTCGTTCGCTCGCTCACCGCTCTGACCGACGATGACATCTCTATCCGACAACTCTTCCGCGCTCCACAGGGTTTCTCGGCACGTTTTGATGCCCAGGCTCGCTCGTACCGCTATCGCATTTGTGCAAATAGCGCTCGTCCCGTGCTGGGCTGGGACCACGTGTGGTGGTACAACGGTCACTTGGACGCAGAGCTTATGGACAAGGCGGCGCAGGCGCTGGTGGGAGAGCACGATTTCAAGAGCTTCTGCAAGGCAATTTCTGCCGAGGGCAAGCCAACGCATCGTTTTGTGGAGCGCCTTACCGTTGAAGAAATTGAAGAGGCTGGCGAGAAACTCATTGCAGTTGATATTACGGGTAACGCCTTCTTGCATAACATGGTGCGCACGATTGTGGGCACACTGGTTGAGATTGGCCGAGGTCACAGGCCTGTTGAGTGGATTGACGAGGTTCTAGCTGCTCAGAATAGAATTGCTGCTGGCAGTTGTGCACCTGCTCAGGGCCTCACGTTTGTAAGCGTTCGCTATCCAGAGGGTGTTTTGCAACCCTGGTAGCGCTTTCGGTTCCTTGATTGAGTCGTAGTATCTGTGTGCCAATCCAGCTTCATCGGTCTTCTCGCGCCGTTCACGAAGACTTTTCTACCACTTGTATTGTGTGCGGTGGTTTCCCTCGCAAAGAAATAGCATCATAGAAGAGAGCGTCTTTTTTAGGAGCTCTTGCAGAACTGATGAACAGTGAGGCAGGGAGCCAGTATGTTTAGGAAAAGAGAAAGATTTGAGCGCAGCGATGTTCCGCGTGAGAATCCCTATACCAACGTGATTGGCCTTGCTGTTGTTGCCATTGTTGCTGTTCTTGTAGGCATTGTTGTTGTAACTCTTTGGGATCGCGCGCAGCTTGAGTCTCACTTGGGAGATCATGGGCTTAACAAGGCTGTAAAGAGCCAAAGTGTTTCAGGCAATCCGGATGGCACTACACAATCTGATGATGACTTTCTTACCTATGCCGTTATCAGCACAAATTCGCTTAAGGCAGGGGATTCGACTCTTCAGTCTGTACGGCTTTTGGTCATTGATCGCACGCAGGGAACCGGCCATATAGTGTCTATTCCTACTGATGTGTATGCAGAAGTAGACTCAAACGCTAAAACACTGGCAGATATTTACAAAGATGACGGTCAGAGCGCTTTTGTTAGCGCACTTGCTTCTGTCACCAACATCAAGATTACGCACGTTATCATTGCCACAGATGATGTGTGGGAGAAAATCTCGGCACTTTCTGGTTCGGGCGCTCGTTCACTGGTAAGCAATGCTTCTAGTTTGTTGTCTTCAATGATTACCGATATGAATCCCAATCAGCTTCTTGAGCTTGTAGAGATTGTGCAGCCAATTGGCGTGTCTAATCTTGAGCATGATGAAGCTCCTGTTGTTGAAGGTTCAAGTGGCACTACCGTTGACCCTACGGCCTTAGGAAAGCTTGTTGGCATGCTCGTATAGACGTTATGGGCGTTGTGTGTAGCGCCGCTCCTACAAAACAGGTCAGATGTCCACATAACAGCAGTTAAACACGATGTGTGGAGAGATTTTGATAGAATAAAAATGTCTTTTTAATTCACTTTTTATGGGTAAACTGGTATCTAAAATTTAGAACCAGTTTGGGGGATGTGGAATGCACGAGCGCTCATACAATCCACATATGATTTCGGTTCTCATGGCCGCTGATAATGATGCTGATGCTATTAGAACGGTAATTAGGCAACTTCAAGAGCAGACATACCCTCATTGGGAGCTCATCATCGTTGACAATAGCTCCGATCCCCAGATTGCTCGCATGTTAGATAACCTTGCCAATCAAGAGCCTCGTCTAGATGTCTTGTGCCAATCGGGCATTAGCCATTTTGTTGCACTTGAGATTGCTCAGGGTCGTGCTCGCGGAGCCTATACGCTTACCACTGAGCCTTCTTATAGGTTTAACTCCCACCTTTTGCAGGAGCTTTATTCTGCAGCTACCGCTTTGGGTCCTGTTGGTTCACCTAAAGCGGCTGATATTGTTATTGCGCATATGAAAACTGCCAATTCACCTATGGAATGCAAAAAGGTTTTTGGCTCAAAAGCTTCTTCATTGTTGCAGGTATTTGAGGAGTCGCAGCTTCCTTATTTGACGTCTATGAGCGGAAAGCTGTGTTCAACGCGTATTCTGACCGAGATTAAGCATGAGCCAGAAACTGATGGCGAGTGCAGTTTTGTTGGCTACTGTTTTGAGATTGCAAAACATGTTACGTACGCCCCAGAAGCAATTTTTGTAGATGTACCAGCAGATTCTTCTAAGAAAGAAGAAACTATTACTGCTTCTATGGACAAGCTTACTCAGGAGCGTCAGGCGCTCATGGCCCTTGCCAAACATCTTGGCTTTGCAAACTCTAAAAAAGTTCAAAAGTTGATTAGCCGCTACCTGATTAGCAAACTTCTTATGAATATGTATCCTGTATTCAACGAAGAATCCCAGCTCAGCCATGAGGAAAAAGAAAACTTTATTGTCAAGATTCTTTCTAATCCTGTAGCGCACCTTATTGTCACTGAAGCAACTTCTCCGCGACTGGTAGCTCATGCCTTGCTTGGTGCTATTTTGTCTACTACAACACGAGCTCGTTATGCCTATGTACGCAGAGCCGTATGGTATGCACGTTTTATGCGCATTCCACTTGTATAAGCTGCAGCGATACATAAGCAGCATCAATATTTAAAGTGTGCGATTCTAGAGTAGCCTGGCGATTTGTGTTTAGATCAAGCCTCTAGAACCAAATCTTAACGCCTGTCCATGAGCGATTTAAACGTCTGTGCTATGCCGTCATTTTTGACACGGAAAAATCCCTCTTTGGCTAGATATGCATAGCGTGCAAACTTGTTATCTTTTGGCAGAGCAATACCTCGCACCTGAGCAAAGAAAGCTTTTCCAGAGCCTGAGATTGCTGGGTTTTCAAACACGCGCTTTGCGTCCATGCGCTCAAAGCTCTTGGCGAGAAGATCGTGCACTTCTGAGTCAGTCTCACCTGCAGCATCATGTTCTTCTCGCCAGGTAAGCGCGTCTTTTGTAAGCAGCGCGTAGTTGATGCCGCGTAGCGTGAGCGCGTTGAGTACCACGTCTGAGGTAATGTTGCGCTCGTCCACAACATCCATCATGTCGTTCCAGCGCTCAAGTGGGATTTTAGGCTGACGCTGCGCAAAGGTAGCGGCTTCTGCATAGCCATTCTCGCGATAGTTGTAGAGCGCAGAGTCTGCGTACACTATGCGAGCTCCGCAGCAATGCGAGGCAATGAGGAAGGGATTGTCCACCCAGCCTGCACCTGGGACTTCTTTGAAGTTGATGTGGTTTTGGGTCAAGAATTCCTTGCGATAGAGCGCCGTCCAAATGGCAGGATGGTGCAGCAGAAGCTGTGCCATTTGATCAATTGGACAAGGCTGCTGCTTGGGTTTGACGCGGCCCTTATATGCGCAGGGAACTCTGTACTCGGCAGCGCCGGCAGCAGCTCTAAACTGCGACTTTGCTCCTGCTCGACCATTTTTCTGATTGCCAAATACGCGCCAATAGGCAGAGCGGGCAATATCTACCTTGTCTTCTCCGCCGTTTGCCTGGATAAGATCAACAAGCTCTTGAACCATGGTTGGCTCAAGGTAATCGTCAGGCTCAACAATACCCACCCATGAGCCGTGAGCTGCGGCAATGCCACGATTGCACGTTGCTCCGTAACCCTCATTTTCTTTGTCGATGATGACAATGCGACCATCACGGGCAGCGTATGCTTCCAAAAGAGCTAGAGACGAGTCAGTTGAGCCATCGTTGAGGCAGATAATCTCCAGGTTTGTGTAGCTCTGTGATTGAATACTTGCCAGGCATTGCTCCAGATAGTCTGCAACGTTGTATATGGGCACAACAAGAGAAACCAAAGGTTGGTGGTTTTGAGCGTGACTCATCTAAACTCCTTTTGATTGCTGCTTTATACTATATAGGCATCAACTCACTCACGAAGTCACATTTTGAGGAAATATGAAGCGCACCGCCCTTGTCATAGTCACCTTTAAACGCCAGGAATTGCTTTCCAACCTGCTCAATTCCATTACGCAGCTCACGCAGGCTCCATGGCGCATCATTGTTGTGGACAACGAAAACTCCTCTGAGACAGCCTCTCTTGTGTCGGAGTTTTCGGAGAAGGTCAAAACCACGTGGGGAGAAACCACTGATGATCCCGACGCTCATGGTGGCACTAATCGCGTGTGTTACGTCCCTATGGAGCAAAACACTGGAGGCTCCGGCGGCTTCTCTGAGGGTGTGCGCGTAGGTTATGAGCTGGGTGCCGAGTGGTTCTGGGTTATGGACGATGACGTAGCTGTGCTGCCTGATGGTCTTGATAAGCTTGACGCATGGTCAGATAAGGCTGAGGTTATCCAAGGTCAGCGCTACGACTTTGATGGTGGTCCTTTCTTCTGGCAGTATCGCTTTAGCACCGCCCTGGGCATCTACAATCCGCTGGCAAAGGCTGGCTTTGACGGTGTGCCTTATCACGAGTGCAATGTGATGTGCTTTGAGGGCGCCTGCTTTAAGCGCTCTGTGGTGCAGAAGATTGGCCTACCTGACGCGCGCTTCTTTATCTATTGGGATGACGCCTTATATGGCTATTTGGCCAGCAAGGTAACGCAGCCTATTTTGATTCCAGACTTTGTTCTTTCAAGATGTCGAGAAGTTCCTGGTCAGAGTATTGGTTCTGTGCGTCAGCTTAATTCAACCTCTGATATGACGCGCTATTACATCACACGTAACCGCGGCTATATTGCCCGTTACTTCCAGGTTCACGGTGATTACAACCCTGTGCTCTTTGGTGTTGGTACCGCTCTGACCTTTGCAAAAGAGATTATTCGACTCATTTTGGTAGACAGAGCGCACTTCTCGTCTGGCCTTTCTCGCCTTATAAAGGGCTGGAAGGATGCACGCCTTATCTATAAAGACGCAACCTGGCGCCCACAGCCTCCACTAGACTAGCCATCAAAGCCGGCATTTTGTGTCGGCTTTTTTAGTCCCCAAATGCTTAACACAAGTGAGCACTGAGGGACGAATTGTGGCGCATTTGTGAAAGGCGACGAATGCCTACTTACAAAAAATCGAATTATTTTATGACCATTAATAAATTTTGTAATTAGCGAAGTTTCTAGCTAATTTTCTACCTGCAGAGATATTGGCTGCCGCAACGTGTCAATACATAATTTTGTATTCGTGTGGAAATTTCACAATATATTGTTATAGTTCTCGAACCCAAACACTATAACTTGTGGCATAGTAGTTTCCATCACACAAGCGGGTTCCCAACTACTTCGCTTAGGCAAAAGCTTAGAAACCGCAGTGATAATCCAATTAAACACGCATGAAAGCGTTGCTTTCACCAACGTTTGTTCAAGGAGTTTGCACATGAAGATTATCAAGCGCAATGGCTCAGAGGTCACCTTCGAGGTTGAGAAGATTGTTAACGCAATCGCTAAGGCTAACGCAGAGGTCCCTGAGGATCAGCGCCTGACTGAGCGTGAGATTCAGTTTGCTTCTCTCAACGTTACCGATGAGTGCGAGAAGGCTGGACACACCGTCACCGTCGAGGAGGTCCAGGACCTTGTCGAGGATCAGCTCATGGCTCTTGACCGCTTTGAGGTTGCTCGTAAGTACATCATTTACCGCTACATCCAGAACCAGAAGCGTCACAAGAACACCACCGATGACAAGATTCTGTCTCTGATTGAGTGCAACAACGAGGAAGTCAAGCAGGAGAACTCCAACAAGAATCCTACTGTTGTTTCTGTTCAGCGTGACTACATGGCTGGTGAGGTTTCTAAGGACCTCGTTCAGCGTGAGCTTCTTCCAGAGGATATTGTTGCTGCTCACAACGAGGGTCTTATCCACTTCCACGATTCCGATTACTTTGCACAGCACATGCACAACTGTGACCTCATCAACCTTGATGACATGCTGCAGAACGGCACTGTTATCTCTGGTACTCTGATTGAGCGTCCACACAGCTTCTCCACTGCATGCAACATTGCAACTCAGATCATTGCTCAGGTAGCATCCTGCCAGTACGGTGGTCAGTCCATCTCCTTGGCTCACCTTGCTCCATTTGTTGATGTTTCTCGTAAGAAGATCCGCAAGACCGTTATGGAGGAGATGAACTCCGTCGGTGTTGAGCTCTCTGCTGAGCAGCTCAACGAGATGGTTGAGAAGCGCCTTCGTGATGAGGTTTCTCGTGGCGTTCAGACCATTCAGTACCAGGTTGTCACTTTGATGACCACCAACGGCCAGGCTCCTTTCATTACTGTCTTCATGTACCTCAACGAGGCAAAGAATGAGCAGGAGAAGCAGGATCTTGCACTCATCATTGAGGAGATGCTCCGTCAGCGTTACCAGGGCGTAAAGAACGAGGAGGGTGTTTGGATTACTCCTGCATTCCCTAAGCTCATCTACGTTCTTGAAGAGGACAACGTTTACGAGGATTCCAAGTACTACTACCTCACTCAGATGGCTGCAAAGTGCACCGCTCGCCGCCTTGTCCCTGACTACATCTCTGAGAAGAAGATGAAGGAGTACAAGCTTTCTAAGGGCGAGAAGGAAGGCGAGGGCGATACCTTCACTTGCATGGGCTGCCGTTCCTTCCTGACTCCAGACCGTTCTGGTAATGGCTTCAACAACGTTGCTCGCGCAAAGAACTATGAGCCAAACAAGCCTAAATATTACGGCCGCTTCAACCAGGGTGTTGTAACTATCAACCTTCCTGACGTTGCTCTTTCTGCTGGTCGCGATATGGACAAGTTCTGGAAGATCTTTGATGAGCGTCTTGAGCTTTGCCACCGTGCACTTCGCGCTCGTCACGATCGCCTGAAGGGCACCCTGTCCGATGCTGCTCCTATCCTTTGGCAGTACGGCGCACTTGCTCGCCTGGACAAGGGTGAGGTTATCGATCCTCTGCTTTACGGCGGATATTCCACTATCTCCCTTGGTTATGCAGGCCTGTACGAGTGCGTTAAGGCTATGACTGGTCACAGCCACACTGACAAAGAGGCAACTCCATTTGCACTCCAGGTTATGCAGCACATGAACGATAAGTGTACCGAGTGGAAGGAAGCAGAGGATATCGATTACTCCCTCTACGGAACTCCTCTCGAGTCCACCACCTACAAGTTTGCTAAGGCACTTCAGCGTCGCTTTGGTGTTATCCCTGGCATCACTGATAAGGGTTACATCACCAACAGCTACCACGTCCACGTTGCAGAAGAGATTGACGCATTCCAGAAGCTTCAGTTTGAGTCTGAGTTCCAGCGTCTTTCCCCAGGTGGAGCAATCTCTTACGTTGAGGTTCCTAACATGCAGGACAACATCGAGGCTGTCCTCAGCGTCATGCAGTTCATCTACGACCACATCATGTATGCAGAGCTCAACACCAAGTCTGACTTCTGCCAGGAGTGCGGTTATGACGGTGAGATTCAGATTGTTGAGGAGGACGGCAAGCTGGTTTGGGAGTGCCCACACTGCGGCAACCGTGACCAGACCAAGATGAACGTTGCTCGTCGTACCTGCGGCTACATTGGTACCCAGTTCTGGAACCAGGGTCGTACCCAGGAGATTAAGGACCGCGTCCTTCACCTCTAAGTTTTACGTACTAGACAAACGAGCAGAAGAGCGCCTTAGCCCTTCTGCTCGTTTTTATTATCTCTATCAGGTAACATCCACAATATGCGGAAGTTACCCATCAAAGGTTATGTATGAACTATTCAAATATTAAGTTTTCAGACATTGCAAACGGTGTTGGCGTAAGAACAACTCTGTTTGTTTCAGGTTGTCGCCTGCACTGTGAAGGCTGCTTTAATTACGAGGCATGGGACTTCAAGAGCGGAGGAGAGTTTACTCCAGAAGTTGAGCAAGAGATTATTGACTCTCTTGCACCTGTCTATATCAATGGTCTTTCCATCCTTGGTGGAGAGCCTTTTGAGCCAGAAAACCAAGAAGGTCTTGTTGAGTTTGTCGAGAAGGTCAGAGCTACCTATCCACAAAAGAGCATCTGGATGTATTCGGGTCACACCTGGGATCAGCT
Organism: uncultured Atopobium sp.; assembly: GCA_938036925.1. GTDB lineage: Bacteria > Actinomycetota > Coriobacteriia > Coriobacteriales > Atopobiaceae > Lancefieldella. The sequence goes on from CALHVU010000017.1 coordinate 31,666, forward strand.
GACCGAGGGAAAGTGGCACACAGAGTACACTGACCGCATTCTGTCTTGTATTGATGTACTGGTGGACGGTCCATGGGTTCAGAGTCTCCACGATATTACCTTGCGTTTTAGAGGCTCTTCCAACCAGCGTCTTATTGATGTTCCTAAAACGCTTGCTTCAGGAGAGATTACCCTTTGGTCCGATGGACCTATGCTGAGCTCTCGTGAGATGTAAGAGCTCCAAAGCGCAATAAAAAAGCCCGCGTATGCGGGCTTTTTGTTTAGGGTCGTGTTGTATAGAGAGCTTTAGTTTTCTGAAGAAGTTTGGGGCTCTGCGGGTTTCTCGCCAAGCTCGCTGATAAAGATAGCAACAAAGATAACAATGAAGCCCAGGAAAATTGTAGGGGTAATAACTTCGGCAAGGAAGATCACGCCAAAAACTGCTGCAAAAATACTGTCCAGAGAAATAATTAGTGAGGCCTGAACAGGAGCAACTGACTTCTGTGCGCGGTTCTGCAAAACACCAGTCAGTGCGGTTGCAATAAGAGTGATGTAGGCGAGGGCAACCCAGGCATTTATGGGCAGTGCCGCAAAATTGGGAACCGTTTCAAAGCAAAGCGCGTAGGCAAGGCAGGGAAGGGCGCTCACGCCAAGCTGCACCACCGTAAGTGTGATGATGTCGTATTTGTGAGCAAGCTCGGCAGTAAGCACAAAAACGAAGGCAAAAATAATGGCTGAGAGCAATGTCATCTGCTCGCCCAAGCCAAACGAGAACGAAAAATCAGTGCCCAGTGAGATAAGACCAATGCCAGCTACGCATAAAAAGGCTGCAAAAATACTGGTTCCATGAGGTTTTTTCTTTGCAATGAGCCAGTTTACAAACGGAATCATCGCGCAATAAATTGATGCAATAAAAGCAGCTTTACCTGCAGTGGTATAAGCAAGAGCTCCATTTTGGAACAGAAATCCTAGACCGTTAAGAACGCCTAAGAGCACGCCGTATTTGATATGTGTGACATTCAAGTGTTCTTTAAGTTTTTTTCTAAAGATGATGGCAACAATACCTACGGCAAAGACAAAACGTAAGGTCATAAGCCAAGCTGCCGAGATATAACTAATTGCATCTTTGATAACGACAAATGACCCGCCCCAGATAAGTGCGCAGATAAGAAGAGCAAACTTCCATACAAGCGTAGAAGAAGTATCTAGTGTGAGTCCGGAAGAGTTTCTAGTAGAAAGATCTGATGATGCCACGCGCTATCCATTCCCGTCGAAGGTAAAAGTTAAGGTATAGGTAGTGTTCTGAGAAAATCAAACGCGTGCAAGTATACGTGATTTTGCACTTGAAGCGCCCCACAAGCAGCATAAAAATGAGATTAGAAGTATACTCACATCTGCAAGAAAAATAAGTGTGTGCGTTTGTTTTATGCAAGAAGATATTTCAAGGAGACTCGTATGTCCAACTACGTTCTGACCTGTTGCTCTACGGCCGATGTAAGTGAGAAGTACCTTCAGTCACGTGATGTGAAATACGTATATTTCAACTACGAGCTTGATGGTGTCCAGTGCAAGGATGACTTTGGTCGCACTAATGCACCAGCTGACCTCTATAAAAAGATGCTTGCAGGCGCTGAGTGCCGTACTTCACAGGTATCAATTGGTGAGTACATGGCCTTCTGGCGTCCTTTCCTTGAGGAGGGCAAAGACGTTCTTCATGTTTCGTTGAGTTCTGGCGTTTCTGGAACGTATGAGTCTGCTTGCCAGGCAAAGGTAGAAATTGAGCAGGAGTTTCCTGACAGAAAGATTGAGGTTGTCGATTCTCTTCAGGCATCTTCTGGCTATGGTTTGCTGGTAGACGGTCTTGCCGATAAGCGCGATGAGGGTCTGTCTTTTGACGAAGCAGTTGCATGGGCCAAAGAGGCTCGTCACCGTGTGTATGGATGGTTCTTCTCAACAGATTTGACCTTCTTTGTTCGTGGTGGTCGCATTTCTAAGACAGCTGGCCTGCTTGGCGGCATGCTTAACATTTGTCCTGTTATGGATATCGAGGCCGACGGTTCTTTGGCTGTTAAAGAGAAGGCTCGTGGTAAGAAGAAAGCAATTGCTCGAGTTGTTGAGATTATGATTCAAACCGCTGAGCAGGGAAATGCTTATGCGCGTAAAGTGTTTATCTCTAATTCTGAGTGCGCTTCTGATGCTCAGGCTGTTAAAGAGCTTATTCAAGAGAAGCTTCCTCAGACAGGCGATATCAACATCTTTACTATTGGTGCAACAATTGGCGTTCATACTGGCCCTGGAACTGTTGCAACGTTCTGGTGGGGAGAAGAGCCTCGCGCTTAAGATGTTGCTCGAGTAGGTAAGAAAGGTCTTTGGTCATGGTTAATTTTGAGTACGTTGTACCTACTCAGGTGGTTTTTGGAAAAGATACTCAGCTTCGTGCGGCAGAGCTTGTCTCTGCTCACGGAGGCAGCAAGGTGCTGGTGCATTTTGGTGGCAATCATGTGGTAAAGAGCGGCTTGCTTGACCAGATTCACCAGCTTTTAAGCGATGCTGGAATTGCGTATGTTGACTGTGGTGGAGTTGTTCCTAACCCTCGGTTAGAGCTTGCAGAAGAAGCTGTAGAGCTGGGAAAACGCGAGGGTGTTGACTTCATTTTGGCTATCGGCGGCGGATCTGTCATGGATTCTGCTAAGGCTATTGCATATGGCTTAGCCAATGATGTCTCTCTTGAAGACCTCTATTTGCATAAGGTCAGTGTTTCAAAGGCAGCTCCTATTGGCGTCATCTCCACTATCGCAGGAACTGGCTCTGAGACCTCGGATTCTTCCGTCATGAACATTACGCTGGCTGATGGTCGCGTACTAAAGCGTTCTTATCACCATCAGAGCGGTCGTCCTTGCTTTGCGATCATGAATCCAGAGCTCACTTACTCTGTAAGCGCTTATCAGACGGCATCAACAGGCGCAGATATCATGATGCACACCATGGAGCGCTACTTTACGCTCGAGAAGGACGTGGCGCTCACTGACGAGCTGGCTGAGGGACTCTTGCGTACCGTAAAAGAAGCTGTTCTGGTTGCCGTCAAAGAGCCAGAGAACTACGCTGCACGAGCAGATTTGCTCTGGGCCTCGTCGCTTTCTCACTGCGGACTTACCGGAACTGGTCGCGTAAGCGATTTTGCCTCTCATGCCATTGAGCATGAGCTCAGCGCAAAGTATGACGTCGCTCATGGTGCTGGCCTCACGGCTATTTGGGCAAGTTGGTCCCGCTACGTTATGCATCAAGATCCAGAGCGCTTTGCGCAGTTTGCCGTCAATGTTTTTGGAGTTCAAAACAACTTCCATAATCCTGTTGCTACGGGTCTTGCAGGAATTGAGGCGTGGAATCAGTGGTGTCATGCAATTGGTATGCCAACCTCCCTTGCAGAGCTTGGAGTAGACCCTTCTGAAGAGGATATTCTTCAGATGGCTGAGGGCACTATTGACGCTCGTGGTGGAGATCATGCAGGCAACTTTATGCAGCTTAAAACAGCAGATGTTCAGCAGATTCTGAGGATGGCTTTAAAGTAAAGTTTCTCAAGGCAAATTTTGTTTCATTGCGGGTATTATTACTACATACGAAGTTACTGAGCCACTAAGCTCAAACATACGGAAGGAAGATTCATGAGCGGTTTTGTTAAGGCAGACAATGTTTTTGTAAACCAGAACGCAGCGAGCCGTAATGATGTCCTGCGTTTTATTGCCAATAAGGCTCAGGAGGCTGGCGTAACTGATAATGCAGACGCTGTTTACAATGCTTTTTTGGCTCGTGAGGAAATGGGCGAGACTGGCATGACTGACGGTTTTGCAGTTCCACACGCAAAAGATACTGCTATCAAGGACGCAGCTGTCTTTGTCTTCAAGAACAGCGCCCCTCTTGAGTGGCCTTCTTTTGACGAGAAGCCCGTTGATGTTGCTATTGCACTGCTTGTTCCAGATGGAGAGGCTGGCACCACTCACATCAAGCTTCTTTCTAAGACCGCTGTTCTTCTGATGAGAGATGAGTTTAAGTCTTTGCTCCGTGGCTCTAATGATCAGGAAGTTATTGCTCAGGCTATTAACGAGGGCATTAGCGAGGAGTAGGGTTTCTCGCCAGATTATAGAGGGCTTGGCAGGTACTTCCTGTAACAGTCTAACTGGGTAAAATTTTGGACACTCAAGCACAAACTTGAGTGTCCTTTTTTGGGTAAAAAGGCGTACACTTGTACTAGTTTTAGTCGAGAAGGGAGTCAGATGTTTACACCATGTACTGACAAGCGCGTTGCTGTCTTTTTTGCTGATGGTTGTGAAGAGATTGAGGGACTGAGCGTTGTTGATGTCCTGTATCGTGCGGGTATTCCCTGTGACAAAGTGTCTATCTCTGATTCCTTGAGCGTGACTTCTTCTCATCAGGTTACCTTTTTAACAGACAAGCTGCTCAGTCAGGTCTCGTTTGATGATTACAGCATGTTGGTGCTTCCTGGCGGTCTTCCCGGAACCACTAATCTTGAGGCTTGTGAGCCACTTATGCAGGCAGTTGATGCGTTTGCGGAAGATGGTCGCGCACTTGCTGCAATCTGTGCTGCTCCTTCAATTTATGCTAAGCGTGGATTACTTGAGGGTAAGAAAGCTACGTCCAACCCAGGTTTCCAGCACTTTCTCTCAGAGAATGGCGCCAATCTTTCGCAAGATGCGGTTTGCGTTGATGGCTCTTTTATTACCAGTCAGGGCGCGGGAACAGCTCTAAAGTTTGGCCTTGAGATTGTTCGTTATCTTGTAGGTAATGACGTGGCAGAAAAAGTTTCAAAAGGCATTGTGCTTATCTAGGCCATGGCACCTTCTCAAAAACAGTACCTGGTTATTGATCTAAAGAGTTTTTACGCATCAGTTGAGTGTGTTGAGCGAGGCCTTGATCCCATGAAGGCCAAGCTTGTTGTGGCTGATCTTACCAGGACAGAAAAGACAATCTGTTTGGCTGTTTCACCCGCTCTTCGTGCGCTGGGTGTTCCTGGACGTTGCCGCGTTTTTGAGATTCCCAATAACCTTACTTACGAGGTAGCACCTCCTCGCATGGCTCTATATGTGGAGCGCTCTGCAGACGTTTATTCGGTGTATCTCAAATACATTGCTCCAGAAGACATCCACGTTTACTCCATTGACGAGGCATTTATTGATGTAACACCGTACTTATCGCTTTATGGATGTACGGCAAGAGAGTTGGGCGAGAAAATCCGTGCAGATGTAGCAAAAACTACTGGCATTCCTGCTACCTGTGGTTTGGGTCCAAACTTGTACCTGGCAAAAATTGCGCTTGATATTACGGCAAAGCACAGCCCCAACTTTTTTGGCGAGCTTGATGAAGAATCGTACAAGCTTAAACTCTGGAACCATAAGCCCTTAACTGATTTTTGGCATATCGGCGCAGGTATTCAAAAGCGTCTTGCGGCAATGAATATTCACACCATGGGCCAGCTTGCTACGGCTCCCACAGAGCCTTTGTATAAAGAATTTGGTGTTGATGCAGAAATTCTTATTGATCATGCGTGGGGTATTGAGCCAACAACCATTGCAGATATTAAGGCCTACAAGTCTCAAAGTCATTCTGTCTCAACGGCGCAGGTCTTTGATCACAATAGAGATACAGAGGGCGCGCGTCTTATCTTTAAAGAGATGGTTGAGGCGTTGTCTTTAGAGCTTGTAACGCAAAAGCTGGTTTGCTCTTCTATTGGCATCTATATTGGCTACTCGGCAACAGAGAGCCAGATGGAAGAGCTGAGGCAGACGGGGGATTATAGGAGCTGGAGAAGACATATTCCCTCCAGCAGTGGCACTAGGAAGCTCTCTTATCCTACTAACTCTAGAGATGAGCTTATGGCAGAGGTTTTGTCTTTCTTTGACGAGCGCGTAATACCTTCAGAAAGTGTGCACCGCGTGGGTCTTACCTTCGGAAACACTCAAGAAGAAACGGGCTCAGGTATTCAGACTTCTCTTTTCCAGGACAACACTGTTTTAGAAAGAGAACGCCAGCGTCAAGATACTATCAATGCCATAAAGAAAAAGTTTGGTAAGAATTCTTTGCTCAAAGCTATGGACTTGCTCCCCGAAGCAACTGCACGACAGAGAAACGCTCAGATTGGAGGACATCGTAGTGGAGAAGAAACCAATGAGGCCTAAACAGGGTTTCTCGCCAGCAGAAGCTAGCGTAAAAGAGGATGCGTTTGCAGCGCAGATGCACTACGGACACCCTCGCATGTCGCGAGCAAACAGGGCAAAAATATTTATGCCTTTTGATGCTCTGAAAGGTTTACGAGAAGCCTTGGCAGAAAGAGAACAAGAAGCTCAAGACCATATAAAAGACTTTCATGACTTACCACACTGGTCATAGGTTTATACGATAAAATAGACAGGTCGTATAAAGAAATCGAGGAGGTTTCATGAACCCCAAAGCAAAGATTGCCATTCCAGCAATTGTGGCTCTCATTTTTATCGTCATTGATTTTGTTGCACCAGTTCAGTATCTCAGCTATTTCCACACGGTATTTAACTTTGCAACTCGTCAGACAAACCCTATTTCTCTGATTCTTGCACGTATTACCTACATTATTTTCCTATGCTATCTTTTTGCTGCGGTTTCAGGTCTTTTGAGGGGCTTCCGTCCTCGTCTTAGGTGGGGTCTTTCCATTCTCTCTGTAGTTGGTTTAACTTCCGCACTTACCGAGCTCTCTGTGATGATTTCTATCAGCCAGGCGGTAAACTTCACCACCCTTATTCTTAACATCATGATTGTGGGCTTCTTGTTCCTCACGGCTCTTCTTGCACTTCTCATTTGGGTTCGTGCTAAGAAAGAGTTTGACCAGAGTCAGGCTGATCTTGAGGAGGAAGAGGTTGTTGTTTCTCCAATGCCTCTTGCTACCGAGGGCGCAGAGGTTGCTCCTGTAGTTCCTGTAACTGCAGAGGCTGCAGCAGCACCTGAGGTACCAGCAGCTCCAGCAGTACCTGAGGCTCCTGCAGCTCCTGCAGCTCCAGAAGCTCCTGCAGCACCTGAGGCTCCACAGGAGTAGTTGCTCACCCACTCTCTTCTTGTTTGGAGGAATTCTTACTTATAGGAGAACCGTATGTCTTTTGTTGAATTTAAAGAGGTAACAAAGACGTATACCATGGGCTCCGTCAAGGTACACGCTGTCCATGACATGAACTTCTCCATAGAAGAGGGCGAGCTTTGCGTAATTGTTGGCCCATCAGGTGCCGGTAAAACAACTGTCTTAAATATGCTCGGAGGTATGGATACCTGTACCTCCGGGTCTATTTATTTAGACGGAAAAGAAATTGGCGGGCTTTCGGAAAAAGAAAGAACGCTCTATCGCCGTCATGACATTGGCTTTGTTTTCCAGTTTTACAATCTTGTTCCTAATCTCACTGCAAAAGAAAACGTTGAGCTTGCTTCTCAGATTTGTCTTGACCCTATGCAGCCAGAAGATGCGCTACGCGCCGTTGGTCTTGAGCATCGTATGGATAACTTCCCAGCTCAGCTCTCCGGTGGAGAGCAGCAACGCGTTTCTATTGCACGCGCTTTGGCAAAGAATCCGCGTCTTCTGCTCTGCGATGAGCCAACAGGTGCGCTGGATTATAAAACAGGAAAGCAAATTCTTAAGCTCTTGCAGGATATGTGCAAAGAGCAGCATAAGACCGTGGCTATTGTCACGCACAACTTTGCGTTCACTCAAATTGCCGATAGGGTAATCCACGTTAAAGAGGGTCAAGCTCAATCGGTAGAAATTAATCAACACCCAGCTGACGCGCTTACTGTCGAGTGGTAGTTATGCCCCGCGCTCTTTTTACCGAGATTACTCGGACCATCAAAGGGTCTCTCGCCAGATTTCTTGCAATTGCAGGAATTGTTGCGTTGGGCTGCGGCTTCTTTGCGGGACTCAAAATGGCAAGCCCTGACATGCAAGAAGCGGCTCATACGTTTTACACAAACCAGCACCTCTATGACCTTCGCGTCATCTCAACGCTTGGATTAAGCGAGAAGGACGTTTCCGCCCTGGCGTCAGTTGAGGGTGTTGAAGCGGTTATGCCTTCTCGTACGGTAGACATTATGGCTACACTGACGTCGTCGCAATCTACTGCTCGTGTGAGTTCTTTTAGACCCGGTGAGCTTAACCAGCCAATAGTGGTTGAAGGAAGACTTCCTCAAGGACCTTACGAGTGCGTGATGAGCGCAGATCCCAAGAAACGTGCTGATATCAGTCTTGGTCAACAGATTGAGCTACCAGATACTTCAAACGGCGTTCATTTAAAGGGCGGCTCGTACACGGTTGTTGGTTTTGTAAATGCGCCAACATATCCGTATGTCAGCAATTTTGGTACTACATCGTTAGGCAATGGCATTGTGCAGCAATTTGTGTATGTCACTGAAGATGCTTTTGCAGATGATGACCCTTATACCGAAGTGTATGTGACAGTTCAGGGTGCTACCAGGTATAAGAGCGGCTCATCGGCGTATCAGAGCGCTGTTGATAGCGTTGCAGAACGCATTTCGCAGATGAATCCGTCACTTGCTTTACTTCGTTTGCAAGAGCTCAAAGATGACGCTCAGGCTCAACTTGATGAGGCTCGTCAAAAGCTGGAGCAATCAAGGCAAGAGGCCGCGGATAAACTAGGAGATGCTCAAAAGAAGCTTGACGATGCAGAGGCTCAAATTTCTGCTCAGCAGCAAAAGCTGGATGATGGTCAGAAGCAATACGATGCAGGACGTCAGCAGCTTACAGCTTCGCGCTACAGTGCTGAGCAGCAATTTGCCCAAGCGGAAGCTCAGATTACAGCTTCAGAGGCTCAGATAGCTCAGGGAACAGCTGAGCTTAGTGCGGGAGAGGCTCAGTATCAGGCTGGTCTTGCTGCTTTTAATGCAGGACAAGCAACGTTTACACAGCAAAAGAGTGCGTTTGAAGCGGGTAGAGATGCGTTTCTTGCAGGACTTTCTGCGCAAGGAATTACGGCTTCTACACTTGAAGAAGCACAGCAGCAGCTCAGTGCTTTAGGTCTACCAACCTCGCAAGTAGACGCTCTTCTCGCCACACAGGCGCAGATTAGCGCTGCAGAGGCAGAGCTGGCTTCCCAGCAGCAGGCTTTAGCAGCCGCGCGAGAAGAGCTAGATCAGCGCACGGCTCAACTACATGAGGCAGAGTCTCAGGTAGCTCAGGCGCGCCAGGACTTGAGTGAAGCAAGAAGCACTACTGCAGACCAGCTGTCTGCAGCTCAGGAAAAACTTGCCGCGTCGCTTAGCCGCCTAAACGCAGGACAAACAGCACTTCAAAGCGCTGAAGCCCAGACTACTGAGGGAAGGCAAAGCCTTGAGGAGCAACGCGCTGAGGTTGAGAAGCAGCTTGCTGATGGCCAGGCAAAAATTGACGAGGCTCAAAAGAAAATTGACGAGCTCAAAGAGCCCGATGTGTATGTGCTTGATCGCACAAAAGAGATTGGCATTGCAGCGTATCAAGCAGACTCTGAGCGTATCAACGATATTGCCAATGTGTTCCCGCTGATGTTCTTCTTGGTGGCTGCTTTGGTGTCACTTACCAGCATGACGCGCATGGTATCTGAAGAGCGTACGCTCATTGGTGTTCATAAAGCGCTTGGCTATTCAACTGTTCAGATTGCGACAAAGTACCTGTTATATGCCTTGTCTGCTTCGCTTTTAGGCGCTGTTATTGGCATAGCATGTTTAAGCCAGGTGCTGCCAGGCGTTATTGTCTCTGCTTACGGGTCTATTTACACCATCCCAAATGGGGGAGCTCCTTATCCTATCCAGCTAGATAGTGCGCTGCTTTCGGGACTTTCTGGTATAGGCATCACGCTTCTTTCAACCACAGCTGCCGTCTTATCCTCACTGAAAGAAGAGCCTTCTAGCCTCATGCTTCCAAAAGCTCCAAAAGCGGGTTCAAAGATTTTTCTTGAGCGCGTTAAGCCTCTATGGTCCAGATTGTCTTTCTCGTGGAAAGTTACAATCAGAAACCTTGTCCGTTATAAGCGACGTTTGATTATGACGCTCGTGGGAATTGCTGGCTGTACTGCGCTTTTATTAGTGGCTTTTGGCCTTAGGGATTCCATTAGCGACATCATTGATAACCAATGGCCAGCTATATCGCATTATGACTACATTGTGGGAATGACCTCTGATGTTTCAAGTGAGGAAGCAGATCAGATTAATGCAGAGCTCAATCAAGTGGGTGCTACAAACATTCATCGCATAACAAGAGAAAATGTTCTTCTTGAGTCACCTACACAAAAGGCAGGCTCGCTTACAAGAACAACTATTATGACCAGCAATTCTCTTCAAGACCTCACCGGTTTAGCAACCCTGCGTAATCGCCTTTCTGGTCAAGCAATAGAGCTTGGAGAAGACTCGGTTGTAATTACAGAGAAGCTTGCAAAACGACTTGGTGTAGGTGTGGGAGATACCATTCAGGTCTATGCTCAAGACAGAATTGGAAACGCTTCAGGTGAGCCAAGTACGCTTACTATTACAGGAGTTGCCGAGAATTACGTTGGGTCGTATCTGTATGTGGGACCTTCTGCATGGCATTCCCTGGGCATTCAAGACGACGCCACGGACGGCTGGTATGCAACGCTTCCTGAAGATCAAACAACAAGAGATGCGTTTGGAGAAAAGCTTATTAACCAGGCAGGAGTTGCAACAGTAGATGACGTCAATGAGGCTATTCATACCTACAAAGAATCACTTGCCGTAGTTAACCGTGTTGTAGCTATTCTTATTGTGGCTGCAGCTCTGCTGGCATTTATCGTCTTGTATAACCTCACCAATATCAATATTGAAGAGCGCATTAGAGAAATTGCAAGCCTCAAAGTACTTGGTTTCACGCGTCATGAAGTTGATGCCTATGTCTTTAGAGAGATTGCTTTGTTGGCCATCTTCGGAGCGCTCTTTGGACTTGTTCTAGGAACATACCTTGAGGGATTTGTAGTTCAAACTGCCGAGATTGACCTTGTTATGTTTGGTCGAGCTATCCATGCACCAAGTTATTGGTTTGCCTTTGGACTTACGCTTGTCTTCTCGCTGTTGGTATATGTTGCCATGCGGCCTAAGCTCAAAAATATTGATATGGTTGAGAGCTTGAAGAGCGTCGAGTAGACATCTTTTGCCCGCCCAAGAGAGGCATATTTTAGATAAGATAGAAGATAGTTGGATTGCTTATTTATAAGGAGTTGGTATGCCTAAGGTTTCTTTTGTAATTCCTGCATACAACATCGAATCATACATTGGGCGTTGTATTCAAAGTGTAAAGAATCAGACGTTTGGTGATTTTGAAGCAATTATTGTTGATGATGCCTCAACAGATTCCACTCCAGAGAAAATCGTTACGGCAGTAGGGGATGACTCTAGGTTTAAGGTTGTCACTCATCCAACCAATCAAGGCCTCCATCTGGCACGTAAAACGGGCGCAGCTCATACAAAAGGCGAGTGGGTTTTTTGTCTAGACGGTGATGATGAGGTTACTGCTGATTTTCTTGAGCAGGTAGTTGCTCGTATTGATCAGAACCCTGTTGATATTCTTCACCTTGGCATTACTGTTATTCCAGAAAATGGCGTTGACCCAACTGATGCAAAGTCTTTTGAGAGCTACATTAACCAACAATCAGACTTTACTCAGGGTGACGATATCCTTCGCATTATTTATGATGAAGGCTATGGACAGAAGCTTGATTGGCGTGCTACACAGCGTTTATATCGCGGCGAACTTTTCCGCTCTGCCTTTGCAGAGATGACTTCGGAGCGCCTTGTTCGTGCAGAAGACGCCTATGAGGTATTTATCCTGGCAGATAAGGCTCAGACCGCTGATGGCTTTGAGTCTTGCAGAGGCTTTTTGTACCACTATGGTATTGGTGTAACTGGCGCTTCTCGTATTTCTTTAGATAAATTTGGACAGTTTTGCTATCAGTTCTTGGACAACATTGACCAGGTAGAACTCTATATTGGCAAATCAGATAACATTGCGCATCTCAACTCCTTTAGGGGCATGAAGCATAGATTGTTGGAGCTTCTGAGTGCTGAGTGGAGATTCCGTCTTGCTCCTGAAGATCAAGAGGCAGCTCTTGAGCCGTTTGCCATTCTCTTTGGACCATCAGTAGCTGCTCGAGAGCTCTATCGCTTTGTAAGAGATGAGGCATACGAGGCCATTGCCACTGGTACTGAGCTTCCAGAAGACAGCGATGCATATCGCTTTAGAAAGTATGCAAAGAAGTATGCGGATCTGATGAATCAAGATGAGGGACTGTCATTTGATAGGGCAGTTCGCATGAAACAGATTGCCGATGAGCACATGGAATATCTAGAAAGAAAGCACATGGTAAAGATGTTTGAGCAGCAGCCTATTCGCATTCTTATTACTTCTCATAAAGATGTTGATGTTCCCGCAAGCAACTACCTTCAGCCTATTCAGGTAGGACCAGGTCAGAAGAGTAATCGCTTTACGTATATGCTCCACGACGATGAGGGCGATACTATTACCGAGAAAAACCCTATGTACTGTGAGATGACTACACAGTATTGGGCATGGAAGAACATCACCAATGCGCGCTATGTTGGCTTTGGTCATTATCGTCGCTACTTCAACTTTACCGATACGGTTTATCCAGAAAATCCGTTTGGTGAAGTCATGGATGATTTCATTGATGAGGACGCCATCAAGAAATATGGTCTTGATGATCAGACCATCGCTCAGTGCATTGAGAGCTATGACCTCATTACTACTGGGGTAAAGGACATTCGCAAATTCCCTGGAAGCGCTAATACACCTCTTGAGCAGTACCATTCCGCTCCGCTACTCCATCCAAAGGATATGGATACTATGGCTGCGCTTATCATCGAGCGTCATCCAGAGTATGCAGAGGACGTAAACGCTTTTCTCAACGGTCATCAGCAGTGCTTCTGCAACATGTATATCATGCGTAAAGAGCTCTTTGATCGCTATGCAGCATGGGTGTTCCCACTTGTTGACGAGTGGACTGCTCGTACTGACATGTCCACCTATAGCAAAGAGGCCCTAAGAACCCCAGGTCATCTGACTGAGCGCCTCTTTAATATCTGGCGTATGCATATGCTGCGTACAGAGGGCAAAAACTGGAAGGTAAAAGAGCTTCAATGCATTCACTTTACTAATCCAGAGCCTCGTCAGAAGTTTATTCCTCTCTTTGAAGAGAAGCCTGAGATTGCAAGCCAGAACGTTGTTCCTGTTGTTTTTGCAGCAGACAACAACTATGTTCCAATTCTTACCTGCGCTATGGGCTCAATGCTTGAAAACGCCGATCCTAACCGTTTCTACGATGTTGTTGTCCTTAACACCAATATTGGCGGATCAAAGCAGGAGCTGGTTAAGAAGCACTTCTCGCATTATAAGAATGCTCGTATTACGTTCTATAACGTGTGGCGCATGGTAAAGGACTACAAGCTAGACACTAATAACGCTCACATTAGTGTTGAAACGTACTTCCGCTTCTTGGCTCAAGACATTCTTTCTGCTTACGATAAGGTTGTTTATCTTGACTCTGACCTTGTGGTTAACGGTAATGTCGCTGAACTGTATGATGTAAGAATGGGCAATAATCTTATTGCGGCAACGCTTGATATTGACTATCTGGCAAACCTCAACATTCGCGGCGGAGACCGCATGAAGTACAGCCTTGACGTGCTTAATCTTAAGAATCCTTACGCCTACTTCCAGGCGGGAGTTATGGTCTTCAATACCGCTGAGCTGCGCCGTTATCACACTGTTCCGGAGTGGTTACGTATTGCAACTAATCCGATCTTTATCTACAACGATCAAGATATTCTGAACAGCGAGTGCCAGGGTCGTGTTGTCTATCTACCAGCTGACTGGAACGTTACGCATAATATCTTTGGCCGTGCCGAGAAACTCTATCCAATGGCACCAAACAGCGTTTTTGATGATTATCAAGCAGCCCGCCGCTCACCAAAGATTGTTCACTTTGCTGGCGCCATTAAGCCTTGGCAGAACGCCAGCTGCGACATGGCTTCCTATTTCTGGAAGTACGCGCGAAATACTCCGTTCTATGAGGTCATTATTCAGGACATGGTGCCAGGCGCTAGAAATGACGCCGACGTCACAGAATTCCACGAGCGCGCGCTTTCTGATGCAAGTCCTCTGCGCAAGATTATTGACCCTATTGCACCATATGGCAGCGCAAGGCGAGAAGCCCTTAAGGCCCTTGGCAGAACCTTAAGAGGACGCAAATAAATACCTGGTAGGTGCAAGATTTCTTGCACCTACGTTTTTATGTTTGGAGTTGTAATGGCAGCCCTTTCGCCAAAAGATATCGCTCGTGCGGCAGAACTCAATAGAATCTTGAATCATGCGGCATATGCTTACTATGCCCTTGATAATCCAGAGCTTACTGACGCTGAGTTTGACCGCCTTCTTATTGAGCTTCAACAGCTTGAGGCAGCATATCCAGAGCTTGTAACTGAGGATAGCTATACCCAGCGCGTAGGTGGATACGTTTCTGAGCAGTTTGAGCCTGTCCAGCATGCCGCTCGCATGTATTCCATGGACGACGCCATGAACTTAGAGGAGCTGGATGCATGGCTTTCCAGGACTGATGAGGCTCTTGGTGCGTCACCTACAAACCCTGTGGCATATACCTGCGAGCTTAAGATTGACGGCTTAGGTGTTGCGCTCACGTATCGTGACGGACAGTTTGTACGTGCTGCTACACGAGGTGATGGTAGTACGGGAGAAAACGTTACGGCAAACGTTTTGACTATCTCTGACGTTCCACGAGAGCTGGCGCTTGCAGGTCTTGAGCAGGTTGAGAATAGAGGCCTTAATCAGAGCATTGAGGTGCGCGGTGAGGTCTATATGCCAAAGCATTCCTTTATCCGTTTGAATGAAGATGCAGATGCTGCTGGTAAACAGCCTTTTGCTAACCCAAGAAATGCGGCTGCTGGATCTTTGCGTCAGAAGGACCCAAAGATTACCGCTCATCGAGACCTCGAGACCTTTATCTACGCGGTGGCCGATGAGGGTCCTCTTGATGTTCACAGTCAGTGGGAGTTCTTAAACTGGCTTCGTAGCTGCGGCTTTAATGTTAATCCTCATGCTCGTCGTTGCCTGAGCGCTCAGGAGGTTCACGATTTCTGTGCGCAAGCTCTTGAGCAGCGAGGAGACCTTAACTACGACATTGATGGCGTGGTGGTAAAGGTTGACTCTTTTGCCAGCCAGGAAGCTCTAGGATTTACTTCTCGTGCTCCTCGTTGGGCTATTGCATTTAAGTTCCCACCAGAGGAAAAGCAGACCGTTTTGCGAGAAATTCGTATTCAAGTTGGTCGTACAGGCGTACTCACACCTGTTGCTGAGTTTGATCCCGTCACTGTTGCGGGTTCTACCATTGCACGCGCAACTCTCCACAATCTTGACGAGATTCGTCGTAAAAATGTGCGCGAGGGTGACACCATCATTGTCCACAAGGCAGGAGATGTTATTCCAGAGGTTGTAGGACCAGTTTTGAGCCTTCGACCAGCAGATGCTGTTGAGTTCCAGATGCCAACTACCTGTCCAAGCTGTGGCAGCCCTGTTATTCAGGAAGAAGGAGAAGTGGCTTTCCGCTGCGTCTCTATTGATTGTCCTGCTCAGGCAGTTGAGCGTCTGATTCACTGGGGTAGCCGTAAGGCCATGGACATTGACGGCCTTGGTGACGAGTTGATTAATCGCATGGTTGAAGAGGGCGTTCTCTCTGATGTAGCCGACTTCTACGATAAGCTTACTGAAGAAACGCTGTCCAGCATGCCTACGGGCCGTGTGTACGATACTGATACTGCAGATCACCTTTCTGGTGATAGCATTCCCGTGGGTCATACTATTGCTAAGAAAGTTATGGCACAGGTTGAGGAATCAAAGACAAGAGGTCTTGGCCGCGTGCTCTTTGGTATTGGCATGAGGCATGTTGGCGCTAACGTTGCAGAGCTCCTTGCCCAGGAGTTTGGCTCTATCCAGGCGCTTGCTACAGCCCCTGTCGAGAAGATTGCTGAAATCCCAGGTATTGGTCCTAAGATTGCAGAGTCTGTACACGAGTTCTTCTCGATACCAGAAAATGTTGCCGTT
>CALHVU010000018.1 GCA_938036925.1 uncultured Atopobium sp.
GTTTTCCTCCTTGGAAAGAGCTTG
Organism: uncultured Atopobium sp.; assembly: GCA_938036925.1. Lineage (GTDB taxonomy): Bacteria > Actinomycetota > Coriobacteriia > Coriobacteriales > Atopobiaceae > Lancefieldella. The sequence continues at coordinate 25 of CALHVU010000018.1, forward strand.
AGTCTTACTAGCTGCGGCGCTTGCTGTTTTACCCGTTTCTGACTGCTCCATGCGTTTCTCGATAGTGCCAACTACCTTAATGAGTGGCAAGGTAATTGCCAAATAGAACAGAGCGGCCGTCATATAGGGCGTCATGTTTCCTGTTGAGGTGGTGAGGTTTTTAGCAAACATCATCAGCTCCATAACACCTACAGAAGAAAGCAGCGAGGTATCTTTGTAGGAAGTAATAAAGTCGCTGGTAAGAGGCGGAATAACCCGGCGAATAGTTTGAGGAATGATAATAAACGTCATGGTCTGTAAACGATTCATACCAAGAGAGCTTGCTGCCTCATACTGACCCTGCGGAATTGATTGAATGCCCGCGCGGAAAATCTCTGAAAGATACGCAGAAGAATTGATAGCAACCACAATAAAGCCAAGCAAATTGGTGTCCAGATTAATATTTAACATAGGAAGACCAAAGAACAGAATATAAATCTGCAGGAAGAATGGGGTTCCACGCAACAAATTGATATATACCACCGCAAGTGCACGCAGGAGCGGATTCTTGGAAATCTTTAGCAGCGCAAAGCCCATTCCCAGCACAATGGCCACAGGATAGGCGCAAATTACAATTGCAAGACAAACCAGCCATCCAGGAAAAAGCATCACAACTGAAGAAACAATCAGTTGAGGCTTTAAGAACATGCCCAAAAAGTGGTTGGAATTCCACGCTTCAACCCAAGGCTGAGCATCAAGCCAATTCACTAGAGCCTGAACAGGAGTGTTAGGAATAATGGTGATTTCGGGAGAAGAAGCAAGCTTTTGAGTTCCCTGCTCAGTGGTATAGGTTCCCTCGACAGAGTACGAACCGCCGTCAGCAGGAAACTTCATGCCGGAAATCTCTACACGAATAAGCTTTTGAGCGTCCACGGGTGTTGCAAAAGAGATCACAACCTGCGTTCCCTGGACGCTTGCAATTGCCTCGATCTTCTCGCGCGTAAGACCTGAAAGAACGGTCACCTTAGTAGTTGCGCTCTGCAGATCGGAGCCCTCTGGAAGCTGCAAAGTAAGCTGAGAGACCTGCTCGTCCTCAACTGTTCCCTCCCAGGTCAAACGAGTCTCTTTGCCACCGATAACGCCATTGCCTTCTGTCTGATTTGACTTAGCTGTTGCCTTATTTGTGGTGAGAGCAAAAGCACTCTGAACAGAAAACACGCTCAGAGACATAAAGAACAGCCCACTCAAAAGAAGCGTAACGAGAAGAACTACAAGCAGCGAGGAGTACGCACGATTATGCGAGAGCGTTGACTTAGCTGAATTATAAGCCGTACTCTGAGGCGCAGATTCAGCTTTGAAACTCGCAGATGACATGCACAAGGACAGTTGCTGTCCTGACATAGTTTTGTGCAAAAGTGCAATCACGTGATACTCCTTTAGAGCTTGAGATGCGATAAATCCTGATGAAAACAGTGAGTGCTTGAAGCCAAATCTGACTTCAAGCACTTTTGCTGAGCTGGTGAAACTAGATGTTAGAGCCAAACCATTTGGTCTTGAGAGCAGTCATGGTTCCGTCCTTCTCCATGTCTGCAAGAACCTTGTTGATTGCCTCAGTTAGTGCAGGATTGTCCTTAGAAACAGCAATGCCATACTGCTCACCTGTTGGAATTTCTTTTGCAATAGTCAGATCAGAATATGAAGTGCTAATCAGATTGGAAGCAACAGGCAGGTCAATGACCATAGCATCGTACAAACCGGTTTGGACTCCTGCCATTGCTGCAGCAACATCGTCTACAGAAACAATAGTTGCCTTTGGAAGGTTCTCCTTAGCCCAATCCTCGCCGGAAGTACCTGTCTGAACAACAACCTTCTTAGAGGCGTCGTTGAGCGTCTGCTCGGTCTCGGTGCTGCCAGACTTAACAACCAGGGACTGATTGGAGTCGAGGTAAGAAGTAGTGAAGTCTACCTCCTGAGAGCGCTCGTCAGTGATGGTAATGCCTGCGATAGCAACGTCTGCTTTGCCACCCTGCTTAATAGTTGGAACAAGGGTGTCAAACTTCTGGTTTGGCAGGTACGTAACCTCAAGATTGAGTCTCTTTGCAATCTCGGTAATAAGATCAACGTCAAAACCAACAGGAGTGGTTGAGTTACCTTCAAAGTACTCAAAAGGCTGGAAACCAAGCTCTGCTACAACGGTCAGATGACCCTTAGTTACCAGCGTATAGCTTGAATCAGAGGATGAAGTAGTACCCTGTTGCGCATTTTCTTGCTTAGATGACGAGCAAGCCATAAGACCAACAAGTGCACATACCATAAAAACAGCAGCTACGCCCTTTAGAGCATTCTTTTTAACGGTAGTAACCAGTGACGATTTCATATTTGCCTCTTCCTGAATAAATCTGAGCTGAAATTCATTGGAATGAATTATAGGAAGCAAATATGAAAAATCTACTTATAATTTTCATCATATTTCTCGTTTTTATTGCATAAAAATGACGAGAAGAACAACTTCTTTGCATAAATGACTACTATTTAGTCATTCTATCCAATAAAGACCAGGTAAAAGTAATTTTTTCAGTTCATAAAACGGTAACAATTCGAGTAAGAAGGCTACATTCTTTGCGTGAAACAAGGGTTTCTCGTCAAAAAACCCTGCTCTGAATAAATCAGAGCAGGGTTCAAAGAAACATATAACAGCAAGAGAAATAGTTGCTTAGCAACCAGCGTAATACTTTTGCGTATCCCAGTCAGTAACTGCCAGGCAATACTCACGCCACTCCTCTGCCTTGCGCTCGCACAGGTACGAGAAGATGTGCTCACCAAGAACATCTTTAAGAAGCTCTGACTGCTTGAAGCGCTCAAGTGCCTCTCCAAGATTAATTGGGAGCTTCTCGCCATAATCGGCAGGATTTCCGCCTACAAACTCCTCAGGAAGCAAGAGGCCTTCTTCAATACCCTTAAGTCCAGCCATAAGCGTGACAGCATTAGCCAAATAAGGGTTTGCAGTTGGATCAGGAATACGCAGTTCAGCACGGGTGGCAACATGCTTTCCTGGCTTATGCGTAGGAATACGAACCATAGCAGAACGGTTTTTACGACCCCAGGTTGCATAGGCAGGAATAGCATCACGATCAAAGCGCTTATAGGAATTAACCGTTGGGTTAGTAATAAGCATGTACTCGGGAGCGTACTTAATAAGACCTGCAATGTAGTGTTGAGCAAGCTCAGAAAGGTGGGCTTCGCTCTCAGTCTTTGGAGCCCAGAACAGAGACTCGCCATCGTGGTCAAGAAGCGACTGATTCAAAAGCATGGCTGAGCCAGGAACTCCCTGAAGAGGCTTTGGCATAAACGAAGCAAACACACCGTGAAGTGTTGCAATATGTCTGATAACCAGACGAGCAGTAACAATGTTATCCGCGCAAGTTAGTGCTTCTGCATAACGGAGCTCAACGCCGTTTTGAGCAGGGCCAGCTGCATGGAAAGAATACTGAACAGGAATAGAAAGATTCTCAAGTGCACGAGACGTGGAGTATCGAAGACTATGGCTGAGATCAGCAGAATTCAAATCAAGGTATCCAGCCTGATCAATAGGCTTTGGCTCAGTCCCGCTCACAAAATAAAAATACTCAAGCTTAGGGCCAACATTTGCGACATAGCCAAGGTCTTCTGCCTTGATAAAAGCATTTCTCAGTACAAGGCGTGGATCGCCTGTAAAAGCCTCACGTCGAGGAGTTTGAATATCGCAGAATACGTTTGCAACTACACCGTCATCTGTCTTCCATGGAAGAATCTGGAACGTATCTGCGTCAGGGAATGCGAGAAGATCGGACTGCTCCTGGGAAGCAAAGCCGTCAACGTTGGAGCCATCAAAACCAATGCCCTCAACAAAAGCCTCTTCTAGCTCCTCGGGGGAAATGGAGAGAGCCTTTAATCCGCCGAGTACATCGGTAAAACAAAGACGCAGGTAGCGAACGTCTCGCTCCTCTACCGTGCGAAGAATATAGTCAATTTTCTTATCCGTACTCATACGGTCCTCCCGGGTCAGAAAACTGGAATCGTAACTACCATGACACATTCTTGTTACGGCTATGTTTCCACTTCCCTGAAACCGGGCGAATGGTAAAAATTGTTAATGAAATTGTGACAATTGACCTATTGAGCGTCAAAAGCCTTATCGACGTCAGAAATCATTTTCTGAGCAACACCGCAGCGACCATCTCCATCATGATGAGTGCCACAGCTGCTGGATGAAGAACAGCCAGAACAAGAGCCCTCTTTTGCGCCCTTAAGTTGAGAGCGAACACAAAGAGCAACAAGAGCAATGACGATAAGGACAACCAAAATATCAATAGGACTCATACAGACACTCCTCAATTTGTTAACTACGGCATACTATACCCTCATTGCATGCTTGCATACGCTGAATCATAAATTATTTGCAGAATCTAAATTCTTACCAAAACAATTGAGAACTGCGCTCTCAGTCAAAGTTGGTGCACGCGATATGCAAAATCTTTTAGACATTGATTCGCACGTATTTTTCGGTGTGCGGTAGAATATTATTCGCAAGCGTTTTGTCTTGCACCTGTATGTAAAGTATTGCCAAAAACTTGGTGTTTACCACGTATGGTGCACAAAGTTTGACGCGTAGAAAGGAAGCCTAATGGCTGAAGATCAGTACATGCACCTTGTTATTGTTCGCCACGGTGAGTCTGAGTGGAACAAGCTCAACCTGTTCACTGGTTGGACCGACGTTGACCTTACCGAGACTGGTCACGAGGAGGCAGCAGCTGGCGGCCGTGCTCTCAAAGAGGCTGGCTATGACTTTGATGTTTGCTACACCTCTCTGCTCAAGCGTGCTATTCACACTCTGAATCATGTTCTTGATGAGCTTGACCGTAACTGGCTTCCTGTTCATAAGACCTGGCGTCTGAACGAGCGCCACTATGGTGCACTTCAGGGCCTCAACAAGGCTGATGCAGCTGCTGAGCACGGCGAGGAGCAGGTAAAGATTTGGCGTCGTTCCTTTGATGTCCAGCCACCAGCTCTTGAGCCAGGCGACGAGCGCGATCCTCACGTTCAGGAAATGTTCCGCGATGTTCCAGCAGAGGATCTTCCTTACACCGAGTGCCTGAAGGACACCATTGCACGCGCATGGCCTTACTTTGAGCAGGAGATTAAGCCACAGCTTGAGGCAGGTAAGCGTGTTCTTATTGCTGCACACGGCAACAGCCTTCGCGCTCTTGTTATGCAGTTTGAGCACCTCACTCCAGAAGAAATTCTTGAGGTTAACATCCCAACTGGCATTCCTTGCGCATACACCTTTGACAAGGATTGGAACATTGTTGACAAGCACTATATTGGCGATCCAGCTGTCATCGAGGCAAAGATTAACGCTGTTGCTAACCAGGGCAAAGCTAAATAAACAGCTTGCTAACACGCAATATTGCTAAGCAGAACGGGGTGGTTTAAAACCACCCCGTTCTTCTAACTTAAATTGACCAAATCACTGCTTACATTTTTCTATTCAAATCATCAATAGAATTCTGTAGACCATCAAGTTTCTTGAGATAGCGAGAAAGCCAAATAAAAGCCTTTCGTCCACAGTAAAACATAACGGATAAGATTAGAAAAAGAACAATAAGAATTATTATCTCTGGTGCTCCCATAAACCCATACTCCTAAATAATTAAAACCCTCTATTGAGGTAATTAATTCATGTCCAGAAATATCACTCCACAGGGCATTTAATGTATAAACAAAGAAACTATTAGAACCTAGAAATTTCATTTTTAGATGGTAGATATGTTCTTCTGGCAATAAAAGAACTAGACATCTTCATCACCTCTTTAAGTTATTTATACCACTTATTTACTCCAATAAAAAGAAAATAATAACCTATGAAATGACATTCTCTATAAACAAAAACATATTAAAAACTAAACGAATACGCCAACAGCTGTAAAACCTGCTTTGAATAGTGTTACGATGTACCGCCGAGAAAAGAAGGGATTAAATGTTTAAAAGAGAGCTCAACGCAAAACTTGTTCTTTCTGTAATTGCAACAGGAATTATGTCCTTCTCGGGAGTTGTCGTAGAAACTGCCATGAACGTGACGTTTCCAACGTTAATGGAGGAATTCTCTATTGGCACCTCAACGGTACAATGGATGACCACCTCGTACCTTTTGATTCTTGCCATTATCATGCCTATGTCGTCGTATTTAAACAGACGATTCAAAACTAAAAGTATCTTTACCGTGGCCATGATCTTCTATATCAGTGGCATTCTCTGCGGATTTGCTGCTCCAACGTTTATGTTATTGCTGCTTGGCCGTATTTTAGAAGGCATTGGCACCGGTCTAGCGTTACCACTGATGTTCAACATCATCACCGAGCAAGCCCCACTTAAAAACATGGGTGTCATGATGGGCATTGGCATGCTTGTTACTGCCGTTGCGCCTGCAGTAGGACCTTCGGCTGGTGGCTGGATTGCAGAACATCTTGGCTGGCGAATGATTTTTGCCGGTCTTCTCCCCTTCTTGATTGTGGCATTTGTACTGGGAATTAGTTCAATCCAACAAAGCCATGAGACTGAAGTGATTTCTTTTGATGTCTTTGGCTGGCTGCTGCTTACCGTAAGTTTTATTGCACTCATCTTTGTTATTAACGAGTCCAGCGCGTTTGGCCTGCTTAGCATTCCTGTTTTGCTCGCAATTATGATTTTTGTGGGCTCACTTACGCTCTTTGTACGTCACGAGAACTCCTTTAAACACCAGGAGCCATCTGAAGCATCTCCAAAAATTCCTATCATTAACCTTGAGGTATTTAGCGAGAAGGGCTTTGTGCTCTCGCTCTTTGCTATTGTTGCTCTGCAATTTATTATTCTTGGTCAGTCATATCTTCTGCCTAACTTCTCCCAGCTAGTACTAGGTGCAGGCGCTACCGCAGCAGGAGCTCAAATGCTGCCAGGATGTGCTATTGGCGCAGTCATGGCACCAATTTCTGGTCAGATTTTAGACAAACTAGGAGCTAAAAAACCTATTGTTACAGGCATTCTTTGCTGTCTTACCAGCATGCTCCTTTTGCTGCTCTTTGTTCACCAACTTACCGTAGAAATGATTACGTATATTTTTGCTATCTTTGCCATTGGCCAGGCGCTTCAGATGGGAAACAATTTTACGGTAGCCTTGGGACATCTGCCAGAAGACCGCAAGGCAGATGGAAATGCTGTTATTAACACAATGCAGCAGCTCTTTGGCGCTATGGGCACCAGCGTTATTTCTGGTGTAGTAGCGGCTTCTCAGCTTGGAGCTACAAACTTGGCTACGAGCACCCTCGCAGGAGCTCAAAACGCACTCTTTGTGCTTGTATGCGTAGCTTGTATTCCTCTTGTTACTATGGGAATCGTGCTCTTTGTACTACCTAAGATGACAAAATAAAGACGCGGCAACGGCATTTAAAAGAAAGCAAATTAAAAAGCTAGTTATCCAACAACGGATAACTAGCTTTTGATTTAGACGATCGAATAATCAAGCTACGACACAAAAGCTGATAATTTCAATCCAATGAATACAGCAACCAGGCAAGTAACAACGTTAACCGCAATGTTCACTCCTGCAGCGGTCCAGTTACCTGCTTGAATGAAGGTCAACGTTTCATTTGAAAAGGTCGAGAAGGTTGAAAGTCCTCCGCAAAGACCCACGGCTAAAAATAGCTTTACCTGTGGCTGAAGTGGACTTGCAAGATCAAGCCCCGTCACAAAGCCAATAATCAAACCTGCAACAACATTTGCAGCAAACGTACCAACTGGCAGGTTAGGAATCCACTGTTTAAAGAGGACTCCCAACTGCCAGCGACCTAAACTACCCAGAGCTCCACCTAGAGCCACAGCTAACACTTCAAACATAAAATGCCCCTACTCCAGCTCGCGCGATCCCGTATACAGTTGATAATACTCTCCTCGTTTAGCAATAAGCTCGTCGTGAGTACCGCGCTCAATAATACGACCGTGCTCCAGAACCATGATGGCATCAGAGTTGCGAACTGTAGACAGTCTGTGAGCAATTACAAAGACGGTACGACCTGCCATTAGGGCATCCATGCCCTTCTCGATAAGTGCCTCAGTACGCGTATCAATACTGGAAGTTGCCTCGTCCAAGATAAGCACGGGAGGATCAGCAATAGCAGCACGCGCAATTGCTAGAAGTTGCCTCTGACCTTGGGAAAGGTTAGCGCCGTCTGAGGTAAGTACGGTGTTGTAGCCACGTGGCATACGGCGGATAAACTTATCTGCGTTTGCGATTTTTGCTGCAGCAATAACCTCGTCATCAGTAGCATTCAACTTACCAAAGCGAATATTGTCCGCAATGGTACCCGTGAACAGATGTGTGTCCTGCAAAACAATGCCCAGGGAGGACCTTAGTGCAGACTTCTTGATGTCGTTAATAGGAATGCCGTCGTAGGTGATGGTTCCACTGCGAACGTCGTAGAAGCGGTTAATAAGGTTGGTAATAGTTGTCTTACCAGCACCAGTTGAGCCAACAAACGCAATCTTTTGGCCAGGCTTTGCAAACAGCGTGAGGTTTGCAAGGACTGTCTGATCATCGTCGTATCCAAAGGTCACATCATCAAAGCGAACGTCTCCAGCAAGAAGGGTTTTCTCGCCAGACGGTGTGACCCAAGCCCAGGACTCTTCTCCTGACTCATAACCACTAACGCGGACCAGGTCAACCTTGCCCTCATCAACCTCGGGAGTCATTTCCATAACTGCAAAGATGCGCTCAGCGCCAGCAAGAGCGGTGAGCAGGAAGTTGGAAAGCTGGGTGAACTGGTTAAACGGCATGGCTGCCTGGCGAACAAAGACCAGGTAGGATGCAAGACTTGCAACATCCGCGTGTCCGTTTACGGCAAGTAGAGCGCCAACCACGGTGACCACAGCGTAATTGATATACGTCAATGAAACCGTGATAGGAACCATAGTTGCCGCATAACCCTGAGCACTTGTTCCAGAGTGTCTAAGCTCCTCATTGACCTTTAGAAAATCAGTAAAGTTGGCATCCTCGTGGTTAAAAACTTTAACCACCTTGAGGCCAGAGATTGTTTCTTCTGCAAAACCATTAAGGACACCAAGACTTTTTTGCTGCACCGAGTAATGCTTGGCAGAGCGCTTACTTGCGTAGCGTGCATAAACCACAATCAAAACGTCAAAGAGAACAGTGATGAGCGTCAGCTGCCAGTTAAGGACAATGAGCAGCACAAGAGTACCAACCATCTGAATAAACGCCAGAACAAGGTTGGCAAAGCTGTTGTTGAGCGCTTCCGAGATGGTATCCACGTCATTTGTAAAGAAGCTCATAATATCGCCGCGAGTACGCTGGTCAAAGAATCTTAGGGGCAGCGATTCAATGTGCTCAAAAAGGTCTCGTCTGATGTCAAAAACAATCCTCTGAGCAGCACGAACCATAATTTGCGTGTAACCAACACTGGTAAGAGCGCCAATTGCATACACAACCGCTGTAAATACAATGAGGTTGGTAAATGCGTTTACGTCTCCCCTGCCCACTGCAGCAACAACAGGCTTAATCATGTAGGTGCCAAGGAGCGCTGCTAAACCACTGATAGAAACAAGAAGTGCCACCAACATAAGGCGCTTCTTAGCATGACCTAAGTACGAGACAAACACTCTAATGGTATGTCCGATGTTTTGAGGACGTGCTCCTCCTGCGCGATTAGCCATGTGACACCTCCTTACCAGCAGCATCAATGTCCGATTGACTACCGCCAGTCTGCGACTCATAAAGCTCTCTATAGATAGGGCTCTTGGCGAGAAGTTCTGTGTGAGTGCCAGTCATATGGACCCTACCGTTATCAAGAACGACAATCTGATCTGAGTCCATAACCGAGTTCACACGCTGGGCAATGATGATCTTTGTCATGTCAGCAAGCTCGGCAAGGCCTGCACGAATCTTTGTGTCAGTTGCTGTATCAACCGCGCTGGTAGAGTCATCAAAAATGATAATTTTTGGCTTCTTCAAAAGCGCACGCGCAATACAAAGGCGCTGCTTTTGGCCACCAGAAACATTGACGCCACCCTGACTAAGGTCTCCGTCCAAGCCACCAATCCTGTCAAGAAACTCATCAACGCACGCAATAGAACACGCGTGAAGCAGTTCCTCATCTGTTGCATTGGGATCTCCCCAGAGCAGGTTGTCGCGGACGGTGCCGCTGAACAGCACATTTTTCTGAAGGACAACAGACACTGCGTCACGAAGTGAAACAAGATTGTAGGAGCGGACGTCATTCTCGCCAACAAACACGGTGCCCTCAGTTGCATCGTACAAGCGAGCAATCAGCTGGATAAGGGTAGTTTTTCCGGAGCCGGTGCCGCCGAGAATACCAACAGTAGAGCCTGGCGCAAACGAGAGGTTAATGTCTTCAAGGACGTCCTCTTCAGCGCTCTGGCTGTACTTGAAGGACACGTTTTCAAAACGAACCGCGCCGTTCTTAACATCAGTCAGGCCGTGCTCTGGAGACTCAATAGCAGGCTCCTCGGAAAGAATCTCTCCGATTCGGCGCACGCTAGTAATGGCGCGAGCAGTAAGCAAGAACACGCCAGAAATCATCATAAGAGAGTTCATGATAAGCAGTACGTAACTCATGAAGCCCGTGAGCTCACCAACGCCCAGTCTGCCAGCCATAATCATCTGGCCACCAAACCAAAGAATAGCCACATTAGTGACATACATTGAAGCCTGGAAAATAGGCAGGTTTAAGACGGACGTTCCAAAGGTCTTTGTAGCAGTCTGCGCATACTGGGTATTAACTTTTTCAAAGCGCTCGGAGACATATCCTTCTCGGACATACGCCTTAATAGCACGCACGGCCGCAAAGTCTTCCTGCAGAGCCTCGTTAAGCTTATCCATTGCACTTTGCATAACGCGATACAAAGGACCAACGCGCTTCACAATAAAGAAGAGTGCAATAGCCAAGAAAGGCAGCACGGCAAAATACACTACTGCCAGCTCTGGGCTCATAATAAACGCCATAACCAAGCCCATGACCAGCATAATTGGTCCACGCATAAACGGGCGCGTACCCATTGCAAAGGCGTTCTGAATAATGGTTACATCAGAAGTCAAACGCGTAACCAAAGAAGATGAATCGTATTTATCAAGATTTGCAAAAGCAAACTCTTCCATTCGGCGATATTCATCTTGTCTGAGTTGGGCGCCTAGTCCCATAGCCGCTTTTGCCGAGTAGCGAGCATAGCCAATGCCGGCAAACATGGCGAGAAGAGCAAAGATAACCATAACGGCACCGTTTACAAAAACAGTCTGAAGGTTACCCTGTAAAATACCCTGGTCAACAATTTGGGCCATGAGTACAGGAATCACTAATTCGAGTAGGGACTCTGCAAACACACAGAGTCCCGACATAACAAAGTCCTTTTTATACGCGCCAAAATGGTCCAAGATTACCTTTAACTCAGCGCGAGCAGATGGAGCTTTTTCTTTTACAGAAGCATCATTCATCGTTAAAACACCACGTACCTTACTGTCTTGCTTTGCTTGGTTTGCTTATGCCTCTTTTGGAAGCGTTTGAAGCGAAACCTCCTTGAGCTGCTCATTAGAAACAGGTGAAGGAGCGCTAGACATAAGATCAGAGCCAGAAGTAGTCTTTGGGAACGCCATGACATCACGGATAGAATCAGCACCTGCAAGCAACATGCATACGCGGTCAAGACCAAGTGCAAAGCCGCCCATTGGAGGTGCACCAAACGTCAAAGCCTCCATCAAGAAGCCAAATTGAGCCTTTGCACGCTCTTCAGTAAAGCCGAGTTTCTCCAGAATCTTAAGCTGCAGCTCAGCGTTGTGAATACGCATTCCGCCGCCACCAGCCTCAAAGCCATCCATAACAAAGTCGTACGTATACGAGCCCATAGCCAGAGGGTCAGTGTCCAGAAGGTCAAGCTCTTCCTCACGAGGAAGGGTGAAGGGCTGGTGCTCAGAGGCGTAAGACTGAGTCTCCTCATCCCAGTGGAACAGTGGGAAGTTGACAACCCAGAGGAAATCATGACCTTCTCGCGGTACATCCAGGACCTTTGCCATATGCAGGCGCATACCGCCAAGAATCTCATCTGTCTCCAGGCGACCGCCCACAGCAAAAAGAATCAAGTCCCCTGCCTCAGCAGACATCTCTGCACGCAATGCCTCAAGCTCTTCTGGCGAGAAGAACTTGGTGATAGGACCTCCCACGGAACCGTCCTCTTTGAAGGCGACCCATGCAAGTCCCTTAGCACCAAAGCCAGCAGCTACCTCGGCAAGCTTATCAACCTGAGAGCGTGGCCAGGTGCCTGCGCCCTTAACGTTGATTGCCTTGACGTACTGACCATCAGTTGTTGCAGCAGAGCTAAAGAGCTTAAAGCTAGACTGCTTAAAGACCTCAGAGACGTCGTGGAGCTCCATACCAATGCGGGTATCAGGCTTATCGGAGCCGTAAGTATCCATTGCGTCCCAGTACTGAATCTTGCGCAGTGGAGCTGGGAACTCAATGCCCATCTTTGCAAATGCATCGCCCAGAATATCCTCAAGCTCGGCCATGACATCTTCCTCGCGGACAAATGCCATCTCCATATCAACCTGCGTAAACTCAGGCTGACGATCTGCGCGAAGATCCTCGTCGCGGAAGCACTTAGTAATCTGGTAGTAGCGCTCAACGCCGCCAATCATCAGCAGCTGCTTCAGCAGCTGTGGAGACTGTGGCAGTGCGTAGAAGTTTCCGCCCTGCATTCTGGATGGAACCAGGAAGTCACGAGCGCCCTCAGGAGTAGATTTGAACAGCGCCGGAGTCTCTACCTCGGTAAAATCACGCTTATGGAATGCCTCGCGAAGCGCAAATGCAAAATCAGAACGCATACGAAGATTCTGTGCCATCTGAGGACGACGCAGGTCAACGTAGCGATATCTCAGGCGAAGGTCCTCGTTAACATCAATGTGATTCTCAATCTGGAATGGTGGAACTGCACTGGTGTTAAGAACCTCAATCTTGGAAGCAAGTACCTCTACCTCACCGGTAGCAAGAGCCTCATTAGTCTGACCCTCAGAACGATGCTGAACCGTACCAGAAATCAAAACAGGCCACTCAGGACGAATAGTCTCTGCAGTTGCAAATGTTTCTGCATCAACATCTGGGTCAAACAGAATCTGGGTCAAACCCTCGCGATCACGAAGGTCAACAAAAATCAGGCCTCCAAAGTCACGACGACGCCAAACCCAACCAGTGAGCGTAACGGTCTGACCGATATGCTCTGCGCGAAGCTCTCCGCAGGTATGCGAATGCATGCTGTGCAAATCAACAGCTGCGTGAGCGGAATAATTCTGGGGGGTTTCTGAGGAACAATCCATTGTTATCCTTTCGTCTTTGCTTCCCTGTGCCAAATCGGAAAGCGCCTTCAAGACGGCAAAAACGTGTAGACGGCACGTTCTTGCTCATAGATAAAACATTGTACTCCTATTCAATTAGAGCACTTTAATCATTTGAATTAATTATCTCTTCGCTCTGAGCTGATAAAGCAAAAGAGTCTTAATGCTCTTCATTTGTATAATCCACTCTCTTTAGTGCACTTCCTGAAAAGAGCAATGCAATTATGCTGATTATTAAGAAAAAGACCAGTAATCCCCAGTCAAAATATCCAATCATTACGTCTCTTATTAATTCCAGCTGGTATGTTAGCGGATTACATCTTGATATAACTTGAAGAATCATAGGAGCATTATCAAGAGAATAAAATAGTGGTGCGGCAAAAATCAAAGGCGTCATTACTACACCCAAAATAAAATCTCGCTGTTTGTAATCATTAATTAGCAATGCAATACAGGAAAAAATTGATGTCCAGAATACAATGAAAATACACAACAACAAAAACATGCCAATAACTTGCCAAAGACTTATCCGCATACCAGTAATCATTGAAATAGCCAAAAGAATTATTAATTGAAGTAGTGTTACTACAAAAGGAAGTGTTGAAATACCCAACACATAACACTCAGGATTAATACCACTCTCAAGTTTAATTGGCAAAATATTCCATCGCTTATCTATAACCAACCTATAGACACTTTGATTCATTTGTTGAAATAAGCACATAATCAAAATGCCAGCAAATGCAAATGACAAAAAGGACATATACTGTCCATGAAAATATATATCTCCAAATGTTGACTGAATTCCTATTGCGTAAAAAACATAATACAAAATTGGAGTCAATAAGCTGCTATATATTATGTGTTTATTTGACTTAAGTGCATTAAGCTCTGTTTCTACAACGATGACAAATGATGAAAGACCAAAACTTTCTTTTTTAAAATTCATTATCAGATCCTTCCAAAATTATTTGTCTCAGTGTCAAATTATTAAAAGTAATATTTTTTATTGAAACAAGTTCCTGTAACTTACCGATAAGAACAGGCAGCTTAAGAAAATAATCTTCACGTATTGTTATTTCATTTTCTTCAATCGAACAAGGGCAACAAGACATTAAATCACTTTGATTGTTAAGCGATAACAATCCATCAAAAGTAATTCGCGCTATTTTTTCATAAGAGTACTGTAAAAAGAAGTCGGAAATTTTGCCGAAAAATTTTAATTTGCCATCTTCTATTAATAAAACCTGATCACAATACTCCTCCAATAAACCAAGATCATGTGAGGAAACAAGTACTGTACAGTTTCTGTTATCACATTCTTTTCTTAAATATTTAAATAAATTATCCCCTTTGATTACATCCAGCCCGGAGGTTGGCTCATCAAGAATAAGAAAATTTGGTTTATGAACCAACGCTCTTGCAACCTGCAGGAGCTGCTGTTGTCCTCCAGATAAGCCATCAGGTAAAGATTTTTCAAACTCAGACAATCCAAGAAAATTTATGATCTTATGAGTACTTTCCTTAGCATCGCTAGATGTTTGCCCACTTAATCTTGCACCAAGGTACACATTGTCAAAGACATTTAAATACCAATCGATTGATTGTTTCTGTAGACAAACTCCAACATCTCTAAAGGGTATCTCTTCTTCAACAATAATTTTTCCGTCATACTTCTTTAATAGTCCAGCAACCAAATTCAAAAAAGTTGATTTACCTGCACCATTCTTACCAATTACCGCTATAAATTCACCTTTAGAGATTTCTAAAGAGAAGTTCCGAATTCCTTTATCGGAATTATGATAATGATATGATACATCATCAAATTTAATGGATTTCATTCTATCTTTCCTTCTCTATATACTTTTTGAGTATTCTTAGACAGTCTTCTAGCGAAACAGCATTTTCTTTAGACAAAATAAAACTAAACTTATTATAGACGTAGTCTTTAGTATCCTTATTAAAAGGAGTACAAATGAGTTATAAAGCCGCCGTTTTTGATCTAGACGGAACACTTCTGAACACCATTGTTGATCTTGCTTGGGCAACAAATTACGCTCTTGAGCAGTTCAATATGCCTTCTTATACCGTTGATGAGGTCCGTCAAATGGTAGGAAACGGCGTTGCAAAGCTTATCCGCGATGCCGTGCCAAAAGGCACCGATGATGAAACATACCAGCGTGTACTTGCGTGTTTTAAAGAGCACTACGCTGACCATAGCTTGGATAACACAGCTCCTTATCCCGGCATACTTGATGCGGTTGATACGCTTAGGGCTGCAGGCGTTAAGTGTGCCGTTGTCTCAAACAAGCCAGACTTTGCCATAGCAGATTTAATGAGCAATTTCTTCCCAGGTAGATTTGACTTTGCGCTGGGCCAGCGAGATGACCTTAAAAGAAAGCCTGATGCCGAGCCTGTCCATTACGCCCTTGCTCAAATTGGTGTTGACCCTCAAGACGCTGTCTATATTGGAGACTCTGAGGTTGATGTTGCAACAGCACGCAACAGTGGCATGCCTTGCATTAGTGTTACCTGGGGATTTAGGGATAAAGAAACGCTTCTAGCTGCAGGTGCCACCATACTCTGCAATACTGCAGATGAGATGGTGCAAGAAATTCTCAAATAGTAGCACTAAATTTGCAACCATCCGCTCATTGCCGTTGAGCGAGAAAAAACGTCCGCTTGCCTATGCCTCTCAATTCATCTGAATAAGTGTATTCGGAGGGCGGTATAGTCAATAAAAGTGCGTCCATAATTTGCGCGCAAGCGACGTGGAAAGGATTGCATCATGGGCAAGAAAAGTTCTGAGGTTCTCCAGATTTCTTACGAAGACCTGGTAGAGTACCTGCACAGTAATCACTCTGTGTACATGCAAGTCGGACACCAGGTTTATTACCTCACTGATGTCAATTTTGAGGCATGGAGAGCTCAAGACACCAGCATCAGAAACTCAAAAAACCACTTTGTAGATTGTTCTGAACTAGTTCCAACGGTAGACGAATTTCTCGCTCTTCCATTTATTAATGGAAAAACCATTAAAGACGTTTTTGCGCATGCAACGTTCTATGCATCCATGAAAAACGAAAAATCTGAGTAATTCAAAATAATCAGCATTTTGTTGACTATCTCTCAGCTGAAACTTAAAGGACCTGTTCACGCAGGTCCTTTTTTACCAGGTAAATTACCTTAATAATCTGCATCTCATATAAAAACGCCGATGCAGTGCACCGGCATTTTACGTTTGATTAAGAGAGCGTGACTACTCAACAGGCTTCTGAACCTCAAGAACCTCGGCAATCTCAACCTCGGCAGAAACGGTGCCCGCAAGCTCTGAAATAAGATCGTTGTATTTATTCGCAGAAGCAAGCTCAGAAGAAGCGGTCTTTGCGTAACGCTTAACCGCTGCGGCGGCACGGTTAACGGCACTCAGGGTGCCAGCGCCTCCGACACAGCCGCCAGGACAGGCCATGCCCTCAAGAAGATAACCTGGATATTTACCCTTAACAGCATCCTTGAGCATGGCTCGGCACTCAGCAAGGCCATCAACAGCCATGATAGGTACTTCTTTATCAGGGTACTTCTGGTGGATGACGTTTACTACGGCACCTGCTACGCCGCCAGCAACTGCAAAGGCGCGACCGTCATGGGAGGCGTTTTCAAAGTCGGAGTTATCATCATCAAGCTTGGTGTAGTCAATGCCCTTAGACTCCATCATTCCTGCAAGCTCCTCAAAGGTCAGAACAAAATCGACCTCGGACTTAACGGAGCGACGCAGTGCCTCAAGTTTCTTAGCGGTGCATGGTCCAATAAAGACAATCTTGGCCTCTGGATTTTGCTTTCTTACCAGACGCGCTGTCAGAACCATTGGAGTAAGTGCCATGGAGATAGCATCAGCATGCTCTGGGTGCTCTTTTTTAGCCATTGCAGACCAGGAAGGACAGCAGCTTGTACCCATAAAGGGAAGCTTCTCTGGAACTTCTTTGACAAAGTCCTCTGCTTCCTGAACGGTACAGAGGTCAGCGCCGGTTGCAACCTCTTCTACCTCGGCAAATCCCATCTCTTTGAAGGCTTCACGAAGACGGCCAACGCTACCCTTGCCAAACTGACCAACAAATGAAGGAGCCACAATTGGAACAACGGTATAGCCCTCATTGATAGCCTGAATTACCTGGAAAATCTGGCTCTTATCGGCAATTGCGCCAAAGGGGCAGTTGACCAGGCACTGACCACAAGATACGCACTTCTCGTAATCAATATCTGCACGACCATGCTCATCAGAACCAATAGCATCCATACCGCAAGCGGCTGCACAAGGACGTACGTGGTGATGAATTGCCTGGTAAGGGCAGACCTTGAAGCACATGCCACACTGAATGCACTTCTCCTGGTCAATGTATGCCTTTTTGTCCACAAAGCTAATTGCCTCTTTAGGACAAATCTCTCGGCAAGGATGTGCAAGACAACCCTGGCATGCATTGGTAACGCGATACACGTTGTCCTCGCAGGCGTTACACGCAAACTTAACGATGTTAATCAGCGGTGGCTGGTAATAAACCTCAGGTCGAGAGGCCTCTTCTAGGCCGTCAGAAATTTTTTCTGGCTGATCCACGCCCTGCATAGGCATGCCCATAGTCATGCGAATGCGCTCGCCAACAATAGCGCGCTCCAAGAAGACGCTCTCACGATACGTAGCAATATCACCAGGAATAATCTTGTAAGGCAGCTCTTCCATCTGGCGAGCAATTTCATCAACGCTCTTATCTGCTTTTTCATACGCAAGCGTTGAAACTTCTTTAAATACCTTCCTGCGGATTTCAGTCAGGTTGGTATAGACACCTCGCATTGTGCCAGGCATTTCTCCCCCTCCTCGTTCACTTTATGCACGTCTGGGCAACGTATTTGCACAAAATGAATGTATGTCTTTACCACAAAGTATGTACTATAAGTCCACCTCGGTGACACCAAAATAAGAAAATCGCTCTGGAATATCCGTTTTAATCACAATTTTTGCGCCCGTCACTGGATGAATAAATCCAACGCGATATGCATGCAGCATTAGCGGCTGCTGTTTATGCTTCTTTTTTGCTCCGCGCTGCAAAGAAGACACGCCTCCATATAACGCATCTCCTACCAGAGGAAATCCAAGTGACGAGAGATGCACTCTAATTTGATGCTTTCTTCCTGTCAGCAAATTGACCAGTAGCAAGCTTTGAGTTTGACCTTGTGCTGATGAAGCAACCTTTACTAGACATACCTCCGTTTGAGAAGGTTTGCCTGTTGCTGAGACCCTCATCTTTTGAGCGTCATGCCTATCTTTTCCAATTGCCTTATCTATCAGCAGTTTATTTGGCTCAAACGCTCCCTTAACGACAGCCAAATACTCTTTGGAAAGCTCCTTAGAGGCAATAAGCTGATCAAACTGCGGTTGCGTTTCTTTTTTGAGCGAGAAGAGCACTATGCCCGTAGTCTCCCTATCAAGTCGATTCAAAGCTTGGACCTGGGAAAGATCTGCTTCTCTTAAGCCCTCAAGTGCACGGAGTTTCTCTCGAACTACCTCAGTTAACGAGGGCTCATGGGTGCCGTCTGCGTGAACAATAATTCCCACTGGCTTATTCACGGCAAGCAGATACTCATCTTGGTACAAAATCTCAAGATTACTGTCAGTCTGAAGCGCATCCATACTACTCACCTCGCTTAACCACGTAGCGCTGCTCAGAAAGCACCTGAGCAAATGACTCGATTGTGCTCCACACATGATCGGTGCGGCGCCAGGCAACGCTGACCGAGTACGACATCTCTTTTCCTAGCTCAATAATGTGGAGACCAGACGTTTCAGAGTCGTAGTAAGAAGAAGCAACCAGCTCTGATGGCAAGAAGCACGCGCCAACCCCTCTCATGGCAAGGGCCAAAAGCGTCTCGGAGTTTCTGGACATGACCTTGATGGTAGGAGAAATGCCCGACGCCGCAAACGCATGGCGGGCAAAACTACCTGCAATGTCTCGCTTACCAACCGTTAAGAAGGGGCAAGCTTCCAGGGCAGTAAGCTTTCCCGTCTTTTTAACTTGTGAGACAACTGAGTCAACCTTATCTGCATACAAAGACTCAAGAAGCGCTTGAGAGACAACCAGAACGATCTTCTCGTCAAACAGCTTTTTAACAACTAGGTCATACGACGATGAATTAACCGTTGCAACAATCAAGTCAAGCTGGCCTTCAGAAAGCCACTCAACTAGCTCGTCATTCTCGCCCTCATCAAGCTCAATGGAGATGTTTGGGTGCAATTTTTGGAAAGCGGCAATAGAGCGCGGCATAATGATGTGGCCTCGTGTGGCGGTGACACCAACACGCAGGCGACCTCGCTCATTACCTGCAATATCAAGAAACTCTTGATCCATGGCGCGACGCTGTGCTTGAAATTTGCGCGCATACCGCAAGAACTCTTCTCCTGCAAACGTTAGAGACAGCGGAACTGTACGTTCTAGCAGTTTAGAGCCAAGTTCTTTCTCTGCGGCTGCGATATTTGCCGAGAGTGTTTGCTGAGTTACGCTCAGACGTTCAGCTGCCTTGGTGAAGCTTTTTTCTTCTGCAACGGCAACAAAATAATCCATGGTCTGAAAGTTCATTTTTCTCTCCCACTGAATTACAAAAATTACTTGTAATTATAACCATTGAAAACAGTTGGACTTCAACTTTTTAGTTGCCTACTCTATTTACATAAGAAATTCGTTTGGAGTGGATGCATGGTAGAGTTAATAGTACTAAGCGCCTTTGCGGTGATGCTCATCGTGGGCACAGCTCTATCTTTCCCCCTTACATCTATTTTGACCATTGGTTTCTTCCTCTTTTTTGGTTATGGACTCTCCCAAAAAATTCCTGCAAAAAAACTTCTTTTAGCAGCTTTTGAGTCCGTCTGGGAAGTAAAAACAATCATTGCGTTGTTTGCTGTTGTAGGCGCAATGAGTGCTGCATGGCGCGCTGCTGGAACTATTCCAGAGATTGTCAGCATTTCTTCTTCTCTTATTTCTCCTTCTATCTTTATTCTTGCAACATTCTTACTCTGCACCATGATGTCTATGCTTCTGGGAACCGCTTTTGGTACTGCTGCAACCATGGGAATCATCTGCATGTCTATTGGTAAAGCCATTGGAGCAAGCGAGTTCTTTATTGGAGGTGCTGTTCTTGCGGGCAGCTACTTTGGCGATCGTTGCTCCCCTATGTCTACCAGTGCAATTCTTGTTTCACAACTTACTGATACCAATCTATCTAAGAATATCAACCGTATGCTTCGTACCAGCGTGGTACCTTTTATTGTTGCATGTGCCATCTACATGGCCTGGGATTTCTTTATGGCAAACACAGGTACTATTCCGGATATCACTGGCCTTTTAAGCCGTTCCTTTAGGCTTTCTTTAATTTCACTTACGCCAGCGCTTCTTGTAATTGTTTTCTCACTTCTTAAGGTTGATGTCATTGTTACCATGGCATCCAGCTTGGTACTTGCCTGCGTTCTGTGTGTCACCGTCCAGCGAGTTCCTCTTGCAGATCTGCCAGTCATCCTGCTCTTTGGTCTTCGTGCTCCAGGAGCTACCGTTGCAAACATGGTGAATGGTGGCGGCGTTTTCTCCATGATGAACGTCTTGACAATCGTAACCATTTCTTCAAGCTACGCTGGTCTTTTCCAGACAACTGGACTGCTTCGCCGTATGTGCCAGCTGGTAGCCGACCTCTCCGATAACTCCACGCCTTTCTTTGGTGTTCTGATTACCAGCATGTTTACCTCAATGGTTTCTTGTAATCAGACTTTGGCTATTATGCTGACAAATGATTTGTGCGAAAACGCAGAGAACTCTTCTAGCGCTCTTGCTCTAGATATCGAGAATAGCGCTGTAATTCTTGCTCCACTTGTTCCGTGGTCCATCTCAAATATCTCGGTGCTCTCTGCAATTGGCGCACCTTCTATGAGCCTTCTGGCTGCAAGCTTCCTCTATTTGCTACCTCTTTGGACTCTGGGAATTTCCCTGTGGCTCCATCGACGCCCAGCAAAAATTGATGGTCATCGTGCTCGTTGGCTTGGTCTTACCTCTGACGATGTTCGTAGCTGCGCATGCTCTGACGATATTCGTAGCTGCGCATGGCCACGCGTGCAGGATACAAGGTCAGCAGATTCAACCGCAAGCCTTCCTGCTGTAAAAGTTGCCTAAGACCGAGCTGTTTAACGCTCCTAATTCACATTGCTAAGCTAGGTGTGTTTTACGCCGTTAATACTTCTATTGATGCTTTGGTAATTCAATAATTCGATCACAACGCTGGGCAATACCCATGTCATGTGTGACCATAAGAAGCGTTTTATGGTTTGCGTGAACGGAGTCTAGCAAACTGTCTATAACAATAGTAGCCATAGCCTTATCAAGTGATCCGGTTGGTTCATCAGCGAGGATTAAATTACCTGGCTTTATCATTGCTCGAGCAATTGCTACTCTCTGCTTTTCTCCACCAGAAAGCTCATTTACAACCGCATCGAACTTCTCGCCGATCCCGTAGTTTTCCAAGGCGGTTCTAATAAGACGTTCCTGTTCCTGCTTTGAAAGCTTGGTGTATTGAAGCGCTAATAAGAGATTTTTGCTTACTTTCCAGTCATTAATGAGCGCAAAAGATTGGAACAGATAATTAATCTCTTTACGCCTCATAAGCGTTGCTTTTTTACTATTGATTGAAGGATATGCTTTTCCCTCAAGCTTGATTGTGCCTGAATCTAATGTCTCGAGAAGACCGATGATATTAAGAAGCGTTGATTTTCCACACCCAGAAGGGCCCACGAGAGCCACTGACTCTCCACTTTCTATCCCAAATGAAATGTTATGAAGAACTGTGTTGCTTCCAAATGACTTATTGAGAGCATCTACCTGTAGAAATGTTTTCATAACTACTCCTTAGAGAGATTCTCTAGAACAATTCTCATGGTGCTTCTATTTGCAGAAATACTGATAGTCAAATTGGAAATCAATAACATCAAGCAGCCCATTATTATTCCAAGAGTTGAACCTATGACAATCATGCAAAGTGTTCCAACAAGTGCAATAAGATTCACTATGAGGAAAATATTTATATATTGCTTATAAATGCCAAATCCCAACATGCATTCAACAGCAATTTTTCTCTCATGTAACCTCTGGACAATTGAAATCATACTTATTTGAATCACCGTTATAGCTGCAAACATAAGCACAATTACAACACCGAATAAGAGGAAGAGCTCCTGCAGAGATTTTCTGTAGTCCTTTATAAAGCTCTCTATCGAACTAAACTGTGTTCCAAAACCGTCATCAGAGAGCTCTACAACACCGCTGGAATCCAACAAATTTGAAGCGGCTTCAGGTGATAACTTTATGTAACTATTATCAAGCCCCGTAGCCACTAAACTCTCTGATTCAGTAGGAACCATGTTATTTGACGTTACCACTTTGATTACAACATTTGTGCTTATAGAAGGGCTGTCTATATTTGTTGACCAGGTAAAAAATCCCCCACTAGCATCGTATTCAATAAATTCAGATGAAGGATTTTGCATATAGGGTGTAACAATGTCTGACTCAAATATCTTGTCGCTTCTAGCCACAAGTTCTCTTAGCAGAGATTTTTGCTCTTCTGAGTACGAGCTTGGAACGAGATAAATCCTTGTTCCATTCTCCGCTTTTTTAACTTGTTCATCAGTCAACGCTACCCCAATTTCTTTTAGATAAGATGGAGATGCAATCAGAACATCAAATGGCTTCAAAATCGATGAATTTACTTCATAGGCATTTAGAGTTGCTTCACCTATTTGATTTACATGAGCAATATACACGCCTGTATCGTGCTCGTGGGTTTTATACCAATCAAATAATTCCTTACTTTTATCCATTGGCCTGCCGTTGAAAAAATTACCTTGAGAAACGTGATTTCGGACAATATACCAATCTTTATATACAGACCAATTTTCTTGAGTGGATAGTAGATTTGAGTACATTGTTATAGGAGCATCCATATACGTAGAACCAGCAAAAACTACTACACAACAAAGTGCATAAATTATCGCCGTTAGAACGTACAGACCCTTTTGCGACAGTCTTCCTAAAATTGCATCTACAGGGCGGATTGTTAGAAGTGGAGCAGCAGAAATTAGTACCGAAACCACAACTACAAGTATTGCTGGCATTGCCGAGGTAAACGTAAACAGTAAAAAACTGCCAGTAATATCAAATCCAGAGCAATTAACCATTGTCCACATAAAGGATAATGGCAGTAAAACAGCTGCTAAAGCACAATAGCAAAAATAATGATGAACGACGTAATCGCTCTTACTCCAGCCAAGCATTACGTGAACACCGAGTTTCTTTAATTCTTGTAACGAGTTGTAATACGTCAGTAAACAAAACGATATGCTCAGGACTATAAAAGTTACCCCAGCAACGTAGTAGAAGAGTCCAATTTCAACCGCTGATCCTGAATAATTAGTAATAAATTTTTCTTTATGTAGGCAAGTAGCTTCTGAAATCTGACTAACTAATTCATCAAATTCTTCAGGAGAAAGGCCTAAAACAGCACAAGAATTTCCCAGATTATAGCCAGGAGTAATTTGATCTAATTTGAAATAAACTGAGCCCAAAACATACGGCAAGTCACTAACCTTATTGTTAGTATCCATTCCGTAGCCAAGATATGACTCTGAAGAACGTCCGAGAAGTTCATTTATTTTTTGCCTATTTATAACTTGGGTGCCAAGAATATCAAAGGAATCAAAGCTGTTAGCCTCACTACCTGGAGAAGACAGCACGCCAACGGTCAATATCCTAGGCCCTTCAGTAATTGATTCAGTTTTCTTAGTTATAAGAATCATCTTGTGAGTTTGTGCGTAAGACCTAACAACCGACACAAACGTTTCTTTTGTCTCATCAGACATCTGTGACGTATAAAATTGTGGCTGATCAGAGAGCCAAGAATCGAATTTTCGGGAAGTAAAAATTTCCAAAAAACCTTTTCCCACCAAAAACGAAGAAAGTGCAATTAAGACAACTATGATAGAAACAATGAAGCGGTACGCTCTTTTCATTTCTTCACCTACAATTTCTTTGAATTACAAAAAATGAAGGCGCTTATTAGTTATAAAGCTATAAATATACTTCTACATTATTAGTATGAGCTTAAACCGTTTACGTTTAATTGATCTCACTGATAACTATCGTAAACGGCTTTTATTATTCTACAAACGGTATTTACCACCTAAACAAAACCTCTCATGCCTAAGACATGAGAGGTTTCAAAATCGAAACTGCTAACTGTTAGAAACTGTTAGCTGTCACTGTCTTGCTTTAACCTCAGCAACAAGCTGGTCAGCAGGCACTTGAACCTGCTCGTGAGACTCCATATCACGAAGGGTTACCGCACCGGCTTCAACCTCATCTGGACCAATGACCACACAAAGCGTTGCACCCATCTTATCCGCCTGCTTAAACTGAGCCTTCAGCGAACGACCAGTACGATCAGCCTCGCATCTAATGCCAGCCTCACGCAATGCCAGCACGGTATCAAATACAGCAGGAGCCTGCTCAGCACCTGCGCAAGCAACATATACACAGCTTGGAGCCGCTGGCTCAGCTGCAACACCAAGAGCTTCCAACGCAAGCATAATGCGCTCAAAACCAACAGCAAATCCAACGCCTGGGGTTGGCTTTCCGCCTTCAAGCTCAACAAGACCGTCATAACGGCCACCGCCGCCGATAGCGCCAACGCCAGCGTTTGGAATCTCTACCTCAAAGACAGTGCGCGTATAGTAATCCAAACCACGAACAAGTGTTGGATCCTCAACGTATGAAATACCAGCAGCGTCCAAATATGCCTTGACCTGCTCATAGTGAGCACGGCAATCATCACAAAGGTTGTCAGAAATGAGTGGAGCATCCTTCATAACCGCGTGACAGCTCTCATTTTTGCAGTCAAACGCACGAAGCGGATTAATCTCTGCACGCTCAAGACAGTCCTCACACATCTCATCCTTGTGATCAAGAATGAACTGCTTGACCTTCTCGCGATATGCTGGGCGGCACTCCGCGTCACCCATGGAGTTAATCATGAGTTTCATATCAGCTGGCGAGAAACCCATCTGCTCGTAAAACTTTATCAACATGATGATGGACTCTGCATCGGCAGCTGGATCAGAGACTCCAAGCCACTCAACACCTACCTGGTGAAATTGGCGCAGACGGCCTTTCTGAGGACGCTCTCCCCTGAACATTGACTCGGCGTACCAAAGTTTTGCAGGAGTTCCCCCCTGTGGCACAAAATTGTGCTCAACGGCAGCACGGACCACACCAGCAGTTCCCTCAGGACGCATAGCCATACGCTGACGAGGCTTAAGACTGGACTCATTGCCAGCAGCTAGCAAATCATCAAGCAGCGCACCAGAGAAGACGCGGAACATCTCTTTGCGTACGACGTCGGTTGACTCACCAATGCCGTGAACAAAGGTGTCTACCTGCTCCAGTGCAGGAGTCTCAATGCGGTCAAAGCCATAAGTACCAAACAGATGGCGAGCAACATCCTGCATATGCTCCCAAGAGCGCATATAGCCGCCGTAAAGATCTTCGGTACCTTGAATTCTCTGACCCATGAATCCTCCTTGTTACAAACATAGATGTTTCTAGTTTACCCATGAGAGGCGGCTCTGGCGTAGAAAAGCTTTTATAACTTTTGAAACCTATGAAAAAATCCGATTATTTTCTAGAAAACGTAAAAAAGTGCGTATGTGAGGGTTGCATTTTAATTCCTACCATTTAGTATGAATTAGCGGATTTTGGGGTATGACAAAAACATCGGTGACATTGGCGTTTGTCTTTGCCACAAAACCGCACTAGCACAAGGTTTTGCTCGCCCTAGAGCTGCCCAAACTTGCTAGTCACAAACGTATCACGTGCTTGCACGTAGAGATATTTGGAGAGATTTATGGCAACTGAGCTACTCCGTGTAAACGGAATTTCCGCAGGTACCGAGGAGAAATCCATCCTGCATTCAATTGATTTGAGCATTGGTGATGGCCAGGCTCACGTTCTGATGGGACCTAACGGCGCAGGTAAATCAACACTTGGCCGCGTCATTATGGGTGATCCTACCTATAAGATTACCGATGGTTCCCTTATCTTTAACGGCGAGGATGTAACTGAGCATGCTGCAGATAAGCGCTCCCTTGCGGGCATCTTCCTCTCCTACCAGGCACCTGTTGAGGTTCCTGGCGTTCCTCTTTATTCATTCCTGCGTACCATTACACAGATGCGCCCTGAGCTTAAGATGACCGCTCGTCAGTTCCGTCAGCGTGTTGGTCAGATTTCTGATCAGCTTGAGCTTGACCAGGGCTTCTTGATGCGTGAGCTTAACGTTGGCTTCTCTGGTGGCGAGAAGAAAAAGGTTGAGATGCTCCAGCTTCTGTTGCTTCAGCCTAAACTTGCCATTCTCGACGAGACAGACTCTGGTCTGGACGTTGACGCGCTCTCCGTTGTCTCAAAAGGCATTCAGGCCTATCGCGAGACCTGCGACGGCTCGCTGCTCATCATTACTCACAACACCCGCATTCTTGAGCGCCTTGAGATTGACCGTACTCACGTTATGGTTAAGGGCCACCTAGTGGCAGATGGTCCTGCTGACCTCATCAACCAGATTGACCACGAGGGCTTTGAGCGTTTTGAGAGCCAGTCTGATGAGGGCGGTGCTAACTAGTGAGCGAGAAGAAGCGATCTGAGGTCGCTGACGTAGACCGCTCGCTCTACGACTTCACCAAGTCCGAAGAGGGTTACGAGCGCTACGATGATGGCCTTACGCCAGAAATTGTGCGTGCTATTTCCGAGAAAAAAGAAGAGCCCGAGTGGATGCTTCAAATGAGGTTGTCAGCTCTGGAAACTTATCACCAGCGCCAGATGGCCACCAACTGGGGACCTTCTATTGCAGGTTTGGATTTGAACCATATCTCCACGTATGTCTCGCCAAAGACTCAGCAGGCAAATAGCTGGGACGATGTACCTGAGGATATTAGGGATACCTTTGATCGTCTGGGCATTCCACAGGCAGAGGCAGAGAGCCTTGCCGGCGTTGGTGCTCAGTACGATTCCGAGATTGTCTATCACAACATGCGTGAGGAAGTTGCTGAGCAGGGTGTTATTTACACCACTATTGAGGATGCTCTGCACGATCCACAGTGGGAGCCTGTTGTTAAAGAGTACTTTGGCAAGCTGATTCCTCCAACAGATCACAAGTTTGCGGCTCTGCACTATGCCGTGTGGTCTGGCGGTTCTTTTGTTTATGTTCCTAAGAATGTCACTCTGGACTATCCACTTCAGAGCTACTTTAGGCTGAATGCTCAGGGTGCTGGCCAGTTTGAGCACACGCTTATTATTGTTGAGGAAGGCGCTGACCTGCACTTTATTGAGGGTTGCTCCGCACCTAAGTACTATGCAGCAAACCTCCATGCAGGCGCTGTTGAGCTCTTTGTTAAGGACGGCGCTCGTCTGCGCTACTCAACCATCGAAAACTGGTCCAAGAATATGTACAACCTCAACACTAAGCGCGCCATCATTGGTAGCAATGCAAAGATGGAGTGGGTCTCGGGTTCTTTTGGTAGCCATGTTTCCTACCTCTACCCTTCTACGATCATGAACGGCGATTCTTCTAACTGCGAGTTCACCGGTATTACGTTTGCAGGCGCTACGCAGGACCTGGACACGGGCTGCAAGGTGATTATCAACGGCTCCAATAACTCGGCAAACGTTGACACCAAGTCCATCTCCAAAGACGGTGGCGTCAACACCTTCCGCTCTGCAGTTACTGTTGGCCGCAAGGCAGAAAACGCTCGCGTGGCATTCTCGTGCCAGTCTCTGATGCTGGATAACATCAGCCGTTCCGACACCATCCCAGAGATGGATGTCCGCAATGCAACTGCTCAGATTGGCCACGAGGCAACTATTGGCCGCATTTCTGACGACACCGTTTTGTACCTGATGAGCCGCGGCTGCTCTGAGGCTGAGGCTCGCACCATGGTAGTAAACGGATTTGCAAACCCTGTCTCAAAGGAGCTCCCAATGGAGTACGCCGTTGAGATGAACAACCTCATTAAACTTGAGATGGAAGGAGCGATTGGCTAATGGATAACGTTTTGATTAATCGCGCCAACGTTCCTGCAGCTCAGACATGGAACCGTCTACGCGCAAACTCACTGACAGTTACCGTCCCTAATCACGCTGACGCAGGCAAAGTCTACCTGCCTCTGCCTCGCCTTTTTGAGCGCATTGAGTGTGGAATGGGCCAGGAGGTTACTGACTACGTAGAGTCTCAGGCATTTAAGTCTGATTTCTACAATGTTCCCGCTCATACCAAGCGAGAAGATCCTATTGTTGTTGCTGTTTCTGCAGCTCAAAACAAGTGCGCTAACACCGGCGTTATTGTGCGTGAAGGCGCTGAGGCTACCGTAGTTATCGCTGCTTTTGCAGGCGACGCGGGCAACGACAGCGCGGACGGCGGCAACGCACCTACAAGCAGCGACGCGAACGCTTCCGCCGACGCGCTCCCAACCAGCGCTGCGCTCACCCGCATTGTGGTTGAGGCTGGTGCAAAACTGCACCTTATTGAGATGCTTGGTGTCAATGAGGGCCAGCAGCACCTTGAAAGCGTTGGCCTTGAGATTCACCAGGACGCTGCTGTTGACGTTAAGCAGTACGCTCTGGGTGGATCAACCATCGGTCTTGGCCTTACCGCCAACTTAGTTGGCGGTCAAGCTCGCCTTGACCTTAACAATCGCTATCACGCTACTCACGAAGAGACGCTTGATATTAACCACCTGGTACGCATGCGTGGTACCTCTACGCGCGCGCTGCTCACCGAGTCCGGCGTCCTTAACGAGGCAGCTAAGAAGACGCTTCGCGCAACTATCGATCTTGTCCGCGGTGCAAAGGATGCCCAGGGCAACGAGATTGAAACGGTCATGATTCTTGGTGACGATGTTGTCAACAAGACCATGCCTGTTATTCTCTGCGATGAAGATGATGTTGCTGGTAACCACGGCGCTACTATCGGATCCGTCTCCCCTGAGCAGCTTGATTACCTTGCGGCTCGAGGACTTTCTCACCAGGCTGCTGAGCAGATGTTTATACGCGCTCTTTTTGAAGACGCCATCATCAACGCGCCTGAGGAGATTTCCCACCGCGTGGCTGTTGAGCGTTGCGAGGCTGAGCTGGGCGCAGAAATTGCTCACGACTATGACGAAGCTGCAGCTAGTGACGATGCTGCCAGCAACGACGGCAACGATTCTAGCGCTGAAATCGATTCCAACAAAGGTGGTGTCGCGTAATGACCGACGCAGAAGTTGCTCAGATTACCGATAACCCTTACAAGGCAGATTTTCCGCTGCTGGCAGCAAATCCCGAGGTAGCGTACTTAGATAGCGCTGCTACTTCTCAGCGTCCACGCGAGGTCATTGAGGCGCAGTCGCGTTTCTACGAGACCATGAACGCAAACGCCCTACGCGGACTGTATCGTTGGAGTGTGGAAGCAACCGCAGCTATCGAGGGTGCTCGCGCTTCAATTGCAAAGTTCATTGGCGCTGTCGATAAAAACGGCAAGCCAGAAGACCGTCAGATTATCTTTACGCGCAACACTTCTGAGGCGCTTAATCTAGTTGCTTCAAGCCTTGGTCGCTATGCGCTTAAACCAGGCGATGACGTGGTCATTTCCATCATGGAGCACCACTCTAACATCATCCCTTGGCAGCAGATTTGCAAGGCTACCGGCGCAAACCTGGTGTACCTGCGTATGAACTCGCAGTATCAGATCACGCCTGAAGAGATTGCGTCAAAGATTACCGAGCGAGCAAAGATTGTGTCCGTCACACACGTCTCCAACGTGCTGGGCACCCGTAATGACATCAAGGCCATTGCTAAGCGCGCTCACACTGTGGGTGCTTACATGGTAGTCGACGCCGCTCAGTCTGCACCTCACATCCCTATTGACGTGCACGATCTTGACTGTGACCTGTTGGCTTTCTCGGCACACAAGATGTGCGGACCTATGGGCATTGGCGTGCTCTGGGGTCGCGCCGAGCTGCTCGACGCCATGCCGCCATTCCTTACTGGCGGCGAGATGATTGATTCCGTCACCGAAACCAGCGCCGTTTGGGCGCCTGTTCCCGAGAAGTTTGAGGCAGGCACGCAGGACGCCGCAGGTATCTATGCTACCGGCGCCGCCGTCGAATACCTCAACGGCTTGGACATGGCAAAGATCGAGAAGCGAGAAGAACTTCTCGCCAGGTACTTGGTGCAGCAGCTATGCACGCTGGACTTTGTTGACATCGTTGGCTCCAAGCTGGGACAAAACCACGTGGGCGCTGTAGCGTTTAACGTGCGCGGCGTTCATCCACACGACGTCTCGAGCATCCTAGACATGAATAACGTTTGCATTCGCGCTGGTCATCACTGCGCCGAGCCGCTTCTGATTGAGTTGCACGAGTCCAGCACCTGCCGCGCATCCGTTGCGTTCTACAACGATAAACACGATATTGACCAGCTCGTCGAGGGTCTTAACCAGGTATGGAAGATCTTTGGCAGCGCGGTCAGCAACAAATAAAACAAGGAGTTGAAATAAGTGGCAGCAAACGACCTGTATAACGCTGAGTTTATGGACCACGTTTCTCACCCCGATTACAAATACCAGATGGACAACCCAACCGTCTCCCACGAGGGCGTCAACCCTTCTTGTGGCGATGAGCTCACGTTTTCCGTGCGTATTGAGGATGGAAAGATTGCCGAGGCTGCTTTTGTGGGCAGCGGATGTGCGATTTCTCAGGCTTCGGCCGATATTATGAGCGATCTGATGATCGACCGTACCCCAGAAGAGGCCATTGAGCTTTGCAAACTCTTTGGACGCATGATTCGCGGAGAAGAGACCGACGAGGCTGTACTTGACCAGCTGGAAGATGCCAACATTCTGCACGACATCGCTCACATGCCCGCACGCGTTAAGTGCGCCGAGCTGGCATGGCATACGCTCGAGGAGATGCTTGAGGCCCACAACAGCGGTTCTGCTGCAGCCGGCGCGTCTACCACCGAGGACGGCACCGAGAGTAAGCGTGCCGAGGACGGCGCTGATAGCGAGCGTGCCAAGGATGGCGAGTAGCCGTGGCTGGAATGTTCTCTACAAAGGGAATGTACGCACTCCGCGCGATGGCTGATCTTGCCGTTCACGAGGGATGGGTCTCGCTGGGCGACGTTTCCGAGCGCCAGAACATCTCGCGCAAGTACCTTGAGCAGGTCATTGCCCTGATGCACAAGGCTGGATACGTCGAGAGCCTGCGTGGAAAGGGCGGCGGCTATCGCCTCACGCGCAAACCCGAGGACTACACGCTGGGTGAGATTCTTCGCGCAGCCGAAGGCAATCTTGCGCCCGCTAGCTGCTTGAACTGCACAAACACCACTCTCTGTCCCCAGATGGAGTCCTGCACCACCATCAACATTTGGCGCGACCTTGGCCGCATGACCTCCAGTTTCCTGGACAGCAAGACGCTCGCGGACATCGCCCGCAACGAAGGCAACATGCACGTCTCCCCCGCCGACAACCCTACCGCTGAGTAAAAGTTTAAGCTGCGGTTTTATTGTCGTGTGCGGTGGGCTTTCATGGCAAGAGAGCTCTGGAGTACACCGGGTTTCTCGCGAGAAAGACGCACTTGGAGTGCGCCGAGCGTGAGCCTGAAAATCACATCATGTCTGAACGATTTGCCGGATTCTCTTACCATGTCTGAGTGATTTGCCGGTTTTTCTCACCAAGTCTGAGCGATTTTACTCAGACTTGGTAAGTTATTCAGGCTCTGATTTCCTAGGGCTTGATCGATTTCCTAGGGCTTGAACGATTTCCTAGGCTTGAAGAATTTATCGTAGATTCAAGTTAGTATTTCTAAATCTTTTCTAACTCTTTCCACAATTTAATTCTTTTCTCTCTTTCAATTTGCCTTTGTTTTGAAGATGTATGTCTTCTTGGTAGATTTAGCCTAGAGCGAATGACCGTAAATAGATTATCCATAAAAACGATATCGTCATATTCATTTTTGCTAATTACAAACTCTTCTATACCAGCAGCTAAAAGTTCGTTATTTCGTTTGTAGTCCCTGTCTGCGGCATCAATCGATTCATGAACAGATCCGTTATATTCAAGTGCTACATTTTGAGTACCTCGTGCATTTGATACACCGCTGGATAGAAGTAGATCGATTGCACGATTTTTCTTTTGAGATTTGATACCTGACATATTTTGTATCTCAAATTCTTTGTTTAACTCAACGCATGGAATAGCATATCCACCTTTATACACTGGCAATAAAGCTCGAAGTGCCAGTTTAACCTCCATCGGCGAAGCTGCATTTTCAACAGACAAATCTGCCGCAGCCTTTACTTTTCTAAAAGATCTAACACCTTTCTTTTTGGTGAGATATGCAAGTAATTCTGACTTTTTAAAAAGAGGCGTATACCAATTTGACTGCAATTCTCCTGTTGACGCATCAATAACAAAACGTCCTTGGAATTCTGAAATGAGGAGTACTAGTTCAAACAGGCTCAATTTAGAAGCCATTTGAAACAGCAATTCAAATGGAGATGAAATTAAAACTGAAGAACTGTTTATATTCAGTTTTATCACAGAGTCTAGCGAAGCACATGTATCAACATGAAAATGAATTCCTTCATAAGCACAGGAATTCTTTTTATTGCTCACAGTAATTTCAACTGGATTTTTAAGTTCAATACCATAATCTACTAGCAACTCAGCATTAATAGCTCTAACCAAATCACGATAAGGAATATCATCTTTGGTCAGTAATTGTCTAGCATCTAAATTGAACTTATTCAGATACTCATTAAATCCATGAGTTAAGAGTTCGTGTCTCCGTGTTCGCAAAGCACGATAAATTTGTAGAGCAGATGTATGTGAAAGGTAATATTCCATATGAAAATAGTATTTCTAAAAATCAAATAGGCAAAACAACAAAAAAACCTACGAATATTTGATTAATACGTTATTTCCGCAGATAGATTAAAAACACCTTCAAATACTATCTTTTAAAAGTCCTGCTACAAAGGTTAGACCACTTAAATAAATGTACTTTATCAATTTCATGACAAATAAGTGACAAAATTAGAATTCCATAATTTAACTGAGTATTCTTCTCCATGTTGCATGACGCAAATGAGCATTACATGTTAATTGACACTAGTTTGAAATGCGAACTGGATCAAGCAGTTTGCGCACTTCTCTTTCATGAAACGAGCCTGAATTGTTTAACAAGTCTGAACAAAATCACTCAGATAAGGCGAGAAAAACAGGCAAATTACTCAGACATGGTGAGCAAATCCGGCAAATCGTTCAGACTTGGCGAAAAAATAAGGCTCTCATCAAGTGTATCTCGCGAGAAGAACGTACTAGGCGCATGTCTTTCGCACATGCCAGCCCAAACAAAAAACGGACCTGGAGAAAATCCAGGTCCGTCGCTTTAACTAGCTGCGAGCGTGCGTCGCATCATCGCATCAACGTGCCAACGCCCGCGCGCCCAGCGTATGCTGCAGGTTAGTTCCAAGCCTTACCGTCGGAACCAAACTCGCGGATGAGCTCCTTGGTGCGCTCGATGATTGCCTCGCGACCAGGCTTCAGAAGCTTACGAGGATCGTAACCCTTGCCGTCGTCGACAAGGCCAGCCTCAACGTACTTCTTGGTTGCCTCAGCAAAGACAAGCTGGAGATCAGTGTTGACGTTAATCTTGGAGATGCCCATAGAGATAGCCTTCTGAACCTGCTCTACAGGAATACCGGTGCCACCGTGGAGAACAAGTGGAAGATCGCCAACGCGCTCCTTGATAGCCTTGAGCTGATCGAAGGAGAGGCCCTCCCAGTTAGCTGGGTAGATACCGTGAATGTTGCCGATACCGCATGCAAGGAAGTCAACACCCAGGTCAGCAATCTTTGCGCACTGCTCAGGATCAGCAAGCTCGCCCTTAGCGGTAACGCCGTCCTCGGTGCCGCCGATGCCGCCGACCTCAGCCTCAACAGAAATACCCTTTGCGTGAGCTGCCTTTACGACCTCTTCGGTGCGCTTAAGGTTGGTCTCAAAATCTGGCTCGTGAGAACCATCGTACATAATGGAAGTAAATCCAGCCTCGATGCACTTGAATGCATCCTCGTATGAACCGTGATCAAGGTGGAGAGCAACTGGAACAGTGATGTTCTTGTCCTCAACAAGACGACGAACCATGTCTGCAACAACGCGGTAGCTTACCTGCCACTTTGCTGCGCCGCTGGTGCACTGAATGATGACAGGAGACTGAAGCTCTTCTGCTGCATCAAGGATTGCTGCGGTCCACTCAAGGTTGTTCTCGTTGAATGCGCCGATGCCATAGTGGCCCTTCTCGGCACTCTGGAGCATGGCTTTTGCGCTTACAAGCATGCTAAACCTCCGTTTGACGGAAAACTGATACATATAAATGATACCTTGTTTCATCACCTTTGATGCGGTCGTTTTTAACAAACATCGCGGGAAATCCGGCGCGTTCTCGGGCGAGAAACCCGATGCGTGCTCAGGCGAGAAACCCACGCTGCAGAAACATTACGGAACCGCCGCATCGGCGACAACTAGACAGGGCTTCTCGGCAGCTGATGTTGCGATTTAGCGACGAAACATTACATCTTCACAAAAATGAGGTAGGCTATCAGTTCGAAGAAAGGAGCATCTTGTGAGCTATAAGCACTTTGATGCAGACAAAACTCGATTAGCTTCGCCTGCTCAGCCTACAGATGAGGCAACAAACGAGAAGCCCAGCCTTCTTAAGGACGTCTCAATTACCCAAATTTTGGCAACATCGCTTGCCGCGGTGACTGCGTTTGTACTGTCAAACCAGATTGGTATTGCAGGCTCGATTATCGGCGTGGCCGTTGGTGCCGCCGCCTCGGCGCTTGCTTCGCAGATTTACCAGAACGTTATCAGGCGCTCCACGCATAAGTTCCGCGCTAGCGACAACGATGAATATAACCAGCAGGCATATCCAAACAGCAATCAAAGTACGCTCGAAAGCACGCAGTATATGCCTCAAGCCCAATATGCACCTTCCCGCGATTATTATCCCAACGCTGACTCTGGTACAGGGCAGTCGTCGCAGGT
>CALHVU010000019.1 GCA_938036925.1 uncultured Atopobium sp.
TCTGGACAAACGTTGTATGCAGAAAAATGAAATCTCCAACTAAACGCATTTTTTACCGCTTGAGGATATGTTTTGACTCAAACAGTGTTGATTGCACAGACTGCACAGGCCAACGCCCAACTAAGCATCTACCCTGCTCTACTTTACCAAGCAAAAAAGAAGGCTGTGCGAAGCACAGCCTTCTTTGCACTTGTAATCTATACGCCAAAACTAACGGCGAGCCTTTACAGAGTACGCAAGACCGGAAGCAATAATACCTGCAGCAGCAAGTGCGCTTGCAATGGACATTGCATCGCCAGTATCTGGCAGGTTAGACCTCTTCTTCTTAGGAGTCTTAGGCTTTGGCTCTGGATTAGGATCCGGTGTTGGGGTTGGCGTAGGAGTTATTGGCTTATCAGCTGTAGCAACTTCCGCAGGAACAATGGTCTGATCTGCAGCATTGAATGTTGCAGGAGCTACCGTAAATGGAATCTGATTTGCATTGAGTTCATATCCCTCTGGAGATGCAGTCTCAACCAGGTAATAATCGCCTGGCGTCAGATAGAATTTATCTCCATCCTGATAGATACCCTTAGTCAGTAAATCTGCAGTTGCCGCAGTGTTCTGAACCAATGTAGTCAGCTCAGTCTTTGTAAGAACATCTCCGGATGTAAAGGTACCGTCTGCACCAGTAGTAAGCCCCTCTTTAACCAGTGTGCCATCAGCTTTGTAGAGGCTATACGTAGCACCAGCGACAGGCTTGGAGGCATCATCAGAGTCAGTCTTCACAAGCTTCAAAGGAGAAGGAACAGCACGATACGTGAGGTAATACTGCCTGGTACGGTTTACAGAACCGTCTGCGTTGAAGCCAGGGGCCAAAACCGAATTATCGCGAGGACCAGAGTTATACGTACCAATTGCAAGAGATGTTCCCTCTGGGACATCGATATCGTTTGCAATGTAAACGTAAGAATCACCAGGTCCCGCAGACTTAATCTCGTCGACCGACTTACGAACAGTGGTTAGCAACAGATTGGTTGAAGGATCAGTCTCAAACTTATTACCACCGGCAACAGAGTCATCCGCAGTAACGCCAGCATACTCAGGCATGTACACAACATGACCCTTAGTGTTGTAACGAGCAGACACCTGACGATCCTCAAACGCTGCAGAAGTTGTATACGTTGCAGCAAGATCATCAAGACCAAGAACACTCACTGCACCGTTACCATAAATAGGAAGGCCAGCATTTCTTTGCGCAATAGGATCACTTAGACCAAGGCCATTAAGCTGCCTGTATGCAAGATCGTCGACATAGTGGTACACAGCCGTTGCTGTATCAATAACTCGCGCAGGATAGCGCTTGGTGTACGCGTGAGTGCCTCCCCAAGATTTCTTAATGCCACCCTGAATTCCCAGCTGATAAGACCTATCAGAAATGTTCAGTGGTGCGGAGAACTCAATGTACTGACGAGCTGTGACTGGTGCAGTAAATACAGCAGCAGGCTCTTCATATGAAGTGCCACCCATAATAGACTGACCATTAACTTTGACGGTAAACATCAAATTAGTCTTTGGACCGCCACCCGAAAGAGCACCTGTTGCATCCATTGGCTTGTATGTATCAACGGCAGCATGCGCCGAAACAGCCACCTTACGCAGGCCATAACCATTTGGATCATTGTGTGGGAAGTTGAGCAGGTTATCCGTATCGCCGAGAAGGACGTAGTAAGCACGAATTTCTCCGCCCTCGGCAATCATCTGCGCAACAGAATATTTAGTTGGATCCATGTCAAGCTTGAGCGCAGTTCCATCAGGCTTTACCCAGTAATAACGCGCGATGACACCCGAACGGTCCTCTCGCGGTTTAGCAGCCTGAGCAGTAATCTCTGCCTGAATTTCAGCATCTGAAATAAAATCAGGGAATGGATTTGCCACGGTCTGCGTACCGTCAAGCGGAGCGCCGTCCACATCTTCGGAATAAACTGTTGGGTCGGCAGCAAATGCTGTGTGTGGCAGAGCAAACGCCAAAATTGCACCCACAAATAGCATAAGAATTGCTAAAACCGTAAAGCGAGAAAATCGAGTACTTCTAACGCTTCTAACAGAAGTGCTGTTCATACATCCTTCTTCCCTCGTGAAGGGTGAATATTTATGTATATACCATAGCTCATTTCTTGTCATTTATGCAGATGAGACCAAAACAGATGATATTTTTGTTCATTAAATCGCTAGAGGAACACATTCAAGCGGCCTAGACTACTGGTCTAAGCCGCTTGTTAAGGCCGCTTGTTAAAACTACATTAGACCGCTGGCTTAAGTGGCGGTTTGCTGGTCCGTATTACTTACATCTACTTATCAGGAGTAAGGTGCCAAATCTCATTGTTATATTCGGCAATAGTTCTATCAGATGAGAACGTTCCTGCCATAGCAATATTCACAAGAGACTTCTGGAGCCACGCTCTTCTATCCTCATAATCATCGAACACGTGCTCTTTTGTTGAAATATATGCTTCCAAATCAAGCAACGTCATAAACCAATCTTTTGAGGACAAGTTTTTGTGAAGACGCTCCAGGCGCTCCTCATTTCCAAGAGAAATAAACTCTGGGCTAATTAAGAAATCAACGAGTGGTTTAATCTGGGGTTTCTTATAAAACTCTTTTGCTTTGTAACCTTTGTGCTCATAAAGGCTTACAACCTCATCACTTGAAGCACCAAACGCGTAGATATTCTCCTTGCCTACCAAGTCGGCAATTTCTACATTTGCACCATCAACTGTGCAAACGGTAACAGCGCCGTTAAGCATGAACTTCATGTTGGAAGTTCCAGAAGCCTCCTTGGAAGCCAGTGAAATCTGCTCAGAGATATCTGCTGCTGGTATAACGTGCTCAGCGGCAGTAACGTTGTAATTCTCGATCATTATCACCTGAAGATATGGTGAAACATCTGCATCGTTTGCAATCAAAGACGAGAGAACAAGAATTGCATGAATGATATCTTGAGCAGCCACGTATGCTGGTGCAGCCTTACCACCAAAAATGACAGTAATAGGATGCTTTGGAAGGTGTCCGGACTTAATATCAAAATATTTCCAAATCAAATAAAGCAATAGCATTTGCTGACGCTTATATTCGTGGAAACGCTTCACCTGGACATCAATAATGGAGTCAGCATTAACTTTTGCATCTTGAGTGTCCAGCAAAAATTTGACCATTCGATCTTTTGCTGCTTGCTTTATTTCCTGCAGCTGATTGAGGACTTCTTCGTTATCGCGATACTCTAAAAGCCCCTCGAGATGAGCGGTTGTTCTCCAATCATCTCCTAATAACGCATCAAGATACTCGGCAAGCTCGGGATTACAACCCATTAGCCAGCGACGGAAAGTGATTCCATTAGTTTTGTTAGAGAATTTCTCTGGGTACAGATCAAAGAATGGCTTGAGCTCTGTCTCTTCCAAAATCTTAGTATGAAGCGCTGCAACACCATTGATACTAAAGCCGTAATGAATGGCAAGGTTAGCCATGTGAACTTTCTTATCAATGATGACTTGTACACTTGGATCTGCAACGGTACTACGGATGTGTTCGTCAAGCTTTTTGATAATCGAAGCAATCTTTGGAGAAACTTCCTCGATAAATTTAAGAGGCCATTTCTCAAGAGCTTCTGCCAAAATCGTATGATTTGTGTATGCAACTAGTGAAGAAACAATGGTTACAGACTCTTCAAACGAGATATCATATTTCTCAGTCAAGATACGAATAAGCTCTGGAATTACCATTGTGGGGTGCGTATCGTTAATCTGAATCACAACATAGTCAGCGAGGTCATGAACATTACTGCCGCGCTCAACCGCCTCTTTAACAATCAGCTGTGCAGCATTTGAAACCATAAAATATTGCTGATACACACGAAGAAGCTGACCGTCTTCGTCCGAATCGTCGGGATACAAAAAGAGTGTTAGATTCTTTTTTAAAGCAGTCTTATCAAAATCAATAGCGTCATCAGAAACTAATGATTCGTCGATACTTTGCAGGTCAAACAAACGAAGTCTGTTTTTCTTTGTTCGGCCATATCCCAAAACATCAATTGAATAGAGCTCAGACGTCACCGAGAAATCTCTAAATTCCACGGTAAATGATGTCTTCTCGTCTTCAAGCCACCTATCATCAGCAAGCCAAGCATCTGGAACGGCAGTTTGCTGTCTATCTAAAAACTGCTGATGAAAGAGGCCAAAATGATACTTAAGGCCTACACCATCGCCTGGCAGACCAAGTGTTGACATGGAGTCGATAAAGCATGCTGCCAATCGACCAAGACCACCGTTACCAAGTGAAGGCTCAACTTCAAGCTCTTCGATGTCTTCGAGCGAATGGCCTGCTTTAGAAAGCTGCGATT
Source organism: uncultured Atopobium sp. (assembly GCA_938036925.1). Lineage (GTDB taxonomy): Bacteria > Actinomycetota > Coriobacteriia > Coriobacteriales > Atopobiaceae > Lancefieldella. The sequence goes on from CALHVU010000019.1 coordinate 4,376, forward strand.
TTACTTCGTTATAAATTCCCAGATTGATGAGGTTATTTGAAAGCAGCTTGCCAATCAGAAACTCTGCGGAGATGTAATAGAGCCTCTTCTTACCATTATTTAACGGAAGAGCTTCCGACTTACTCTTAACCACTTGAAGCAGTAATTCAAAAACCTGCCTGTCAGTAATTTCAGACAGGGGTTGGTTAAATTGTTGAAGAGATAAAGTGTCTAAGTTCATTACTTCTCCTCTTTGTACACTCTGAAGTACATCTCAGTAATAGTTCTTAAAAAATCTTCTATGTGACGCGTAATGGCTCCTTGCTTCATACGCCAACACCAGTTACCTCCAACAGTGGCTGGAACATTCATGCGTGCAGAATCATCTAAGCCAAGAAGATCTTGCATGGTGTGAATACAAGTGTCACTCACAGAAGCTGCAATTCCACGTGAAAGCGCCTCACCAATTGGCTCATCTTTTGAGCGATGCAGGTAAATATCTGCCTGTTCACGCTCTCTATCAGTAGCCTGAGTCTCATACCAACCACGAGCAGTTGGATTATCATGCGTTCCCACATAAGCAATGGTATTTGCAGTGTAATTGTGAGGAAGATCTCTTGAATCATGCTTTCCATCAAATCCGTACTGCAAGATTTTCATTCCTGGGAAACCAGTTTTGTCTCGCATGGCAATGAGTTCTGGTGTAATTAAGCCAAGGTCTTCCGCAATGATTGGAAGCTTACCCAGCTGCTTTTCCAGTTCCTTAAACAGCTCCAAATCTGGCCCTTTAGTCCATTTGCCTTCTGTAGCATTTGCTGCTCCGTAAGGAATCTCCCAATAGGCTTCAAAACCTCTAAAATGATCAATTCTAAGCACATCAAACATCTCAAGATTTGTCTGTACACGCCAAACCCACCATGAATAGTGCGATTTCTTCATATACTCCCAGTTATAAATGGGATTTCCCCAATATTGACCGGTGGAAGAAAATTGATCAGCAGGAGTGCCCGCAACCGTAATAGGCCGTCCTGTTTCATCCGTTTTAAACAGTTCTGGCTGTGCCCACATCTCTACAGAATCGCGCGAGACATAAATGGGAAGATCACCAATTATAAGTACTCCCCTTTTATTGGCATAAGTCTTAACCTTTGCCCATTGAGTAAAGAAGAAATACTGAGTCATCTTGTGATACAAAACTGACTTTTGCAGTTTCTCAATTTCTTTTGCAGTAGTCTCATTTCTGTGCTGATAAAGTTTTGGCCACTCCCAGTAGGCTTTATGTCCAAACTCTTCCTTTAGTGACATGAACTCCGCATATGGATCAAGCCACTCTGAGTGATCGTGACAGAACTTCTCAAAATCAGCAGGAACATCTTGCATAAACCTATCAAAGGCACGATTAAGTAAACGACGATGATTTACAAAAAGCGCACCATAATCAACACAAGTATTGCTAGTCCCAAAAGAAATATCTTCAAAGTCATCTGACTTTAAATAGCCAAGTTTCTCAAGATCTTTTAAATCTATATAGTAAGGACTTCCCGCTGCAGCAGAAAAAGACTGATAAGGAGAGTCGCCATAACTTGTGGTAGTAAGAGGCAAAACCTGCCAATACCTTTGTTTTGTCCTGACGAGAAAATCAATAAAATCGTAGGCTTCTTTGCCAAACGTGCCAATCCCATATGAATTTGGAAGAGAAGAAACGGCCATAAGTACTCCGCTTGCTCGTCCCATAGTTGCCTCTTTCACAAAAAGAGTACTGGCTTATCTTTTCAAGATAAGCCAGTACAAAGCTTTAATACTTAACTAGATTATCCTGTGTATTCTTATCAAAGAGATGAACAGCATTGTCTTCAAATTTAAACCACACTTCATCTCCAATTTTGAGGTTTCGTTTAGCAAACTCAGTTGCTGGAACGATAAGAACAAAGTTGCCGTCATCAGTATGAACATGAAGGTGAACAGTGGAGCCCATAAGCTCGCTTACCTCAAGATTGCCCTTAAAAGCGCCAATTCCATTTGGCTCAGTCAAATAAATTTGCTCGGGCCTAATGCCGACAATGACATCTGTTGCTGGCGCAGCAACCCAAGACTGTGCTAACAGATTAGCCATCTCAGGAGAAATTTCAAATGACATGTTATCTGTCTCCACATGGAACTCATTGTCCACGCGAATAAGATGTGCGTTAAAGAAATTCATTTGAGGCATGCCAATGAAACCAGCAACAAAGAGATTAGCCGGTCTATTAAACACTTCTTGTGGTGTTCCAATTTGCTGAACAAAGCCATCCTTCATAATGACAATGCGATCGCCCAAGGTCATTGCCTCTGTTTGGTCATGTGTAACATAGACAAAGGTTCCATCAACCTTCTGACGAAGCTTAATAATCTCTGTACGCATCTGGTTTCTTAGCTTTGCGTCAAGGTTTGAAAGTGGCTCATCCATCAAGAAGACTTTTGGATCACGAACAATTGCGCGACCAATTGCAACACGCTGACGCTGACCACCGGAAAGTGCCTTTGGCTTACGATCAAGATATGCCGTGATGCCTAATGTTTCTGCAGCTGCACGGACTTTTTGATCAATTACTTGTGGGTCAACCTTCTTAAGCTTAAGGGTGAACGCCATGTTGTCATAAACGGTCATATTTGGATACAGCGCATAGCTTTGGAAGACCATTGCGATGTCTCGATCTTTTGGTGCAACATCATTGACAAGCTTTCCATCAATATAAAGCTCGCCAGCAGAAATATCTTCTAGGCCTGCAATCATGCGAAGCGTAGTAGATTTGCCGCAGCCCGAAGGACCAACAAGCACCACAAACTCGTGCTCCTTGATAGTGAGATTGAAGTCTTGAACGGCGACAACACCCTCTTCAGTCACCTCAAGGTTGCTCTTTTTCTGCTCAGTTTTCTTACCAAAGAGAGACTTGCTCTTCTTCTCATTTGGGTAAATCTTTTTTATATTCTTTAAAACGATTTCTGCCATGATAAAACCTTTCAGAAATGCCTATAGCTTGCTGCAATACATTGAGATTTAGCCTTTTACCGCGCCAGAAATGACACCATTGATGATGTAGCGCTGGCACAGCAAATACATAATGACAATTGGGACAATAACCATCATGATGCAGGCAAACATTGGACCCATCTCTACGCGTCCATATCCACCTCTAAAGTACTGAATCAGAATTGGGATAGTTTGGTATTTGGTTCTATCCAGTACGAGGTATGGAAGCAAATAGTCATTCCAGACCCACATGGTTTCGAGAATACCAACAGAAATATACGTTGGCTTCATAATAGGTAAAACAACATGGAAGAATGTCTGAAGTGGGTTGCAACCATCAATAGTTGCAGCTTCCTCAATCTCAAGAGGAATGGTCTTAACAAATCCAGCAAACATGAATACTGCTAATCCAGCGCCAAAGCCCAAGTAAATGAAGCAAATATTGAAAGGAGTATTAAATCCAAGCGTGTTTGCCATATTGGACAGCGTGAACATAAGCATCTGGAAAGGCACTACCATCGAGAAGACAAACAGGTAGTACAAAATGTTGCTAATGCGATTTTTTACACGAACAATAAACCATGCACACATTGAGCAGCAAACCAAGATCAGTGCTACAGATGTGATGGTAATTACTAGAGAATATCCAAAGGCTGCTAAGAAACCTTGCTTCTCTAAAGCGGCAATGTAGTTAGCAAAGCCTGCAGAGTTCTCTGATGTAACAAAATCAAACGCCGTGGATGTAGTAATAGTTGTTTCTTCTTTGAATGAATTCATCAAGATCATAACCATTGGATAAATCCATGCAAGAGAAAGAATGGTAAAGAATACAGCAAGAATTTTATTAATGATTTTATCGCGCTTCATTATTGCTGCACCTCCCTTGACCTGGTGGCTCGCAGCTGAATCATGACAATACAAATAACTAGAATGCAGAAAATAACAGCTTTAGCCTGGCCGATACCCATCCACTTTGCTCCCTGTCGAGCGTAGAAGGTATTGTAGATATTAAGAGCAAGCATTTCGGTTGCATGCTTAGGCTCACCTGCAGTAAGTGCTAGGTTCTGATCAAATAATTTAAAGCCATTTGTTACCGTCAAGAAAAGACAAATAGTAATGGTAGACATAAGGTTTGGAATTTTTACCTTCCAAAGTGTCTGCCAAGCATTTGCTCCATCAACTCTCGCTGCTTCAAGATAATCACTTGGGATAGACTGCAGGCCAGCAATATAAATGATCATCATGTAACCAACTTGCTGCCAAAGAGTAAGAAGAATCATTCCCCAGAATCCAGCAGTGCTATTAAGCGCAAGAAGCTGCTCGCCCACAATAGAAAGCGCGCAGTTAATCAAAATATTCCAGATGTATCCCAGAACAATGCCGCCAATAAGATTAGGCATAAAAAAGACAGTTCTAAATGAATTGGTACCCTTAAGGTCTTTTCTAGTTAAGGCAAGCGCAATTGCGAGCGCTAATACATTAATAAGAACTGTTGAGACTAATGCAAATAATGCGGTATACCAAAAAGCATTAGCAAACTGTGGGTCAGAAAACGCTGCTACATAGTTATCTAGACCAACTGGTTTAGCATCGCTAATGGTAATAAATTTACAAAACGAAAGATAAAATCCCTGCACAAACGGAATCATAAAGCCAAACAAAAAAGATAGCGCAGTAGGCAGAACAAATAATGGCCACCACCGCTTCAACATCTTAGCCATAGAGATACCCTCCAATAACAAGAGACGAGAAGAGAGATCTCTCTTCTCGTCTCTCACCAATCAAAGCATTACTAGAAGGACTACTATGCGTTAGCCTCTTTTTCAGTCTTCCAACCGTCAACAAATGCAGACTTAACAGCATCCCAGTCCTCTGTTCCTGCTGCATAGCCCTTAAGTGCACTGGAGAGATTGTTCTTCCACTCCTGAGAAGGAATGTAAATGAAGTCCCAAGCAACAGACTCATTACCCTTCTTTGCATACTCAGCTGCAATGTTTGCAAGAGCATTCTTAGTTGCCTTTGCGTTCTTGAATGGAATGGTGAAGCCCATCTCCTCAGCAATTGCAGTGGTAGCTGTATCAGAAGTTACGCACCAATAGATAAAGTCAAGCGTTGCCTTCTGGGAAGCGTCGTCTGCCTTGGAGCTTACGCACCAATAGTTCTCGCCGCCGGAGCACATACCCTGCTTCTCTTCACCCTTAACACCAATATAAATTGGAATCATACCAAGAGCATCGTCACCAAGCTTCTTGATGTCATTGTATGCCCAGGTACCGTTCTGGTAGAAGACTGCGTCGCCGTTAACAAACTCTGCCACAGCGTCATCACCAGTCTTGCCAGAAAGCTCTGTTGGGCTGCATGTAGCATTGTTGATATAGAGATCAAAAATCTGCTTGTAGTTAGGGAGATACGTTCCCTTAATTTCTTTAGCCTCAGGATTACCAGTATCCTTGAACTCATAGTACAGAGGAAGATTTGCAAGGTGTGTGGTAAAACGCCAGTCAGAACTGGAATCAAGGCCAGCACTGGTAAATGCGCCCTTTACGCCAAGCTCTGCTTTGCGAGCCTGAATATCCTCAACGACCTTCTTCAGTGAGGCAAAGTCCTTGATGTCGTCTCCCTTATAGCCAGCCTTCTCAAGCAGCTTCTTGTTGTAGATAATGCCGTAGTCTTCCTCTACATAGTCAACACCGTAGACAACGCCATCCTCCTGAAGTTTAAGAGCGTCATTGGTGAGCTCATCCAGAATCTTGGCACCCTTTAGGTCAATACAGTAATCCTTTACACCAATAAGACCAGAAGGACCATTTGTCTGGAACAGTGTTGGAGCTACAGAAGCGTCCTTGTTAATCTCAGACTGGAATGTCTGTGCATAGGTATCAGAAGCAGCAGTTACTACCTTTACAGGAACCTTTGTTTCCTCAGTATACTTAGCTGCAAGATCTTTCCACTGCTGATCAGCCTCAGGCTTGAAGTTCAGGAAATAAACTGAACCGTTTGCAGAATCAGACCCTCCCTGCTTTTTGTCGTTATTTCCTCCACAAGCAACAAGACCCAGTGAGCAAAGAGCTGATGCACTTAAGGTGACAAACTGCCTACGATTGATACCGGACATAAGACTCCTCCTTAGAGAGTGCTCCTAACCCTTTGCTAGGTTGCATCTCTTCTCATGATTTTCATAAGCTATGCTTTGATACACGTTCAAAACAATTTTGCTTATGTCTACAAAATAAAAGTATATTAGTATTAACGAGTTGTTTAAACAACTCACTTCCGAGCGGTATGAAATTATCGGTAAATGGTATGAAAGGAATCATTTTATGTAACTTTCATTTTTATAAAGCTACTATCTAATCAAGAGCAATTTTAACATGCAACTCCAACCTTCAACAGCACGTTAAGGAAAAAATATGCCAAGCGCACGGTTTAATACGATTTATCATGATTTAAAAAATAAGATCTTAGACGGGACATATGCGTATGAGTCCTATTTACCAACCGAGATGGAGCTTACTAAGATATATTCCTGCTCCAGAAACACCGTTCGACGTGCGCTCACACTTCTGTCCGATGAAGCTTTTCTTCAGCCTATTCACGGTAAAGGCGTACGCGTTATTTGGCAGAAAAAGCCAAGTGAGGTTATTGGCTCATTAGAAGGACTTGAGTCCTTTCAAGAATATGCCCACAGAAACAATCTTGTACCTGAAACAAATGTCATTATCTTTGAGCACGTTCCTTGCACAGACGATATTTCTCATCAAACTGGTTTTAAAGCAGGAGAAGAACTTATTCACATTATTCGAATCCGTAAACTCGACGGATCTTCTCGCCAGATAGACAACGACTACCTTTTAGCATCTGCCGTTGGAAATCTAACCATTGCTGATGCATCAACGTCTATTTATGCATACCTAGAAAACACGCTTCATATGAAAATTCTAAAGAGCAAAAGAACCATCAGTGTTGAGCTGGCAACTGAAGAAGACCAGCGACATTTAGAGCTTGGAGATTTTAACTGCGTTGCAGTGGTGGAAAGCCATTCATTCAACTCAAAAGGCGTTATGTTTGGCTTCACACAAACTCGTAGTCATCCAGAAACGTTCTGCTATAAGGTTATTTCAAAAAGATAATCTGCGGTTAAATGTGCAGAATAAATTTCTTCTCTAGTTTGTGGAAGACGGTATAGCCAATTACGAGGGCAAGAACTGCAGAAACAAGGCAGCCTAAAATGGTGCTTGTTGCAGGAAACTTCTGGAAAAGAAGGCAGTCTCTAATAAATGTTACAAAGTGGAACATTGGATTAAAGCGCTCAATCTGAAGCATCCAAGGCGACATGATATTAACGGAGTAAAAGAGCGGTGTACCATACATCCAGGCAGTGGTTACAACGCTCCACAGGTGGATAACGTCTCTAAAGAAGACTGCAAGAGCCGAGAGAAGCATTGCAAGACCGATGCAAAAACAAGCCAGAAGCAGCAAAGCAACAGGTGTGAGCAATGAATAAATTGTCAGCGGAATGCGGAAGACAAGCATAACAATGCCAACAGCAATGAGCGAGAAAAGATAGTTTACAACCGCAAAAAGCACCTTCTGAACAGGGAAAACAACACGATTGATGCGAACCTTCTTAAGCAAGCTAGATGCATCAATAATTGAGCGCATTCCCATAGTGGTTGCATCGTTCATCAACTGAAACGCTGTGTTACCCAGAATAAGATACAAAGGATAGTTCACAACATCCTCGGCGCGGTTGCCTAAAAAAGTAGAAAAGACAACTGCCATAACGGTCATCATCAAAAGTGGGTTCAAAACTGACCACACAACACCCAAAATGGAACGGCGATATTTGAGCTTGAAGTCTTTACTTACCAGCTGACGCAAAATGAACTGGTCACGCTGATGTGTTGGATACCATGCATCTCGAGCAGAAACAGCAACAAGACTTGCACTATTAGTATTTGCAGAAACTACGCTTGTGTCCTGCGCATTATTAGTTTGTGTTGAAGACTCGCTCACGCGCTATCCTTTTCTACCGATTTCTGTATGGTTTATCCTAGCACAGACAGACAAAGCCGTTTAAACTTGAAACGTTGTTGAACTGTTTTCTCCACTATTTTATTTTGATATGTGGTGACAAGACTATTTAGTAACAGCGCGCTCAACAGCAGCGCTTGTAGAAATGGTGCAATATGTCTCAATCCCCTCTTGGACGCACGCTTATCATTGCTAATCCGGCTGCTCATAGCGGTAAAGGTGCTGCTGGTGCAGAGTTTGCTCGCCACTTTTTAACCAGCTATTCTGCTGCAACAGACGGATACGAGCTCAAGCTCACCACAGCTATGGGAGATGCGCGTGTCATGGCCGCAGAAGCTGCGGACTTTGATACGGTTGTCGCACTTGGCGGAGATGGCGTCATCCACGAGGTGGTCAACGGCCTCATGACCTTATCGCCAGAGGTTCGTCCAGCGCTTGGCATTATCCCTATGGGTTCGGGAAACGACTATGCACGCACTCTGGGTATGAAAATTAACGACCCCGAAGGCGCGTTTGCACAGCTGGTTCGCGGCAAGGTAAAGCAGCTAGAGATTGGTCGCATCAACGACGTCTACTTCATGGAGACCATGTCGTTTGGACTTGATGCAGCTATTGCAGCCGACACCACAAAGCGCCGCGCGAACAACTCCTCTACCGAGGGCGAGGCGCTCTTCTTAACCTCGGGTCTCAAGTTTATGGCTGCAGGTAGCAAGGGTTACCCTTGCACCGTTTCGTTTGATGGCGAGAAGGACATTGATCTTCAAGCGCTTATCATGGCCTTCCAGATTGGCCCTACGTATGGCGGTGGCTTTAAGGTCTGTCCGCATGCGCAGCCTGACGATGGCCTTCTTACCGTCTGCTACAACACTAAAGTACCTATCATTCCTCACCTGTTGGCTCTGTTTGGCCTGGCTAGGGCTGGCAAACACGTCAACTCCCGCATCATTGAGGAGCGCCACCTCAAGCAAGCAGTGGTAACTTTCCACAAGCCTGTCCCAATTCAGGTAGACGGAGAAGAGCTTCCCTTTGCAGAGCAGTTTGTCATTGAAGTTATTCCCGCTGCACTTTCCGTGATTGTTCCCTAGCGCACAGAGCGACTCCTGCGCCGTAGGTCGCGCTTCGCGGCTCGGGCTTTGCTGGTTGCGCATTGCGAGAAGATCGATCTTCTCACCAAAAGGTTTAACGTTAAAGAAACAGGGGCACCTGCCAGCGCAGATGCCCCTGAATTTGTTTGTGTGAGCTAAGACTTAGCGAGCTTCACGCTCAAGCAGAGCCTTAACCTCAGCTGCGGTATCAAGTTCCATGACGCGAGCAGTGAGCTCGTCTGCCTCAGCCTTTGTCCAAGCAGCAATGGTCTTGCGGGTGCGCAGGACAGATGGTGCAGAGACGGAGAACTCGTCCAGGCCAAAGGAAAGAAGGACTGGAATGAGCAGTGGATCTGCAGCTGCCTCGCCGCACATACCAACCATGATCTTCTCCTTGTTGCCCTCGCCAATGAGGTACTTGAGGGAACGGAGGACGGATGGCTGGTAAACCTCGTAGAGGTAGGCAACGCGGTCATTACCGCGGTCAGCGCACATGGTGTAACCAATAAGGTCGTTGGTGCCAATGGAGAAGAAGTCGCACTCACGAGCCAGCTTGTCTGCAATCAGGGATGCAGATGGAGTCTCGATCATGGTGCCGACCTCGATGTCCTTGTTGTAAGCTACGCCCTCAGCGTCAAGCTCACGCTTGCACTCCTCAACAAGAGCCTTTGCCTGGCGAACCTCATCAACGGTGGTAACAAGAGGAAGCATAATCTTGATGTCGCCAAATGCGGATGCGCGGAGAAGAGCGCGGAGCTGAACCTTGTACTGCTCAGCATTGTTGAGGCAGTAACGGATAGCGCGGAAGCCCATGAATGGGTTCTCCTCAGCCTTCATGTTGAGGTAAGGAATCTCCTTATCGCCACCAACATCAAGAGTGCGGATGATGACAGGCTTATCCTTCATGCGCAGAGCAACCTTCTGGTAAGCAGCAAACTGCTCTTCCTCGCTTGGAAGCTCCTTTGCGTCCATGAACAGGAACTCGGAGCGGAACAGACCAATACCCTCAGCGTCAGCGTCAACTGCGCCGTTTGCGTCATCTGGATTACCGATGTTAGCAACAAGCAGAACCTTGATACCGTCAGCAGTTACGGTCTCCTTGCCGCGATAAGCCTCAAGAGCAGCCTTCTCTGCAGCATAAGCCTCAGCCTGAGCCTTGTACTCAGCAAGCTCAGTCTCGGAAGGATTGACAACAACCTTACCGTTAGTGCCGTCGACAACAATAGCATTGCCAGTTGCAACCTCAGAAGTGATGTTAGGAACAGAAAGAACTGCAGGAATCTCAAGAGCACGAGCAATGATTGCGGAGTGAGAAGTACGACCACCAGTCTCGGTAACAATACCTGCAACGTGGTCCTTATCGATGTCTGCGGTCATAGAAGGAGTCAGCTCATGGCAGACAATGACGGAGTTCTCTGGAAGTGTGGAGAGGTCAACAACCTCTTTACCAAGAAGGTCAGCGAGAAGACCGGTCTTGACGTCAGCAACGTCTGCTGCGCGCTCACGGAAGAGCTCATCCTCCATGCCAAGGAACATGTTGTAGTACATGTCGTAGGCGTCGCTTACAGCCTGCTCAACGCAGGTGCCGCCATCAATAGCACCGTTAACAGCCTCTTTAATGCCCTCATCCTCAGCAAACTCAATGTGGGCACCCATAATAGCAGCGGCTTCCTCGCCCACTGTCTTGGTCATGCGCTCAATCTGTGCGTTAGTCTGTGCAATAAACTTAGTTACAGCCTCTGCGTAACGAGCCTTCTCTGCAGCAGTGTCTTCAACAGTGTGCGGAGTAAAAGTGAGGTCTGGATCTACGGCAACCTGAGCAGTACCGATGCCGATTCCGTTGGATGCATTGACTCCCTCAAACATACATGCTCCTATCATTGTCCACTTAGCGGTGTATAACGTTCTGCAAGCCTATCCACACAAGACAATAGTCGCAGAAACTAACCTGTCTTTGTACAGAGTAACATTTTTTTGACCTGTTACGTTGTGAGTATCTTTAAATAAATTTCAATAAAAAACACTTGGCGAGAAAATCCTTCTTGCCAAGTGTTTGTACGTTCATGATAGTAAAAGTGTTCAGTATTTCTTGCGCGGCGAAAGTACACCATCTGAGGGTTTCTCGCCAAAAGACCTAGACGATTAGCTTGTGGTTACTACTCAGAATCTGCCAGCCAAGATGACTTGCCCTCGCGGCTCTCCTCTTTCTGGCGAGCAAGCTGAATCTCTTCTGCGATAGAAGCAGGCATTTCTCGGCCCATCTTCTTGTAGAGAGCAGTGACAACACGATCGATGGTTGCGCGCTTTGCGATTCCTCGGCTTGCTGCAGTTGCCGTTCCGCAAGCAGAAGCGTAGATAAGCGCAGTGTCGTAATCATAGCCAGCGGTGGTCTTTGCCAAAAAGCCTGCAACCATGGAGTCACCAGCGCCAGTTGCGTTAACAAGGCGAATCTTTGCAGTTGGGACAATGTGCTCAGTACCGTACTCGTCCAGGAGCAGCGAACCTGCACCGCCGCAAGAGACGATAACGTTGCGAGCGCCGCCGTCCTGGAGCTTCTTTGCAAATGGAATGCACTCTTCTGGAGTCTCTGGACTTGCACCAAAGATACGGCCAACCTCGTGGTTGTTAGGCTTGATCAGGAATGGTTGAGCCTTAATAGCCTCCATAAGCAGCTGACCAGGAGCGTCAACAACAAACTGAATACCGCGACCAGCAAGCTGAGCCATAAGGCGAGTGTAGATATCCTCTGGAAGCGAGCTTGGAATAGAACCGGTAAGAACCAGGGTGTCACCTGCGCCAACAACATCCATGCGCTCCAGCAGCTCATCAACCTTTTTCTCTGGAATGCGTGGGCCATTACCGTTGACCATGGTCATAACAATGCCGTTAAGCTTGACATTAATACGAGTAAAGCCAGAATCAAGCTTGACGAAGTTACTTGGAATACCCTGACGCTGAAGATCACTCAGCAGGTATTCACCAGTAAAGCCACCGACAATGCCCATAGCAACGGTGACTTTATCAAGCTCATTTAAGAGTGTGGAGACGTTAATACCATTACCACCGCAGTGCAACTCTTCTGAGGAGGAACGGTTAGTAAAGCCCATGTCCAATGTGTTTGGATGCATGACATAGTCAAGCGCGGGATTAAGCGTCATTGTGTAAATCACGGCGAGTCCTCCGAACTACAATAAAATCATGGAGACTTCAGTATGACGCAATCGCTCTCAACAAACAATTAGAAACTAGCGACTCACAAAAAATAAAAACCCCGACGCATGCCGGGGTTTGAAATTCAAATGGTGGATCGTCAGGGGTTCGAACCCTGGACCTTGGGATTAAGAGTCCCCTGCTCTACCAGCTGAGCTAACGATCCAATTAACGTTTCGAATGGGGTGGGAAAAGGGGCTCGAACCCTCGACCTACGGAGCCACAGTCCGTCGCTCTGCCAACTGAGCTACTCCCACCATTTGGCCACCTCATGAAACGCAGCTAAATCATTATTACAGAATCAGAAAAAGATGCAAGCGAGAAACGCAGTTTTTTCAAACTCTTTTTTGATTTTCTTAGAAATCTGCCGGAGCAACGGGTTTCTCGCCAAACAAAATGCGGAGAAGAACGAGCTTCTCCGCAGGTGATTTCATGCACTATACGAGCAGGTATATGGTGGTATGGCAGTGGTGCGGTGTCAAGAAACCGCAATCAGTCCGCTTAAAGCCGCAGACTGTGTCTAGAAACCGTGAGCCGTAAGTGCTGCATCCAGGCGATCCAGCGCCTCTTCAATCTCCACACGAGGGGCTGCCAAATTCCAACGCTTGAAACCCTGGGCAGCCTCGCCAAAGAAGACTCCGTCGGTGAAGAAGAGCTGAGCCTCAAACTGCAACAGGTGGTCAAGCTCTTCTGGGGTAAGGCCAAGGTCTCTGAAGTCGAGCCACTGGAGGTAGGTTCCCGTGATTGGTGCAAGCTTCACCCGAGGGTGCTTGGTGGCGAAGAAGTCCAGGACCAACTTCTGGTTATCGTCAACAGCCTTGATGCATGCGTCAAGCCATGCCCCACCCTTGCTATAAGCCAGCTCACAGGCCTTGAAGCTGATTGGATTGCATGAGGTGGTCTCTCGGGTCTCCAGGCGCTTCTCGAGGCGGCTACGCAGTTCTGGATTGCTCACGATGATGTTGCTGAACTGTGTGCCAGCCAGGTTGAAACTCTTTGAAGCGCTTGTGCAGGTAATGGTACGCGCTGCGACTTCATCAGAAATTGTTTCAAAGACGGTATGCGTAGAGCCTGGCATGATGAGGTCGTGATGGATCTCGTCAGCGACCACGATGAGGTTGTGCTTAACCGCAATCTCTGCGATGCGCGTGAGCTCTTCTTTGGTCCACACGCGACCGCTTGGATTATGGGGTGAACACAGGATGACCATGGTGTTCTTTGGCTCTGCAGCAAGCTTCTCAAGCAGGTCAAAGTCAATGTCGTAGTGAGGACCTTCTGACAGGACAAGCGGGCACTCTACCAGCGCACGGTTATTCTCCTCAACTGCCATGTAGAACGGATGGTAGACAGGGGTAAACAGGATGACACCTTCGTCTGGCTGGGTGAACTCGGCAACAGATGCAAAGAGCGCGGGCACCACACCTGAAGAGTTGAGCAGCCACTCTGGTTTTACATCCCAGTTGTGGCGGGTCTTCATCCACTTGCACACAGCCTGCTTCATCTGATTGGTTGGCACGGAATAGCCAAGGATTGCGTCATTGATGTATTCCTTGAGGCCCTCGACAATCTCTGGGGCTGTGTGATACTCCATATCAGCAACAGAAAAAGGTGGAATACCAGGAGCTACATCTGGATTCATGTCGTACATGACGTTCCATTTTCTAGAACCAGTACCAGCGCGATCAACGCGGGATTCAAAATCGTAAGACATAGTGTCTCCATTCACGTAAGCCTGTAATCAGTGTAGCTGCTTTTAGTGTAGCTACTTTTCTTTTCCTTTGTCATTCTTCTGATAAGAAAATCTTTGATGGCACGACGTATTTGCAATCCTTATTGCTATAATGAACGACGCTATATGTCTCCTTAGCTCAGCTGGATAGAGCGTCGGTCTTCTAAACCGCAGGTCGCGCGTTCGAATCGCGCAGGAGGCACCAAAAACCCAAGGTAGATGGCTTGCCGTCTACCTTTTTTGTTAAAATTTTTATCAGCTGCCTCCATTTTGCCTCCAAACTGTATGGCTACTGTAAAAGTAGAATACCTGTTCGAATAAAAGTTTTAACTATTTAGATAGGCGATTCACCTCGATATATTCAAAAGAAGAAAATCGAAGGGGAAACATTGTTGTTAACCGTATTGAAACAATCGATGAAGAAAAGCGGCTAAATTTACCTTTACAAATTCCCAGTTAAACGGCTTGTTGTAAGGCGTTTTAAGGCGCATAAATTACGAGTTGGAGTATTTACCCATGAAAAAAGCCCCTCTCGTCAAAACGAGAGGGGTAAATATTACTTAATTCCAGCGATGTATCCATCGTCATTGGTTGTGACTGTGATGTCGCCTGTGAGAAGCTTTCCTTCCTTATCGAAGGCACAGATATTGTCTGCTCCGACTTCGTAAAGGCAATCTTCAACTCGTGAGCCATCGTGGCGTAGATAGTACCAGTCATTATCTAGCTTAAGCCAGCCGGTAATCATGCACCCTGTCTCGTCGAGGTAATAACGCTTGCCGTCACGCTCCTGCCAGCCAGTCGCCATGCGTCCGTCAGAGCCTAGCAAATACCAGCTGTCGTTGTATGTGAGCCACTTATCAGCTTCAAGTGCGCCACTATCGTCGAAGTGCCACCAGCATTTCTCCGAGCCGTCCCAGCTAGCATGAACCCAGCCCGTGAGCATCCAGCCAGACTCGTTGAAGTAGTACCACTTCATGCCTACACGATACCAGCCGACGGCATACTCGCTTGATGACTCGCCTGTCTGATACCACCACGAACCCTTGCCGTCTGTGTGCCAGCCAACCTCAGAGCTTGAGCGTGCACCAGTCATAACTTCATACCAGTAACACACGCGCTCCATAAAGTGCGCATTCTGAGAGTCTGCAAGCTCACCTGGGCAAGCGGTTGCCACAATCTGTTTGTGTGGTCGGACGTTACCACCCCAGCGTGGATATCCGAGCCCGTACTTGATAAGCAACGCAGCCACAAGATGTGCGCCGCTCTCCTGCGTGGTCTCTGATACCGTCCAAGGGGCCGCGTGGTCGTTAGCGTGCTCGATGGAGATGCTGCGCTGGTTCTCTTCCCAGCGACCGACTGCATAAGCCGTATCGCTCTCATAGACATGCTGCGCGATTGCTCCCTCGTTGTCTACTGAATAATGCGCACTGACTTCACCATTAGCTGACCACATTGCAGCAATGCTGTAAGGGGAAGAGCCAACAGAAGCTTCATGATGGATAGCGATATATTCAACCTTGTGACCTCCACGACCTGAAGCGTATGAGGTCGTAGGTGCCCAAACGTCAGCGGTAATTTCACCTGAAAAATCAGCCATTAGTGCTCTCCCTCGTCTAAAGGGCTCGCGCTTGGCTTGTTATATGTCATTGCACGTGCAGAATCGCTTAGTCCTTTCGTAGTTGGGTCAACCGTGACACCGATAGCGCCAAGCACCGCCACGACCACAGTGCCAATAAGGTAAGGGTTGCTGATGAACTTAACGAACACATCAGCCAAGCTGCCCCATGTGGTCAAATCGGAATAAGCCAATCCAAGATATGCAAGGATTGGACTCATAACGATGCCAGCCATTCCCAGCCACCAAGCAGGGTTGTGAAGTCTTACTTTCCAGTTAATCATTTCTACTCCTTTACTTTTCCAACTTAGTAATGCGTGAGTCTAGGTTTTTTACATCGGTCTTGACCTCTGCGAGGTCTGTTGCTGCTTTTTTTGAAACTTCATCCGCCCTTCGAGCAACAATGCCAACCACTGACAGCTCAGCTGTATGTTGTGTGAGTGTTGCAGTCAAGTCAGAAAGGGACTGTTGATACTTGCCAAGCTGTTCATTCATGATCTGCTGACGGGTCTCTAGCCTGGTGAGGCTGTTTGTGATGGCACTCTTCCAAGAGTCTTCCTTCTCTTTGTCTTCTCGACTAGCGCGCTGCCAGTTCGAAATAGCGATAAGACCACCCAGGAACGCTCCAGCGATGGAGATGAAGAAAGACACCATCTCAGCTGTGATGTTCATGCTGCCCCCCCTAGTGCCTTACCGTATATGTGAGGGATCCATAACGCCATGCGTTAGAGACTTTTCCGCCTTGGTCTTGAAGGTAAATGTTGCCGTCAGGTCTCGCTGAGATAGCCGTAAGAACATCTGCATGTCCAGGACAAAAACCAGGCATATACACGATTGACTCATTACCGTCTGAAGCTGAACCGTACTTTTCATGATCTACTAGAGGTGGTCTCGCTCCTTCAGGAATGGTGAAGGGGCATCTAACTGCGTCATAAGCGACGTTGTTAGCAAGCCAGCCTCTTACCTTGATAGTCACAGAATCACCGGTACGATATATATGCCAGTAATTCTTATAACTTCCCTGATCTTGCAAAATGACTGTTTCAAAATCGCCGTTATCGTCTTGATAGAGTGTATTCGCAAACATAAAGAGTTGCTCTGGCTTAGACGCAACAACGCCATTAAGCTTTACACGATAGAGCGGGAAGTAATCTTGAGCGTCACCATTTAAGACGTTACCTGCTGGTACTAATGGGTCCTCAGCTTTACCAGATGTAGGTACACCACGTAGAACCTCAAGCTTTGCCGACTCAATTCCCTGCGCGTTACGCTCATATTTAAGGCAGATAAAGTCGTTACGATTCTGTCCTTGAGTTCCAGACGTGATTGTGACCTGCTCCGGAGCAGTCACGCTTACTTGTCTGCCATGAAGAGAGGCGTCGCCAGTTGCAATAGTGACTCGATTGGCACTCTCTTGCGTAGCCGCCAGACGCTTACCAACTGCAAGCACGACGCTCTTTTCGCCAAAAATACCAGCGTGCAAACGTCCTTTATCAGCACCGGTAATGTGAGGTGCTTGACCCTGTCCATCGACGCATGTAACCGCCATATTAATTCACCTTGCTTTCAAACTCTTTGAATGAAGCATCATGTTTTGCAAGAAGCTCGAGATATGCTTTGTAGCAGCTCTCGCAATAAGTGCGATTCTCCTCTCCTCGCTGTGACTGACGCTTAATGTCATGCCATTGAGCGAGCGAGTATGTATTGCTTGGAGTAACAAACTCAGACTTACCACATCTGTCACATGTATATCTGGAGCCTTGTTCTTTAGCCATTACGCCGTCCTTTCCCACTTAAAACCGTCAAGTGACGGCAGGCGTTTCCATGTACCGCCGAGGCTCGATGGATTAAATGATTTAGTTGTTTCATATATTGAACCGATTGGATGAGCTGCCAGAAAGCCTCCACCTTGGTTAGCTCCCCCACTAATTTGAAGGGTCACCATTGATTGAGCGATTGAAGTGATGCGTCCAAATTCGTCAACTGTAAGACGTGGAATCGCAAAATTGGCATTATTGCCAGCCACAATTGATTCTGAAAGGCCGTATGAACCAGCCTCTGCCCCGGACCTTTGAAGGCTTAAAGTAACGTTGGAACCAGTCTGGGAAACTGCAAGTGGCCCTGTTGAGGATACATTCTTGACGCTTGAGTTTGCTGAAACTAACGCATTGTTGCCAATGTCTTTTGCTTCATGTGCCTGACCTTGAGCTGCAATTGCAGCAGACTGTGCAGCTGCAATATGAGTCTCAATATCAGCAACCTTCTCATCCGACATAACCGCTGATATTCGATTGCCGACAATCCTAATGCCCGTGCCGGCTACATATGTAGTTCCAGCACCTTGAGACGCTCCAGAAGACTCAAACGAAACGCCATGTGAGCCTCGAGTCTGGTTTGGTGAAGTCACTTCATAACTTACACTCATTACTCCGCTTGCGACTTTTACTATCTTCTTGCCAATAGTCGCTTGAGTCCGTCTTCCTGTGTCTTGATTTTCAGCTACAACAACATCATCGATGTATAGATTCAAACCGTCATGGACTGTAACGTCTACAGAAGACTGGGCTTGAAGCTCTTTGAGCTTCTTTGTTCCCTCTTTTTCAAGCTCCGCATCCTCGATATTGTTGTAGTCATAGAGCATTGATACTTCATCTTGGCCAAACAAGCTTTGCGTCTTTGAAATGCGTCCTGCACGGTCTGCATAGAGGTGAATAACCGTACGACTTGCAAGCTCACCCTTGCCAGCACAGATTAAGTGATTTACAGGATGATATGACGTCTTAGATTTGTAATCCAGGGCATCAGAATCAAGCCTGTTGTCTGTGAGCGGTTCTAGCCAAATAAGTGTCTTACCATCAGCGCGTTGGATTCTAAGACGTGAGCCCGCAGCGTTTGCGATATGTCTTAATGCTGTATAAGCGTCACAAAAACGAGGTAGCTGACACTTAATAATTGTCTCTGACTGTCCAGTCTTCGCCTCAAATACTGTTGCAAGATCTGCTGCAGTAACAATGCTCTCGATAGCCGTTTGAGCCTTATCCGAGATATTGATGTAATCAGTACTCGGGACCAAGATTTTTGAAGCGAGCATACCGTGCCAGGTACGCCCGCTCCATGTAGTCGTAGACACACCGCCGTCAAGCGAGTCTGAAGCTGTATCGATGATGCCGCCGTATTCTGTACCATCGATAGATACTAGATATCCATCTTTGATTGGAATTGACGGGGCAAATACTTCAAAAGTATTTCCCGTATCTCCAAAAGAAAGGTCGAGTACATAGTCCTCTGTGCCGGCAATATCTTCACCGTCAGCCTTTGACACCGTTAAGATGTCCATGGAAGACCTCCTCTTGTTTCCCACCATTCAACATCAAAGCCAAATGTGCCGTCCCATGAGACGCTCTGAAAGCCTTGTTTCAGTGGTTCAAAGCAATAGTTGCCACTGCCCTTTCCGCTGCCACGGCTACCAACATCGAAGCGGTCGGACACGTCCCCAAGTTCAGTAACAAGTGTGATTGTCTTGCGAGTACGAGTGCCATCTACAACAAGACGACCTCCACTTGGGACCGTCACTAAAAATGAGTAAGTGTTATCACCAATCACAATTCGTGGCTGGAGAGCTGTTCCGTAAATGGTGAACTTTACTGGACATTCTGAAGATGAGCGAACTTCAAGCTGGTTTGGCGGTCTCGTAATACCAAGGTTGTATGGAACATTGGTCGGTAAATTAAGCCAATCACTCTGTACATCATCGTGAGTCACGCTAAAGCTTTTAATGTGGCTTTTGTGCCATGACCCTTCTAACAAAATAACTGTAAGAGCAACTGTTGCCTGATCATGAAAGACCGATTGAACCTCGCTCTTAGACACATATACATCTTGTGACCACTCATTGTTATAGACCAGCGCTCCTGGCTTTTGATTATTGAAATCAAATTCAAATTCCTTGGCCATTGATTCTGCCAGTTCAGAACCCTCAATGAAGAGATCTAACGTGACTTCTTGAGCATTAGAGGAAATGCCAGAAATAGAACGCGCTCCTAGCGTGTATCCAGGCTTGTAACCTCTAAGAGATGTGCCAGTACCAATTGAGGCTTCTGGCACATCAAGCTCAAAGCTATTACCGCGGGAAGAAACGTATTTGAGCTTACGCATTCGTCCTCACCGCCTTCTGAACCGCTCGAGCGAAATCACGGTCTCCAATATTGTTAGAGTTCTCATCAATAACCTGTCCAAGCTCACCGTTACGCATGAAGTCATAGATATCTGCAAGCGTGGTTGCATTTGCGCGTTGCTGTCTTGAATCAAGCTCAAAAGCGGCACGATAAATACCGTTTGCATTAGCGTCAGCAACCGCTGAGAAGCTCAGAGGACGAGCATTACTAAAGACGTCATGTACGCTTGACAGAGCACTCATTGCTTCTGTTTCAGCAAGTGCGGAACTTCCCTTAATCCCCTTTGCAAAGTCTCTCATGAGAGCACGGCCAGAATACGTCGTGTAGCCATGACCTGAGAATGGTCCTTTCTTTGCAGGTGAGAATGGGAATAGCTTACGCACCGCACCGAGCGCGTCTGATGCTGCGCTTGTTACTGCATTTACAGCATTTCTGATGCCTTTGGCGAAGCCATCTAAGAGCGCTTTACCAGAATTAACAAGCCAATCGCCCGCATTAGAAAAGAAACTTTTAATCTTATCTGGAACGCTCTTCACAAAATCAACTGCTGCATTTAGGCCATCTGTAACCCCACGGAGAAATCCGTCGGCGGCCTCTGATGCTTTTGCCGCCATGTCGACTGCCCAAAGAGCAATGTTTACCAAAAGCGTTGCAAGGGCAGTTTGAACTTGTTCTGGAATCGTCGATACAAATAAGACGAACTGAGCAAATGAGCTTGGTAGGTCGACAGTAAAGAAGTTGACAACGTTCTGAACAAATTCAGAGCCAATCTGAACCGCCAGCTGAGCAAGTTGAGCGCCTAGTCCAAACAGAAATACAACTGCAAAAGTAAGCGCGTAAAGAACCATTGATGGTAGCTCTTGGATGAATTGTCCTACCGCTGCGGGAATCCCTTGAACAAATTGGACGAATTGAGTGAAAGCTGTTGGCAATGTTGTTGTAAAGAAACCAACTATGGAATCTACTGCACCACTAATAGCCGAGCAAATAGAGTCCCAAATACCAATTACAGCATTTCTAAAATCTTCATTAGTATTCCAGAGCCATGTAAAAACAGCCCCGAGAGCAACTACCGCTACTGCAATCCAGCCAATAACAGGGATAGATCCTACAAGGGCTAGAAGGCTTGTTCCAACGCCACTAATGGCCGTTGAAATCGTTCCGAAGACACTCGCAAGTGCCCCACCCTCACCAACAAGCTCACCAAAAACAGAAAGCGTTGATAGGACGCCTTCTCCACCCTTGATAGCATCAAAGGCCAAAGAAGCGGCACTTTTTAGAAGTCCAAAGTCATCTGCTATTGAACGTACGGCTTTGATTGTTTCGTAAGCAATCAGGGCGGTTGCTACGGCAACAATGACGGGTGCAACAACCGCGAGGTTATCTCTCAAACCTTGAACTGCATCACGTGCGAGCTCTATAGCAGACTTAACGCCATCGACAGCAGATTTAAGCAAATCTGCCGCGCTGCGGGATGTATCCTCTGAGCTAT
Source organism: uncultured Atopobium sp. (assembly GCA_938036925.1). Taxonomy (GTDB): domain Bacteria; phylum Actinomycetota; class Coriobacteriia; order Coriobacteriales; family Atopobiaceae; genus Lancefieldella. The sequence continues at coordinate 25,705 of CALHVU010000019.1, forward strand.
CTAAACCAGTAAACGTTGTTATGAGGTCGCCAATAAGCCCGATAATACTGTCGAATACGTCTTTTAGCGCATTTAAAGCATCGCCAAATGATGTGATTGCTCCGTTATTTTGAAGCTGGTCCATAAAAGAACCAACAGTGGAAATAACGGGGTCAAGATACGTGATAACTGTATCGGCTATACCAGAAAAGCTGCTAGAGAAATCATTGATTGCACCTGCAATATTAGCTTGGCCAATATGATCAATAATCTTAGCAACAGCCTTATTAATACGGTTCTGAACATTGGTCCATGCGGTGCCAATTGACTCCGTTGAGATACGTGCCTGCTCAGCAAATGAAGCATAGCCAGGAAGACCTTCATTATTAAGGCTTACAATTGCATTGTTGAATTGGTCAAATGTAATTGCGCCGCTTTGCATAGCCTTATACAGGTCTGCTTGGTTTGCATTAGCACCGAGTAGAGCTTTAGCAATCTGATTCAGCTGGCCTGGCATCGCTTGCGCAAGAATCTTCCATGACTGCATGTCGACTCTGCCTGTCGAGAGCATTTGGGAATACTGCTCAAAAGCAGAATTCATTATCTCTTGGCTCTTACCGCCAGCCAAAAGTGCGTTATTAAATGCCAGGGCAACATCTGTTGCTGTGGCAAGTGAACCAGACACAGGTGCAATCTTCTGCACTGAGCCAACAATGGCGTCAAGCGATGTTGGAAGACCGTCAATACCAGACGAAAGCCGTTCAATAGTCGCACGCGCGTCGTCTGCAGAATAGCCAACAGACTGCATAATCTTAGGGAAGTTTGCAATCGTGTCGACGCGGTTGACCGCAGAGGCAATTGAACCAGAAATCGCATCTAACGCACGAGATGTAACGCTTGATACAATTCCCATAATGGCGCCGGTTGCGCCGCCAAAGCCGCTTGCGTAGTTTTGAGCGGCCTGTCGTCCAGCGTTTGTGTGGACAGACACCGCCGATTTATATCCACTTCCCAGTGCTCGCTTTACATTAGCACCAAGATTGTCAAATTTAGGAGTAAGAAGGACGGAACCTCTTACTACTGTTCCAGCCACTATTCACCTCCTAGCGTTCTCTAAAAAGAAGCTCCTCAACGCGGTCCTGTGAAACGTTAAGAAGCTTCTTCTTACTTTGTTCTTGTTTCAGTTCTGGACGCTTAACGGCGTCAGGCTTTCTGCCTTTACCTCCTGCTTGTTCATATCGAAGATACGAAAGGTTATCAACCGCCAGTGCAAGCAAATAGTCGCTATTGGACCAGTCATTTCTGGGGTCAACATTGCACACTGTTCTTGAGCCATGAGGGAGGTTTATCATCAAATAAAACAGACGCTCAAACTCACAAGAGTCGATGAGCGTCTGTAGCTTTACTTGGTAATACTGCTGAAAGTCTGCTTCCAGCTTGCCCCTTTTTGTGTCATCACACAGAATTGGAGCAAGCGGAATTAGTTTTTTGCGTCAAGTTTTTCCAGAAGAGCGGACTCAATGCGCATGATCTCTTCAGCGTCGTCATATCCGAGCTTGGCGGTTACGATTTCCACAACATGATTGTCACAATCGCCGCCAAAAAGATAGTCGTAGAGAGCAAGTACAGGAGAAAGTGCTTCTGGGCTATTTTGCTCTGCATCACTAACACGAGCCATGCGACGCATAAACTCACGAGACTTAGTACGACGCATATCAACGACATACTCTTCACCCTCGAATTCAATTACGCGCTCATATGGAGCGTACTTATGCTTATCCTGTACAAAGTCAAGATAATCGTGCTCCAACTTTGCACGTGAATTTTCTTTCTCCGCTGCGAGCTCTCGAAGCTGCTCCGCTGACATGTTGGAAATATCCATATTGAGTCCTCTCAAAACTTAATTAATGTACAACGCCAGGAGTTGCGCTCGCTTTTGTGGTGTCATAGAAGACATCACGATAAGTATCGCCGTCAAAGACCTCGGCTGGCATACACTTAATGGTTGGGGTATAGCCAAGGAAGTCAGAGCTGTTCTGCTTTACGGTATCGCGCTCAAAAATGCGCCCAACAGGGATAAGAGAGCGCTTAACCGTTGTCTCATTAATGACCGCGTCAAAAATGTAGATGCGAGGTGCGGTAAAGCGTGGGTTGTGGCGAACGGTAATAGAACCGTCTGTCTCAACCTTGACGTTATCGTCTCCGTAAATGACCTTCAAAATAGTCTCAGCAGACTCAAGGAATGTCACCTTTGCAGACTCTGAGTACTTAGAGATTGAGGAACTAATGGCATTTCCTCCCCAGTCGTTCTTATCCTCTGAAGAGAGATCAACAGAAAACTCAACGCCATCCTCAGAAATATATCCAAGTGACTTAATCTTGCCAGGATTTGCGGTCATCAGATCCTTGATGGTCTTTTTGACATCAAGAAGCGTCTTAATGTCAACGCTTGGGTCAACAACTGCGGCATATCCGCCAGGACGGCCCTTTGCTGCTCCAACGGAATTTGCATTGTAAATAGCATCAGCCATGATTACTCCTTACAGACGTGTAGTAATATACACATCTAATTGATATCGATATTTCTTTGAATCCGGGTCTGGGAAGTCGTAGATACTTTGAACTTCAACCTTGATGACCTTATCAAGCTCTTGCCAGCACTCAAGCAAAAGAAGTCTTATTGCCAAAGCAAGCTTATATGCGGAAGCATCCGTTGTACTCCAAGATTGCACTGCAAGATTAGCTATATCCCAGCCAATCGTAGAGCTTCCTCCGGTTCGCGTAACGGTAATAAACTCTTTTGGTTCACGGGCGGGAACTCGTGTTGAAGCAGGGACGTTAAGCTTTTCACTCATATACTTAGTAAGGTCCGAAAGAATGTCATAGCTCATCCTCTACACCCTTTCTTAAGAATATTGAGCTTTGCGTTAGCACGCCCAGCCCATATGCCGTTCTCTGCTCCAGAGCAGTACACAAGGCCAGCTGCGGTGTACTCGCGATTAACCCATTTGGCGTCAAATAGAGCACCATGTTTGAGGTATTTTTCTGGCAGTAAAGAATTGCATTTTGCTGCACAAATCTGAGCCGCCTCGCGGCACATATCAGCTACAGGAGCGGTATGAAGCACCTCACGAATACCAGCCAAATCAGGTTTAAGTCCTGTGACGACAAAATCATTACCCATCGACAACCACCGCCTCAACTTCCCTATTCCAGTCAAGCGGCGTTAGGTTGTTAAGGTAGGGCTGTGGGTCACCAACGACCGCAAACCTCAGGTCATCAAACTCAATAAAAGTTCCCCTTAGACTTCGCTTATAAGTCTTTGGAAAGTGAAAGACCATGTCTATGCGGTCGCCGTTTGGGCGCGTCGCAGACAAATCAGATGTCGCAACTGGAGCTGGTAAGACATTGTCAACAAGCTCATAAGACTCTACTCCAGAGGTCTCATTGCCATGATCATCTAGGACAGTAGTTACTCTAACCACTTCTACCCGAACGCCTCTAATTGCTGCCATCATTCACCTCGTGGTCTTGCTTAAACATTGGCTGAATTGAGCCAATTCTGATACCACTCAAGCCGAGTCGAGTGCGCTCAGAGCGCGTTACATACAAATCAGCTGTTGGATTTGCAAAAGTCAATGTCGACTCATAAGGGCCGGCATGCTGACTGTACTGAGAAGCACCCTCAAAACCAGCAGGAACATTCACAGCACGAGCAACAATCGCACAAGTAACGGCGCAAGCATTTTCATCAAATCGAAGATTCAAGCCTTCTTTGTAAGCCGTTTGATGATATGCAATGAAATTAGAGCGCAAGAGGGCTGAGGCATCTTGCAAAAGCACCTCAACCCTCTCTGGAGCACCAGACCCATAACGTTTCTCATAGTCGGCCTTTGTGGCAAAGCTTCTTGTCTCTGCCATATAAGCCTCCTATTAAGCGGCAGTACCGTTTGCAAGGCGGACAAACTGTGCCTTATCACGAGCGACAAAGCCGAACATAAAGGTGCACTTAAGAGCAAACATATCACGCTGGTAGAGGTTCATAGCAGTTCCGCCAGCGTTAATAGTTGCCTGGTCAGCCATAGAAATGGCGATGTCCTTAACAAGACCAAAGCGAGCGCCAGTCCAATCGCCACCAACGCCAACAAGCTCTGGTGTCTTGGAGGCAACCTTTGCCTGATAAGCTGCACGAGAGAAGAGAGATGGGATAGCAAGAACAGAAGAACCGCCGTCCTTACCCTCAACTGCTGGGTTGGTGATAAAGAGCGGACGCTGCTGGCTGTCCTTAGCCTTAAGAAGCAGGGTGCGAGCCTTTGGAGAGAGGACCCAACCGTTAAGGTCACCGTTAGCGTTGGAGACCTTCTCAAGTGCGTCAACAAAACCGTCATAAGGCTTAGCAGAAAGGTCTACAGACTCAGCATCTGCAAGAGTATCAAAGCCAGTGCCAGGAGCAGTGCCATACATAATGGTAGAGTCAACCTTGCGGCCAATAGCACCTGGAAGACGGTTCTGAAGCTCTGCAAAGATAGCCTCATAGTTATCCTTGAACTCATTGGAGAAGAGCTCAATAACGGTGAGCTTATAAGGCTTCATTTCCTTTACACCAAGAGAGGTATTAGATACCTTAGCCTCTTCACCCTCAGCGGTAAAAGATGCCTCTGGGTCACCAGTTACAACTGGGATAGTCATGCCGCGGCCAGGAAGCTCAATTGGAGTTGCGAGCTGCATAATTGCAGACTGGTCTTGAACGTTTGCAAAGATCTCGTCGGAGAGGTCTTTTGGAAGTGTTGCAGAAGTTGTCAAAATACCGGTTGCCATACTTAAATCCTTTCAATTAGTTGAATGTTTCGGCCATGAATTGACCAAATTTTTGGGCTGGAGTTTCTCCAGCCTGTGTAGAAATGCCTGATTCTGGAATGATTGGAGCAGAAGGCTTTTTGGCGAACGCCGCTACGGCTTCTGCAAACGTCTTCATGCTCGCTTCATCTGCGCCTTGAATGAGGTCCTCTGGTACCCCTGTGTCTTTAGCGACTTGCTTGCGCATCTGCTGCAATTTAGCGTTCTCATCACGTGTCAGCAGTTCACCTTTAAGGTTGTCAACCTCAGCGAGTGCCTTTTTCAGCTCCTCGGAGCCACTCTTTTCGAGTTCGTCAAGCTTTTCAGCCTTGGCTTTCAAGTCATCATAATCAGAGAACTCAGAGCGAACTTTTTCACGCTCTCTTTCAAGCCTGTCTTTCACGATCTTGTCGAGCTGCTCTTGAGTGGTTATAGGTTCCTTCAAATCCATTTCTTTCC
>CALHVU010000020.1 GCA_938036925.1 uncultured Atopobium sp.
GGTATGGAACTTAAAGGTTTTCCACAAACCGTTTATACTTACACCAATACACAATGGTTGCGAGGAGTATGCATGCTTGTCTATAACACTCAGACGCATAAAAAAGAAGAGTTCAAGCCAATCGACGAGGGCAAAATCCGCATGTACGTGTGCGGTCCTACGGTTTACGATCAGATTCACATCGGAAACGCCCGTACCTTCCTCTCGTTTGACGTTATTCGCCGTTATCTGATGCATAAGGGTTTTGAGGTCACCTTTGCTCAAAACCTGACCGATGTTGACGACAAGATTATTCAGCGCGCCATTGAGCAGGGAAGGACTGCTCAAGAGGTTTCTGAAGAGTTTTCTCAGGCGTTCATTGAGCAGATGCATCGGTTCAATATTCTGGATCCAGATATTCGTCCTCGCGCAACGCACGAGATTGAAGCCATGCTCCAGATGATTCAATCTTTGATTGAGCAGGGTCACGCTTACGCGGTGCCTTCGGGCGACGTGTACTTCTCGGTTCGTTCTGACCACGGCTATGGTGTGCTTTCTGGTCGCGATCTTGATCAGCTTCGCGCAGGTGAGCGCGTTGAGGTTAATGACGAGAAACGCGATCCATTTGACTTTGCACTCTGGAAGGCTGCTAAGCCTGGTGAGCCTAGCTGGCCAAGCCCTTGGGGAGAAGGTCGTCCAGGTTGGCACAGTGAGTGCTGCGCAATGATTCATCGCTACCTGGGTACTCCAATTGACATTCACGGCGGTGGCTCTGACCTGGTATTCCCTCATCATGAGAACGAGACCGCGCAGGCATCCTGCGCCTGGCACGCTCCTCTCGCCAATTATTGGATGCACACCGGAATGCTTCGCGTTGATGGCGAGAAGATGTCCAAGTCTTTGGGCAACTTCTACACACTCAAGGAAGTTTTGGACAAGTACCCTGCAGATGCAGTAAGACTTTTGATGCTTCAGACGCACTATCGTGCACCACTTGATTTCTCGTTTGAGCGCCTTGAGGGAACCGTTGGTACGCTTGAGCGCATGAAGACCTGCGTTGCAAATCTCCGATGGGCTTTCAAGCAGTCTTCTGCTCAGCACGAACTTTCCGACGCTGATAGCACGCTTGCTGAGGCAATCAATACAGCTCAGAGCGAGTTTGACGCTCAGATGGATGATGATTTCAACACCGCAGGAGCACTCGCTGCTATCTTTGCTCTGGTAACTGCTGCAAATACGTATCTTGCAGAGGTTGGTCAGAACGTTGGCGCAAGTCCTGTTCTCCGTGCAGCAGATATGTTGTGCGAGCTTACGGGAGCTTTGGGAATTGATTTGACTCAGGCGGCGTCTACCTCTGATTTACCAGAGGAGCTTGTGGCGCTTGCAGCTCAGGTGGCAGGTTATGAGGGCTCTTCAGCTGACGAGGCTGCAGAGGCTTTGCTCGCTGCTCGTCAAGAGGCTCGCTCCCAGAAGTACTGGGCAGTTGCTGATCAAATTAGAGACGGCATTGCCGAGCTTGGACTTTTGATTGAAGATACCGCCGCTGGCGCTCGACTTAAGCGTAAGGCAGACTAACTATGGCAAGAAATCAGCGTTCTAACTCTAAAAACACGCGCTCCGAGGGCGCTGCAGGCCGCGGTGGCTCCACTGGTCGCAGCGGCGCAGGTCGCGGCTCCAAGAATGCTGCCGACTGGGGTGGTTATTTCGGCGCCAAGAATGGCCAGGGCTCAAAAGGTGGTCGCTCCGCACAAGGCACACGCGCAGCTCAGGGTACCCGCGGACAGAAAGGCACTGGTGGACAGCGAGGTGCTAGTGCTGGACGTTCCGGTAACAAGAAGTCTGCAACCGATCTTATCGAGGGTCGTCGCGCAGTAGCAGAGGCGCTGACCGTTGGTATTCCTTTGAAGAATGCGCTAGTTCAAGCTGCAAGCGGGCAGAAAGACCAGGAGATTGAGGCGCTTGCACGTCAGCTTGAGCAGGAGGGTATTCCTGTTGAGCGTGTTGCAAAGCCCGTACTTGACTCACTTTCAAGTCATGGCGCTCACCAGGGCGTTATTGTCCGTACGCAGCCGTTTGCCTACGCTGACCTCTCTGAAATCATTCAGCGCGCTGGATCAGAAAACGCTCTTGTTGTGGTCTTGGATCACGTCACTGACGAGGGAAACTTTGGTGCAATTGTAAGAAGTGCCGAGGTAGTTGGCGCAGCTGGCGTCGTTATTGCAAACGCTCGCGCCGCCCGAGTTGGCGTTGGAGCATACAAGACTTCCGCCGGAGCCGTGCTTCACCTGCCAATTGCTCAGGTTTCTAATCTGCCGCGCGCTCTTGAAGAGCTTAAAGCCGCAGGTTTTTGGACATGTGGCTCTACCGAGCACGCCACTCAGTCCGTGTGGGAGGCTCCTATGGGAGGTCGCCTTGCACTTGTCATGGGCTCTGAAGGTTCAGGAATTTCTCGCCTTATGCTCGAGAAGTGCGATTTTACGTGCAAACTTCCTCAGTTTGGCCAGGTAGAGTCCCTGAACGTTGCTCAGGCAACAACGGTTATGTGTTACGAGTGGCTCCGCAGGACCCAGGAAGCGTAAGCCCAGGTAGTGTAAGCTCAGGACGCGTAAGCCCAGGAAGCGTAAGCCCAGGAAGCGTAAGGTATGGCTCAGAAAAAATCGCTGCTTGTAGTCGATGGCTATAACGTCATGTTGGCAACTCCTCGCTATGAGGCGTTGCTGGATGAGCGTGGCTCTTCTGCACAAGAAACCGCTGCTGAGAGAGCCTATCACCTCAACACTGATCCGTTTTATCGCGCCCGTTTGGCGCTCATCTCTGACGTTGCCACGTTTGCGCAGGGCACCTACGAGGCCGTTATTGTGTTCGACGGCAAGGGAAACGTAAACGACGAGCGTCCAGAGCGCACTCTCGCTGGCGTGCAGCTGGTTTTTTCCGAGACTGGGGAGTCCGCGGATAGCGTCATCGAGCGCCTGGTCACGGACGCTCGAGAGGCTGGTCGCAAGGTATTTCTAGTCACGTCGGACAGGGACATTCGTGTCACAGCCGGCTTTGGCCCTGGCGAGGTCACGCGCATTGCAAGCGCATCACTGGTCCACGAGATTTCCCAAGCAGATGACGTTGTCGAAGAGATGCGTCGCGATCAGGTCAGTACGCGCATGACGCTTGAAGACCGCATTTCTCCAGAACAGCGCGAGAAACTCTGGAAGCTTCTGGGCAAATAGGTGACCAGGTCAGCGTCTCACGTACGCGATGTGCCAACGTGCTCGACCGCACCAATACGTCCAGCGCGCCTGGGCGCAATCAGCGCGCCTGATTTCTGCAAAGAATCTGTAAAATTTGCCTGATAACAGCAAAGAATCTGTGGATTTGCCTGATTTTGTTAAAGAATCGGTGTTCCAAATACAGATTCTTTGCACTTTTCAGGCGGGTCTTTCGTGACGTAGCTTTAGATCTGGATGTGGTGTCATGGACGCTTTCATGGAGCCTGATTTTCTCGCCATATCTGAGTGATTTGCCGGAAAAGCACGTCATATCTGAGCGATTTGCCGGTTTTTCTCGCCAAGTCTGAGCTGTTTTACACAGACATGATGCGGTTTTCAGGCTGGCCAAACTTGATGGGCAGCGCATTTGCACTAAGCTAGCTCCTACAGAAGGGAAGTGCTCCTACATGCTGCATCGACCAGTTTGTGGAGAAAAATTTCTCGAAAATTGAGACTAGACCAAAGCCAGAAAAGTCTATAGAATATCCTCTGCACTTGATGCCGCTATAGCTCAGCTGGTAGAGCAACTGACTTGTAATCAGTAGGTCCCGGGTTCGAAGCCTGGTGGCGGCACCACTTGAATTTTCAGCCAGGCATTGCCTGGCTTTTTTCGTGCAAATTTTGGGGCATTCGCGACGTATCGCGTATGGCTCCTATAGACAACCGCTAAAGCCCGTGTCCGTTTGTCGAGAAAAACGCTTGGAATTGTGGAAAAAATTTGATAAGATACGCCCGGTTGGGTGGATTACGTTGACAAGATTTTTATTCAATCGTAATATTTTCCCGCTTACGAGGTAATACAGAAGTTCAATAAGACTTTCTGCGTACGTTAAACCACAAGGTACAGCGTATTAATTGCTTCAAGAGTGCTTGAAAACGGCATTTGGGGATATGGCACAGCGGCAACTGCGGCGGACTGTAAATCCGCTCCCTCTGGGTTCCTTGGTTCGAGTCCAAGTATCCCCACCACGCCCGTGTAGCTCAGTAGGTAGAGCACTTCGTTGGTAACGAAGAGGTCACCGGTTCAAATCCGGTCGCGGGCTCCATTTTTCAAGCGGCATTTATGCCGGCGTAGCTCAGCTGGTTAGAGCACACGGCTCATACCCGTGACGTCACTGGTTCGAATCCAGTCGCCGGTACCAGACTCTTTACGGCGTACATGTCCTAGACATTTGCGCCGTTGAGTATAAACAGACGTTTTTTCACCACGGTCTAGCCCGAGGGTTAGTTCCAGAAGGAGGATTGGCAATGGCCAAGGAAAAGTTTGACCGCACAAAGCCACACGTAAACATCGGTACCATTGGTCACGTTGACCACGGTAAGACTACCCTTACCGCAGCAATCACCAAGGTTCTCTCTGAGACCGAGGGCTGCAAGGCAGACTATACCGCCTTCGAGAACATCGATAAGGCTCCAGAGGAGCGTCAGCGTGGTATTACCATTTCCGTTGCTCACGTTGAGTACGAGACTTGGGAGCGCCATTACGCTCACGTCGACTGCCCTGGCCACGCAGACTACATCAAGAACATGATTTCTGGTGCAGCTCAGATGGACGGCGCAATCCTCGTTATTGCTGCAACCGACGGTCCTATGGCTCAGACTCGTGAGCACATCCTTCTCGCACGTCAGGTCGGCGTTCCTTACATCGTCGTCTTCCTGAACAAGTGCGACATGGTCGACGATGACGAGCTCATCGACCTCGTCGAGATGGAGACCCGTGACCTTCTCTCCGAGTACGACTTCCCAGGCGATGATCTTCCAATCATCCGTGGTTCCGCTCTCGGCGCTCTTAACGGCGAGGAGAAGTGGGTTGAGTCCATCCGTGAGCTCATGCACACCGTTGACTCCTACATCCCAACACCAGCTCGTGACAACGAGAAGCCATTCCTGATGGCAATCGAGGACGTCATGACCATTTCTGGTCGTGGTACCGTTGCTACCGGCCGTGTTGAGCGTGGTGAGCTCAAGCTCAACGATCCAGTCGAGATCGTTGGTATTAAGCCAACTCAGAACTCTGTTGCTACCGGCATTGAGATGTTCCGTAAGACTATGGACTTCTGCGAGGCTGGCGACAACGTTGGTATTCTTCTTCGTGGTGTTAAGCGCGAGGACATCGAGCGCGGTCAGGTTCTCTGCAAGCCTGGTACCGTTACTCCACACAAGAAGTTCACCGGTGAGGTTTACGTTCTTACTAAGGAAGAGGGCGGCCGTCACACCCCATTCTTCTCTGGTTACCGTCCACAGTTCTACTTCCGTACAACTGACGTAACCGGCGACATCTACGAGCTCACCGATGCAAACGGTGGCAAGGTAGAGATGGCTATGCCTGGAGACCACATCACCGTTGGTTGCGAGCTCATTCACCCAATCGCTCTTGAGCAGGGTCTGAAGTTCGCTATCCGCGAGGGTGGCCACACCGTCGGCGATGGCCGTGTTTCCACCGTCATCGAGTAACTTCTTTTAAAGTTGCTAACTTGCCCGGCGTGCTTTTTGCGCGCCGGGTTTTTTGTCGAGAAAAAATATGTGAACGCCTAGAGTAATTAGAGAAAAGTATTGACATCTCTGGGTAGTGGGTGCTAACCTAAGCAACCGCGTCACATTTCGAGAATACATCTCGTGACCGTGTTCAGGAGGATCAATGCGTACACTCGTTACTCTCGCCTGCACTGAGTGCAAGCGTCGTAATTACACTACGGACAAGAATAAGTCCAACAACCCAGATCGTATGGAGTTGAAGAAGTACTGCCCATGGTGCCACAAGCACACGGTACATCGCGAGACCCGCTAGGCTAGGTGGGTTCGTTCTAGGCCAGTAGCTCCAATGGTAGAGCGGCGGTCTCCAAAACCGTTTGTTGAGGGTTCGAGTCCTTCCTGGCCTGCCAGATAACTTCACCGGCCTTCCCATAAGGGTTGGCCGGTTTGTATGTAGGTATAACATCCAAGGGAGCGTAGGATGGCAAATAAGGAGCGCAATAAGAGGAGCGCACGTAAGGCTCGCGCAGAAGAGCGCGCCCAGCGTGAGGCCCTTCAGGCTGAAGCTACTCCTGAAGCTTCTGCTAAGGCCACTAAGGTCGAGGCAAAGAAGCAGGAGAAGTCCATTCAGCGTAACGCTAACCCTGGCTTCTTTGGCCGCCTGGGTGCTTACTTTGCAGGCGTTCGTACAGAAATGCACCGCGTTGTGTGGCCTTCAAGCTCTGAGCTTGCTGGTTTCTCTGTAGCCGTAATTGCAACAATCATTTTCTTTGGCTTGGTAACTTGGCTGGTTGATACTGGCATTGTTGCTGGTCTCGTCGCCTTTACTGGACTGAGGGGATAATCAATGGCTAAGCGCTGGTATGTAGTTCACACCTATTCAGGTTATGAGAACAAGGTAAAGACAGACCTTGAGCATCGTATTGAGACCTATGGCCTTGAGCGTGCTGTTGTTGATATTCAGATTCCTACTGAGGAAGTTACTGAGGTCAAGGACGGCGGCAAGCGCGAGACCAAAGAGTCCAAGGTTTTCCCAGGTTACGTTCTTGTTCGCATGGAGCTGGATGACAATACTTGGGCTGTTGTTCGCAACACCCCAGGCGTAACTGGTTTTGTTGGCATTGACGGCAAGCCAGTTCCTCTGCGTCGTGATGAGTTCGATAAGATCATGCGCCGCGGCGGTATGAAGACGGGTGGCCCTGTACCTAAGCGTACAGCAACCAATATTGAGGTCGGTCAGGCAATTCACGTTCTTTCTGGTCCTCTCGCTGACTTCGACGGAACTGTTTCTGAGGTCAACGCAGAGTCCGGCAAGATCAAGGTTATGCTCACCATCTTTGGTCGCGAGACTCCGGTTGAGCTCACCATGGATCAGATTTCCCTGATAGACTAGTAACTAACGGCTTATCCCGCACTTCTCGTCCCTTGTGGATTGCTTCTCGGGAGTGCGCGAGAATAGACTCAAACGTATTCAAACAGGAGGCTTAACATGCCCGCAAAGAAGGTTGTTAACTTTATTAAGCTGCAGATTCCTGCAGGCCAGGCAAACCCAGCTCCTCCAGTAGGACCAGCTCTGGGTGCTGCACAGGTCAACATTATGCAGTTCTGCCAGGCATTCAACGCTGCAACTCAGGACAAGGCTGGCGACATCATTCCAGTCGAGATTTCTGTTTACGAGGATCGTTCCTTTGACTTCGTAACCAAGACTCCTCCAGCAGCTCAGCTCATCAAGAAGGAGCTTCACCTCAAGGGTGGTTCCGGTGTTCCTCAGCGCGATAAGGTTGGCCAGCTCTCCCAGGAGCAGCTCACCAAGATTGCTGAGATCAAGATGCCTGACCTCAACGCAAACGACATTGAGGCTGCAAAGAAGATCGTCGCTGGTACCGCTCGTTCCATGGGTGTAACCATCGCCGAGTAGTGTTTACTCCCGTCAGCCATGTGTGTGGCTGACGGTTGTTTTTGTCAGAGCATCCGACGTTAGTGCACGTAGTTGGGTTTCTCGCCAAGAGGGAGCAGCTGCGGACGGAAGATGCAGGAGTGGGAGGGCAGACGCCCGCTAACCACAGGAGGTACATAATGCCTAAGCACGGAAAGAACTACAAGAATGCAGTTGACAAGGTAGACGGTGCAAACCTCTACAGCCCAAAAGAGGCAGTAACCCTTTCTAAGGAGCTTGCAACTGCTAAGTTTGACGAGACCATTGAGGTAGCAATTCGCCTTGGTGTCGACACTCGTAAGGCTGACCAGAACGTTCGCGGTTCTATCTCTCTGCCTCACGGCACTGGTAAGTCCGTTCGCGTTGCAGTCTTCGCAGAGGGCGAGAAGGCCCGCGAGGCTGAGGCAGCTGGCGCTGACATCGTCGGTGGCGACGAGCTCATCGCAGAGGTCGAGAAGGGCATGCTTGACTTTGACGCAGCAATCGCAACCCCTCAGATGATGGGTAAGGTTGGCCGTCTTGGTCGTGTTCTTGGTCCTCGTGGCCTTATGCCTAACCCTAAGCTCGGCACCGTTACCATGGATGTTGCAAAGATGGTTAACGAGCTCAAGGCTGGTCGTGTTGAGTATCGTGCAGACCGTTTTGGTATCTGCCACGTTGCAATCGGCAAGGCTTCTTTTGAGGTCCAGCAGCTTGTTGAGAACTATGGCGCACTGATCTCCGAGATCATCCGCGTCAAGCCATCCAGCGCAAAGGGTAAGTACGTCAAGACCGTTGCTATTTCCTCTACTATGGGCCCTGGCATCAAGGTTGATCCAACCAAGGTTCGTAACCTCATGGAGGACTAAGCTTTACGCTTAGAAGTACCTAGCACGTTTAATCCGGTATCTGCTTACAGGTACCGGATTTTTCTTGAAGCGTGCATGCGGCTTGAAGCGCGTGGTCGGCATAGGCGGTTTGCGACTAAGGTGCGATTGTGCCGCGTTTGAGTTGGAGCTGCAGCTCGACCGCCTATCTCGTCAAATTTTTGTGAAGAGAAAGAAATTGCGCGCTCAACCTTGACTTGGATAGTTTTTTGCTGCACAATATCCAACGCAAGACAGACGTCTTGTAGTTGCACGTTCGCTGCCAAAGACAGCCGGCGCCTTGAATCCAAGGCTTAATGGGAATTCCCGCCTGCCGAGGTGGTCTTGAGATTAGTACATCCAGACCCCGCTTTGGTTGCCAAAGTGGGGTCTTTTCATGTGAGGGCCGCACCTGTTGGCGCTCGTGCCCGAGACATGATAAAGGAGGTGTACTACATGCCAGCTCAGTCTAAACTTGATTTGCTCGAGAAGGTTTCCGCTTCTCTCGACAACTCCAAGGGCCTGTTCGTTATCGACTATCGTGGTCTCTCCGTAAAGGAGACTCAGGAGCTTCGCCGCGCACTTACCGCTGCAGGCGCTCACATGAAGGTCTATAAGAACAACATCGTCAAGATTGCTCTTAAGAACGCTGGTATGCCAGAGATTGACGAGATGCTCGCCGGTACCTGCGCATACGTTTTCTATGAGAATGATCCTGTCGAGGCCGCTAAGGTCATCAAGGATCAGGCCAAGAAGCTCAAGAAAGTTGAGTTCATTGGTGGTATCGCTGATGGTCAGGCACTTACTGCTGACGAGGCAAAGGCTTACGCAGATCTTCCTTCTCGCGAGGAGCTCATTGCAAAGCTTGTCTTCGTTGTTGCAAGCCCACTTACCGGTATTGCACAGGTTTGCGCTGGTCCAGCTCGTGGACTCGCAACCGCTCTTTCTGCAGTCGCAGATCAGAAGAACGCTGCATAAGCAACGTTTTGTTGTACCCGCGCATTGGCGCAAACCGCGTGAGAGTGTAGACGCACTTAAACGCACACATACAAGCCGGGCTTTTGCCCAGATGCAGTACAAAGGCTGCATCGTTTAAAAAGGAGAATTGACATGGCTGTCACTAAAGATGAGATCATTGAGGCCCTTAAAGAGATGCCAGCACTCGAGCTTTCTGAGCTCGTTCACGAGCTTGAGGACGTCTTTGGCGTTTCCGCTGCTGCTCCTGTAGCTGTCGCTGCTGCTCCTGCAGCTGGTGGCGCTGCTGAGGAGGCAGAGGAGAAGACCAACTTTGACGTTGTTCTCGAGGGCTTCGGCGACAACAAGATTGGCGTCATCAAGGTTGTCCGTGCTCTTACCAACCTTGGCCTCAAGGAGGCAAAGGAGGTCGTCGAGGGTGCTCCTAAGGCAGTCCTCGAGGGCGCTAAGAAGGAGGACGCTGAGGCTGCTAAGGCTCAGCTCGAGGAGGCTGGCGCTACCGTCACCCTTAAGTAAGTCCATCCTACATTGCTTACTGGAGAGGTCAGACTTCGGTCTGGCCTCTTTTTTGTTTGCCTGGCGAGAAACCCGTCCGCTCGGGGCGCATGAAGCTGAGGTGCTTTTGCTGCAGCCTGAAAAGTGCATCAAGTCTGAGATGCGTTCGCTGCAGCCTGAAAAGTGCATCAAGTCTGAGTGATTTGCCGGATTTTCTCGCCATGTCTGAGCGATTTGCCTGTTTTTCTCGCTTTGTCTGAGTACTTTTGCTCAGACTTGGTGTGCATTTCAGGCTCATAAATCCTGCGTGATTGCTCTGGCTTACTGCGTGACATGCCCTAGTTTTTCTCGCGCCTGATTTCTACAAAGAATCTGTAACTTTTGCCTAAAATTACAAAAGAATCTGTGTATTTGCCTGATTTTGCAAAAGAATCGGTGGCGCAAATACAGATTCTTTGCACTTTTCAGGCGCGTGCAGCAAAAGGTCGGCGCGTGTGGCGAGAAACCCGTGCGCTCGGGGCGCATCCGGTGAGCATGGAGCGCCATGCGAAGCGACGTGGCGGGGGAGCGCCGCTCACCGAAAGCTATTTCTGTCTCCGTGGACCTTCT